>JAURZK010000127.1 GCA_030653505.1 Rubrivivax sp.
TGGACCCGAGCACCGCAGGGCAGCCTGAGCGCAGCGAAGGCCGCTTCAGTCGCCCGCCGTGCCCCGCCCGGACAGCCCTTTGCCGCCACCACAGTCAACGCGCCAAAGCAGACGTTCACGAACGTCCGCAACGGGCCGACACCAGCCGCACTGCACTGAACACGGATGTAGCCGGCACGGCGCAGATAGCATGCGGCACCATGACGCCGACATTGCACCGCCGCCTTGCAAGTCTCGTGTGCGCCGTGCTGCTGCCGCTGGGCCACGCCACCCCGGTCACACCCACACCGCTGGTCGAGGACGTGCCCTTCATCACCACGCCCGACCACGTCGCGGTGGCGATGCTGGAGATGGGCGGCGTCGGCGCGAAGGACCACGTCATCGACCTCGGCTCGGGCGACGGGCGCATCGTCATCACCGCGGCCAAGCGCTTCGGCGCCAGCGGCGTGGGCGTGGAGATCGTGCCCGAGCTGGTGGCGCAGAGCCGCGAGCACGCGCGCCGCGCCGGCGTCGAGGCGCGCACGCGCTTCGAGGTGCAGGACCTCTTCGCCACCGAGCTCGCGCCAGCCACGGTGGTCACGATGTACCTGCTGCCCGAAGTGAACCTGGCATTGCGACCGCGCCTCCTGGCGCTGGCCCCGGGCACCCGCATCGTCTCGCACGACTGGGACCTGGGCGACTGGCTTCCCGACCGCACGCTGACGCTGGCCGTGCCGCAGAAGACCATCGGGCTGGAGAAGACCAGCCGCCTGCACTTGTGGACGGTGCCCGCGAAGGTCGACGGGCTCTGGTGCGCTGCAGGTGGTGCATCGCTGCGCATCGAACAGCGTTACCAGGCGCTGCAGGCCACGCTCGACGACGGCCCCGAACGCCGCAGCTACAGCGGGCGCATCGACGGCACGACGCTGCACCTGTTGGGCAGCGGCGGCTTGGCCTGGATCGCCTCGGCCACCGACGAACAACTGCGCACGGCACCCGCCGCCGGCAGTTCGGCCGCGCCGACCTGGCGACGCAGCACCGGCGCCGAGTGCCCCTGATGCTCGACGGTCCCGGCATGCACATCCTCCACACGCCACGCCTGCAGCTGCGCCACCTGGAAGCGCGTGACCTCGACGCGCTGGCCGCGATGTACGCCGACCCCGAGCTGCGCCGCTTCTTCCCCGACGGCACCCAGACACGCGATGAAACCGCGCGCGAGCTGGCCTACTTCGCCCACGGCCACCCCCGGCATCCGAGGCTGGGCCTGTGGGCCACGGTGGACCGTGCTTCGGGCCGCCTGCTCGGGCGCTGCGGCCTGCTGCCGTGGACGGTCGATGGCCGCGACGAGGTCGAGCTGGCCTACCTCATCGACACGGCGCACCAGCGCCAGGGTTACGCCACCGAAGCCGCGCAGGCCATCGTCGTCCATGCCCGCGACACCCTGGGGCTGGCGCGGCTGATCTCCCTCATCACGCCGGGCAACGCCGCCTCGGTATGCATCGCGCAGAAGGTGGGCATGCGCTTCGAACGCACGATGGAAGACGAGTGGGGCCCGTGCCACATCTACGCCGTCACGCTATCCGGCGACATCGGCCGTTGTACCGGCGCCGGCGCATTGGCGCTCAGCCCATCTTCACCGCCGTGCCGCTGACGGCCACCATCATCATGCCGTTGGCCTCGCCCAGCACCTCGTAGTCGAAGTCGATGCCGACCACGCCGTCGGCGCCCATCTCCCTCGCGGCGGCGACCATGTCTTCCAGCGCCGCGTCGCGTGCGCCGGAAAGCGCACGCTCGTAGCCGCCGGCGCGGCCGCCCACCACGTCGCGCACCGACGAGAACATGTCGCGGAAGATGTTGGCGCCGATGATGGCCTCGCCATTCACCAGGCCGAGGTAACGCGCCACCGTCGCGCCCTCGCCGTTCGGCACCACGGTGGAGAGGAAGAACCCCTCGTCCTTCTTCGAGAACCAACCCATCGTGCGCTCCTGCAGGCGCGGGCCCACGCCCGCCGTGGCCTGCATTCTGCGGCTGTCTCCGGCCGTGGCGCGGCTTCAGCCGCGGCGCAGCGGCACGGCGAAGCCACGCTGCACGCCCGGCCGTGCCATCAGGGCCTGGTACCAGCGCTGCACGTGCGGGAAGTCGGCGAGGTCCACCTGGTGCCTCGCATGGCGCCAGACCCAGCCCAGGATGGCGAGGTCGGCGATCGACAGTGCGCCAGCGAAAAACTCGTGTTCCGCCAGGCGCCGTTCCATCACGCCGTAAAGGCGGCGTGTCTCGGCCATGAATCGTTGCAGCCCGTAGCGGCGGTCGGCCACGTCTTCCAGCGCGGCGAAGTGGTGCACCTGGCCCGGGATGGGGCCGAAACCGCCCATCTGGAACATCAGCCATTCGTAGACCGCCACGCGCGCCACGGCGTCGGGCGGCAGGAAGCGGCCGGTCTTCTCGGCGAGGTAGAGCAGGATGGCGCCCGACTCGAACACACTCACCGGCGCGCCCGTGGGGCCTGCGGTGTCGACGATGGCCGGGATCTTGTTGTTCGGGCTGATCTTCAGGAAAGCCGGCTGAAACTGTTCGCCCTTGCCGATGTCGACGATGTGCGTCTCGTAGGGCAGGCCCATCTCTTCCAGCGCGACACTGATCTTGCGGCCGTTGGGGGTGTCGAAGGCGTAGAGCTGGATCGTCAAGGGGCACCTGTGGTTCTCGGGTCGGAAGGCTGCAACGCCGATCGAAGCGGCGAACATAACCGAGAAGGCGCGAAGGCCCCCGACTCGACGTCGGTCGGCATGCGATGCTCGCGAGATGTCGGTCGCCCCCCCGTCCATCCGCGCCACGCTGCGCCACACCGGCTTTCGCGCGCTGCTCGGCGGCGGCAGCATCTACTTCATCGGCAACGCCATGCAGGCCATGGCGGCGGCCTGGCTGATGGTGGAAGTGACCGGCTCGTCCTTCCTGGCGGCACTGGTGCAGACGGCCGTCTTCCTGCCCATGTTCCTGCTGGTGCTGCCCGCCGGTGTGCTGGCCGACACCACCGACCGCCGCCGCCTGATGCTGGGTGCGCTGGCCGTCCAGGCCGTGGTGGTGGGGCTGCTGGCCGCGCTCTTCCTCTTCGGCGTGGCCGGCGCGGGTACGCTGCTGCTGCTGACCTTCCTGGCCGGCTGCTGCACGGCGGTGCTGTCGCCTTCGTGGAACTCGGCCATCGTCGACGTGGTGCCGCGCGACGAGCTGCCGCAGGCCATCACCGCCGTGGGCATTGCCTACAACAGCGCCCGCGCCCTGGGGCCGGCGATGGCGGGCTGGGTCTATGCGAAGGCCGGTCCGGGCTGGGTCTTTGCGCTGGCGCTGCTGGGCGTGGCGGCGCTCTTCGAAGGCGTGCGTCGCCACCCGCCGCGGCCGCACCCGCCTTCTCGCCTGCCGGCCGAACGGCTGTGGGGCGGCATGCTCAGTGCGCTGCGTTTTGCACGACATTCGGAAACGCTGCTGGCCCAGCTGGTGCGCACCGGCGCCTACAGCGCGGCGGGTTCGGCGCTGTGGGCGCTGCTGCCCGTCATCGGCCAACGCCAACTGGGGCTGGGCGCCACCGGCTTCGGCCTGCTGATGGGTTGCCTGGGCACCGGCGCGGTGCTGGCCGGGCTGGTCATCGGGCGGCTGCGCGCCAGGCTCGGCCTCGAACGCCTGGTGCTGGTGGGTGGCGTCGTCTTCGCCGTGGTGATGGTGGTGGCGGCGCTGTCGTCAGCGCGCTGGCTGACCTATGCCGCGCTGATGGCCGGCGGCGCCAGCTGGATGAGCGTGATGAGCACCTACAACACCGCCACCCAGACCAGCGTGCCGCCATGGGTGCGTGCACGCGCCACCAGCCTGCACACACTTTGCGCGTTAGGCGCATTTGCCATCGGCTCGGCCCTCTGGGGCGCGGTCTCCAGCATCGTCGGGCTGACGCCGGCGCTGCTGCTCGGCGCCGCGGCGATGGCCGCCGGGCTGGCGCTGGCACGGCCCTTCCCGCTGCGCATGAGCGAACTGCACGAGGTGACGCAGGTGCCTTTGTCGCAGGACCTCTTCGTCGCCCACGAACCCGACCCCTCCGCCGGCCCGGTGGCGGTGGAGATCAGCTACCGCGTGCGCGCCGAGCGCACGGCCGCCTTCCTCGACGACGTGAGCCTGCTGCGCGGCCCGCGCCGGCGCGACGGCGCCAACGTCTGGCGTGTCTACCGCGATCTGTCGGACCCGACACGCTTCACCGAACGTTTCCTCGTCACCAGCTGGGCCGACTACCTGCACCAGCGCGCGCGCGGCACGCTGGCCGACCAGCAGCTGGAGGCGCGGCTGCTCGAACACCTGCAGCCGGGCACGGTGCCCGTGCTGCAGCACTACATCGCCGAACGCTGAGGCTGGACGAGCGACAGGCCCTTTGCGGCCTGTCGCTCGTCTGCCGAAGGCCCGGGCGCATGCTTGCGACCGGGCTGAGCGTGGACGTGCAAGCCCGCACGGGTTTGCACGCCAGCCCAAGGCCCGCGCGCGATTTCACGGGCGCGGTCTGAGTGCCGAATCAGCGCACGTCATCGGCGTGGATCTGCAGCGCTTCCAGGAAACGCGAGACCATGATGTAGGCCGCGATGGTGGCCGACGCTTCCACCGCGCCCCGTTCACCCAGGGCGTCGCGCACGGCGGTCATGATCTCGGGCGCGAAGTGGATGTCGCGGGTCATCGCGTCGGTGAGCGCCAGCACGGCGCGCTGGGTGGTGTCGAAGAGCGGGCTGTCGGCCCACTGTGCCAGCGCGTCCAGCTGCGCCTGGCTCACACCCTCTTTCAGCGCGATGGGCGCGTGCTGGAAGGCTTCGTACGGTGCGCCGTTGAGCAGCGCCACGCGCATGATCATCAGTTCACGCAGCGCGCCGCCTATCGACAGCTTCTGCCGCACCGCGGTCAGGTAGGTCAGCCAGCCCTCGGCCAGCGGCGGGCTGTGCAGCAGCATCTGGTAGAGGTGAAGCACGTGGCCGCGCTCGGCGACGATGCGCTGCACCAGCGGTTCGGCTTCGGGGTGGTTCAGGTCGGCGTAGGGCAGGCGGGCCATGGGCAGCATCGTGGGTGACGGGGTTTGCATTGGACATCACCGCCGCCGCGCCGGCCCGTCGCCGCATCTGCGTTCAAATACCGCCATGAACGCGATCCAGGACTTCGCCTTGCGCGGCGAACACATCACACTCGACGCGCTGCTCAAGGCCACGGGCCTGGCACCCAGCGGCGGCGGCGCCAAGGCGCTCATCACCGCGGGTGGGGCGCAGGTCAACGGTCAGACCGAGATCCGCCGCGGCCGCAAGCTGCGCGCCGGCGACGAGGTGACGGTGGGCGACACACGCGTGCGCCTGACCGGCGCCTGAAACACCGCGGCTGCCGTCGGCGACACTGCGCACCCCTGCCCTGCACCACCGCACCACCGTGGACTACCCCCGCTACGACCCCGCCTCCCCCGTCACGCCCTTGAACCCGGCCGAGCTCGACAGCCTCGACCGCCTGCTGCAGGCCCTGCCCGCCGACGGCGTGATGTCGCTCGACGGCGTCGACGGTTTCCTCACCGCGCTGCTGGCCGGCCCGCCGGCCTTGCTGGCCGACATGCCCACTGCCGACTGGCTGCCCTGGGTCTGGGGCGGCGATGGCCCGGGTGGCAACGAAGCCGCCGAACCCTTCACCAGCAAGCGCCAGCGCAAGGCCACCGTGGTGCAGCTGCTGCGCCACCTGCGCCACGTGCAGCACCAGCTCGATACCGCGCCCGCCGACTGGGAGCCGGTGTTCAGCATCGCCGAGAAGGGCGCCGACGAGTTCGTCGATGCACGCGACTGGTGTGCAGGCTTCCTGCAGGCCGTCGACCTGCAGCCCAGCGCCTGGGACGCCGCCTGGGCCGACCCGGCGCTGACCGCCACCGTCGCGCCACTGCTGGCGCTGGGCGGCGGCATCGAAGGTGTCGACGGCCCCACGGCACCGGCCGACGAGGACCTGGCCGCGCTGGACGAAACCAGCCGCGCCGTGCCCGACGCCGCGCTGGCATTGCGCGCGCACTTCAGGCCGGCCGCCGCCTGACGCCCTGCCGCGCCCGGCCGCTCACCGCGGCCAAAGCACCAGCAACCAGGTGAAGGGCACGCCCAGCAGCGCCAGCATCACCGCGGCGCTGCCCAGGTCCTTGGCGCGGCCCAGCAGCGGGTGGTGTTCGGTGCTCAGCGCGTCGGCGAGGGCCTCGACGGCCGAGTTCAGCAGCTCGACGATGAACACCAACACCACGCTGGCCACCATGGCCAGCAGCTGCCAGCGCCCGGGTGCCAGGAAGGGTGAGGCCACCAGCAGCGGCACGCCCGCCAGCAGTTCCTGCCGGAAGGCGGCTTCGTGGCGCAGCGCGGCGCGGAAACCGGCCAGCGAGTAACGGAAGGCGTTGAAGACTCGGCCGACACCTCCGCGGCTCTTGTAAGCCGAGTCGGCGCCGGTCCCTGGAAGGGGCTCCTGCGCGTCTTCGGACGGCGGCGGTCGTGTCATGGGGTGGGCATGCTAGCCGCGTGCCGCGTCACGCCGGCCCCAGCTGCAGTTCGGCTGCGAAGCCCGAGCCGACCTCGGGCAGCCGCAGCCGCCCGCCGTGGGCCCGTGCCACCAGGTCGGCCAGCATCAGGCCCAGGCCGGTGCGGCCGGCGTAGTCCTCGGCGTCCAATGCCTGCTGCAGGCTCAGTCGCTGCGCCTGCGGCAGGCCCTGGCCGTCGTCCTGCACACGCAGCAGCTGGGGCGCCGGCGTGCTCAGTGTCACCGTGGTCGCGCCATGGCGCAGCGCGTTGTCCAGCAGGTTGAGCAGTGCGGCGGAGAGCAGGTCGGCGTCGGCGGCGATGGCCGCGCCGGCCTGCGCCTGCACCACCAGCCCTTCCACGGGCAGCCGCGCGGCCAGGTGTGGCAGGTCGATCGCCACCCGCTGCACCTCGACGCCGCTGCGGAACAGCGCCAGCAGCCCGGCCACCACACGCTGAAGGCGCCCCGCTGCGGCGCGCACGCGCTGCAGACGCGGCTGCAGCTCGGGCGGCGCCTCGCGCAGGGCCACCGCGAGCTGGGCGTCGATGCCGGCCAGGGGCGTGCGCAGCGCATGTGCCGCGTGCGCCGTGAACGAGCGTTCCTGCGCCACGCGGCGCGCCAGGCGTGCGGCCAGCGCGTCGATGGCCTGGTGCACGGGCTGCAGTTCCTCCTCTGCCGCGTCGCCCAGCGTCGCGCCGGCCTGCAAGGGGTCGTGCGCGGCCAGGCGCTGCGACAGCGCCTGCAGCGGCGCCAGCTCCTGCCGCACACGTGCCCCCAGCCACAGCAGGCCCAGCAAGCCCATCGGCACGCCCGCCAGCAGCACCGCCAGGCCCACCTCGGCCAGCGCCTCGCCGCGTTCGGTGCGGCTCTGGGCCACGTACAGCAGCTGCGCTTCGGCGCCCAGGGCCAGGCCATAGACCCGCCAGCCGGGCACGCTGGCAAAGCCGGGCGCGGGGGTGTCGCGCAGAGGCTGCAGCGGTGCACCTGGCGAATGGCGCAGCAGGCGGGCGCCGTCGGCATGGGCCACCAGCTGCCAGACAAAACGCGGGACGAAGGCTTTGCCGTTCGGTGCCGCCGTCACCAGCGCCGGCGCCGGCGGCACGGCAGCGGAAGGTTCCGAGGCCGCCGTGCTGCGCAGGATGGGGCCGATGAGTTCCTCGGCCGCGCTCTTCAGGCCGTCGTCGAGCAGTTCGTCGACCTCCTCGCGCACCGCCAGCCAGACGGCCATGGCCAGCGCGGTGCTCCACAGCAGCGCCCACAGCAGCAGCGCACGCAGCAGGCGGTGCCGGATGGAGCGGGTGGGCGTGTCCGCGCCGCGGGCCGGCAGGCCGCCACTGCTGGCCGTCCCCGTGCTCACGCCGCGCCCCCGCCGATGCGGTAGCCCATGCCGCGCACGGTCTGCACGAGCTCGCGCCCGAGCTTGCGGCGCAAGCTGGACACATGCACCTCGAGGGCGTTGCTCGCCAACACGGCGTCGAAACCCAACACCAGCCGCTCGAGTTCGGCCTTGGCAACGATGCGGCCGGGGCGCAGCGTCAGCGCTTCCAGCACCGCCCATTCACGCGCCGTCAAGTCGACGCGCTCGCCGTCGCGCCAGGCACAGCGTGCCGCCAGGTCCACCGCCACGGGGCCGAAGGCCACGCGTGCACCGCCGCTTCCGGCGCTGCGCCGGCACACGGCGCGCAGGCGGGCCGCCAGTTCCTCGGGGGCGAAGGGCTTGACGATGTAGTCGTCGGCGCCGCCGTCCAGGCCCTGCAGGCGGTCGGCCAGCAGGTCGCGGGCGGTGAGCATCAGCGCCGGCGTGGCGTCGCCGCGGCGGCGCTGGTTGCCCAGCCAGTCCAGCCCCGAGCCATCGGGCAGTTGCCAGTCGACGAGCCAGGCGTCGTAGGACTCGCCGCGGTAGGCGTCGATGTCGCCCAGGCGGCGCGCCCAGTCGACGACGTGGCCATCGGCGCGCAGGAAGTCGCGCAGGCCTTCGCCGAGCAGTTCGTCGTCTTCGATCAGGAGCAGTCGCATGGCGGTGTCGCCGAGTTCTCGGTGCGGGCAGGACGGTAGCACCGCCGGGCTTGACATGGCTTCAGGCCGCCTTCAGCGCCGCGTGCGTCAATGAACGAATGTCATACCCCGGTCTGCCCATCACGCCCGCCAGGCGCCAGCTCGCGCAGGGCCACGGCGGCGCGGCCCCCCTCGGCGCCAGCGTCGAACAGCTGATGCTCGCAGCCAGCCTGTTCTGGGCCTTCAGCGCCAACCGCCTGTTCTTCGGTGCCGCGCTGAAGGATCGCCTGATGTCGCAGCCCGCCACCTGGGGCTTTGCCCTGGCGCTGCTGGTGATGATGACGGCGCTGCACTACCTGCTGCTGTCGCTGGTGTGCACACGCCACAGTGTCAAGCCGGTGCTGGCGGTGCTGCTGGTGGGCACGGCCTTCGCCACCCACTTCATGCAGTCCTACGGCGTCTACCTCGACCCGTCGATGGTGCGCAACGTGCTGCGCACCGACGTCGCCGAGGCGCGGGAGCTGTTCTCTTGGGGGCTGCTGACCCACCTGCTGCTCTACGCGGTGCTGCCGCTGACGCTGCTGTGGCGTGTGCGCGTGCAGCCGCGGCGCTGGCCCCGCGCCGTCGGCCGCCGCCTGGCGGGCGTGGCCGCCGCGCTGGTGGTGCTGGTGGGCACGCTGATGCTCGTCTTCCAGCCCTTCGCGTCGCTGATGCGCAACCACAAGGAGATGCGCTACCTGGCCACACCGGCCAACTACCTGTGGTCGATAGGCGCCGTGGCCGCCGCGCAGGCCAAGGGGGCTGCCAAGCCGCGACTGCCCATCGGCCTGGACGCCGCGCCCGGCCCCGCGCTGCTGGCGCGCACGAAACCGCTGCTGGTGGTGCTGGTGGTGGGCGAGACGGCGCGGGCCGCCAACTGGGGCCTGAACGGCTACACGCGCCAGACCACGCCCGAACTCGCCGCGCTGGCCGCGCGCAGCGGCCAGCCGGGCGCGGGCACGCTGGTCAACTTCACCGACGTCACCGCCTGCGGCACGAACACCGAGGTCTCGCTGCCCTGCATGTTCGCGCCGGTGGGCCGGCGGGACTACGACGAGAGCCGCGTGCGCGGCAGCGAATCGCTGCTGCACGTGGCCGCGCACGCCGGCGTCGCCGTGCACTGGCGCGACAACCAGTCGGGGTGCAAGGGTGTCTGCGAAGGCCTGCCGCAGGACGAGGTGTCGTCGCTGAAGCTGCCGGGGCTGTGCGCCGAGGGCCGCTGCCTCGACGAAGGCCTGCTCACCGGGCTGGAAGAGCGCGTGGCCGCCGCGGTGAAGCAAGCCGGCACGCCGGCCGGCACGCAGTTGCTCGTGCTGCACACGCTGGGCAACCACGGCCCGTCCTACTTCAGGCGCTACCCGCCGGCGTTTGCGCGCTTCCGGCCCGCCTGCGGCTTCGACGACCTGCAGCAATGCAGCCAGGAGGAGATCGTCAACGCCTACGACAACGCGCTGCTCTACACCGACCACGTGTTGGTCAGCCTCGTCGCCAAGCTGCAGGCGGCGCAGGCCGGCGTCGACAGCGTCGTGCTCTACGTGTCGGACCACGGCGAATCGCTGGGCGAGAACAACCTCTTCCTGCACGGGCTGCCCTACGCCATCGCCCCCGACATGCAGAAGCATGTGCCGATGACCCTGTGGCTGAGCACCGGCGCGCCCCGGGCGCTGCACCTCGACGCCGACTGCATGGTCCGGCGTGCGACGCAGCCGACGGCCCACGACCACCTCTTCCACACGGTGCTGGGCCTGCTGGACGTGAGGACGGGACTGTACGAGGCGCCTCTGGACCTCGCGCACGCCTGCCGCACCAGCACCACGGCACGATGACGGCGCCGCTGACCCTGGCCGCGTCGGCCGGCATGGGCCGGGGGCAGGCGCTGCGCCGCGACCTTGCCGTGACCCTGGGCAGCTTGCTCGCACTGCTGGCCTGGGATGCCAGCGGCGCCGACCTGCCTGCAGCCCGCCTCTTCGGCAGCGCCCGGGGTTTTGCCTGGCGTGGCAACTTCTGGACGAGCACGCTGCTGCACGATGGCGGGCGCATCGCGGCCTGGCTGATGCTGGCGCTGCTGGTGGTCGCGGCGCTGCGCGCCGGTGCCGGCAGCGCGGTGCAGCCCGGCCGCGCGGCGCGCTGGCGCTGGGTCGCCGTGATGCTGCTGGCCGTGCTGGCGGTGCCGGCGCTGAAGCGGCTGTCGCTCACCAGCTGCCCCTGGGACCTGGCCGAGTTCGGCGGCGTGGCGCACTACGTCTCGCACTGGGCACGCGGGCCGGGCGACGGTGGCGGCGGGCATTGTTTCCCTTCGGGCCACGCGGTGGCGGCGTTCGCCTTTCTGGGCCTGTACTTCCAGTGGCGCGACCTGAACCCGCGGCGCGCCCGCGCCTGGCTGCTGGGCGTGGGCGCCGTCGGGCTGGCCTTCGGCGGTGCGCAGCTGGTGCGCGGCGCGCACTACCCCAGCCACACGCTGTGGACGGCCTGGCTGTGCTGGTCGATCTGCGCCACCGCCGCGGCGGTGTTCGACGCCCGGCGCTCACGGCCGGCCTGACCCCGCCGGCAGAACGGCCAGAGGGCGGCCACTGCCGCAGGCCCGCACAATCGGCGCCGCAAGCCACCACGCGCCCGGCAGGGCGACCGCGCCATGAGCAGCTTTCCAGACCCCACACCGGCCCCGCGCTGGCAGCACGACGGCGTGTCAGTCGTGCCCGGCAACCAGCTCGACGGCAACACCGCCCAGACCCCGGGCATGGACCGCAAGGCGGCGATCAACTTCGCGCGTGTCGGGGCGCAGAAGCTGTGGGCCGGCACCGTGCACATCCACCCCGACGCGAAGACCGGCGCCCACCACCACGGCGCGCTGGAAAGCGTGATCTACGTGATCAAGGGGCGTGCCCGAATGCGCTGGGGCGAGCAGCTCGAATTCACCGCCGAGGCCGGTCCCGGCGACTTCATCTACGTGCCGCCCTGGGTGCCGCACCAGGAGATCAACGCCAGCGCCACCGAGACGCTGGAGTGTGTGCTCTGCCGCAGCGATGGCGAGGCGGTGGCGGTGAACCTGGACATCGAGCCCGTGGAGAAACCGCAGACCGTGGCCTGGGTCGACCCCACCCACCCGGCATGACATGAAGCCGCCAAGCTCACTTCGTTCGCTACCCCCCGAGGGGGGCGAGCCGGACGGGAAACAGTCCCTGCGGACTGTTCCCCGCCTGCGAGCGCCTGCAGCGTCGACGCTGCAGGCTCTTGCAGCGGCCCGGCGGAGCCGGTTCCGCGCACGGCCTTGGTTCACTGGCCTGATCGAGACATGACATGGCGACGATCACCGACCCGCGCGCCTTCCTGCGCAGCCTCTACGACGCCGCCGTGCAGCGTGCACTGCCGGCCCGCAACACCGCCGCCCACCTGCCGCCGCCACCCGACACCCACGGCCCGCGCCGCGGCCGCACGCTGGTGCTGGGCGCCGGCAAGGCCGGCGGCGCGATGGCCGCCGCGGTCGATACGCTGTGGCCCGCCGAAGCGCCGTTGTCGGGCCTGGTCGTCACGCGATACGCGCACGTGCCGCCGGCCTACAAGTTCCGCCCAGGGCGCATCGAAGTCGTCGAAGCGCGCCACCCCGTGCCCGACGAAGCCGGCCGGCGCGCCGCGCAACGCATCGTCGAGCTGACCCGGGGCCTGACGGAACACGATCTCGTGCTGTGCCTCGTCAGCGGCGGCGGCTCGGCGCTGCTGTCGCTGCCGGCATCCGGGCTGACGCTCGAAGACAAGCAGGCCATCAACCAGGCGCTGCTGCACAGCGGCGCGGCCATCGACGAAATGAACTGCGTGCGCAAGCACCTCAGCGCCATCAAGGGCGGGCGGCTGGCCGCGATGTGCGCGCCGGCGCGTGTCGTCACGCTGCTGATCAGCGACGTGCCGGGCGACGCTCCCGAGGTCATCGCCAGCGGCCCCACCGTGCCCGACGCCACGACCTGCGCCGACGCGCAGGCCATCTGCGGGCGCTACGGCATCGAACTGCCCGCCGCTGCGCGCGCCGGGCTGGAAAGCGGCGCCTTCGAGACACCCAAGCCCGGGGACCCGCTCTTCACCGGCCACGCGGTGCACATGATCGCCACGCCGCAGCAGAGCCTGGAGGCCGCGGCTGCAGCCGCGCGGAACGCCGGCGTGGCCGCGCACATCCTCAGCGACGAGATGGAAGGCGAAAGCCGCGAGGTGGGCAAGGTGCACGCGGCGCTCGCGCGTGCGGTGGCGCGGCGCGGTGAACCGTTCGCGAAGCCCTGCGTGATCTTGTCAGGTGGCGAGACGACGGTGACCGTGCAGTCCAAGGGCGCGGCCGGCCAGGCTGCCGGCCGCGGCGGCCGCGCCACCGAATTCCTGCTCGGCTGCGCCATCGCGTTGCAGGGCGAACCCGGCGTGCACGTGCTGGCCGCCGACACCGACGGCATCGACGGCATCGAGGACAACGCCGGCGCCATCGTCACGCCGAGCACGCTGGCGCGTGCGCAGGCGCTGGGCCTGAAGGCGGCGGACTTCCTCGACCGCAACGACGCCTACAACTTCTTCCAGCCGCTGGGCGACCTGGTGACACCCGGGCCGACCTTCACCAACGTCAACGACTTCCGGGCGCTGCTGATCGTCTGAAACACCCGTGCCGAAGTGCCTTCGCACCCGACCTCCCTTTCCCCCGGACCCCGATGTTCAAGACCACCGTCACCACCGCCTGCACCTTGCTCGCGGCCGCCCTGCTCGTCGGCGGCTGTAGCGACAGCGCCAAGGACACCCACCCCCAGCAGCTGCTGAGCCAGCGCAAGGCCGTATTCAAGCAGTTCACCGGTGCGCTCGAACCCCTGGGCCTGATGGCGCGCGAGCGCAAGACCTGGGACGCCGCCGCCTTCAAGGCCGGCGCGCTGGAGCTGCAGCGCCTGTCGACGCTGCCCTGGCCCTACTTCACTGCCGACGGCAACTACCCGCCCACCCGCGCCAAGCCGGCCGTGTGGGACAAGCCGGCGGAGTTCAAGCAGGCCCAGGACAACTACGTGGCCGCACTGGCGGGGTTGCTCACTGCCGCCGAGCGTGGCGGTGCCGAGGCCGGGAAACCGGCCGTCGAACAGGTGGAGAAAGCCTGCAAGGCCTGCCACGACAGCTTCCGCAACGCCGCCCCGGGCGGCTGAAGGCCGCACGCCGGCGGCGCGGGCGGACTCGAGGGCCGGGCCCGGGCGCCCGGGCCCGGCGTCGCTCACCACTTGCAGCCGCTGTCCTTGCGCACGGCCTCGGCGGCCAGCGGCACCACCGCCAGCAGGCCGAAGCCCTGGTAGGCCCTGCGGCAGTCCTTCTTGGCGGCCTTGGCGATGTCCTCGGCCAGCTTGGCGGGCCGCTCGGGCGGACGCGGCAGCAGCGGCAGCACACCCGGCGCACTGAAACGCGACAGTTCACCATCCCGCGGGCGCGCCAGCTGCAGGTTCAGCCGCGGTGGCGCGCTGGCAGCGGCCGCCGGCGGCGTCGCGACGTCCTGGCCGGCCTGGCTGCCGGCATCCGGGCGGCCGGCCGCGCCGGCGGCCGCGGGCATCACCGGGCCCGGCCCGAGGGCCGGCAAGGCCTGCGGCAGCGCGGTGTCCAGCGCGGAAGGCAGGCGGGTGGGCGGCTGCAGTGGCGCCACGGTGGTGCCGGCAGCGGGCACCTGGCGCAGCAGTCGCGGCAGTTCGGGCTCAGGCAACGCCGCGGGCGCAGCGGTGGGCGCAAGTACCGGCGCGATTGCCTCGGCCGGAGCGGGGGCCAGCGCGGGCACCGCCGCCGTGGCCGCCGCCGGGGCGGGCGGCAGCACCGGCGACGGCTTCGGCGTCGGCGTCGGCTCGGCGGCCAGGGGCTCGGCGGGTGCCGGTGTCGCCGGCCAGGCCAGCGGCACCGGTGTTTCGGCCGCTAGGGATGGCAACGGCGGCGCGGCAGGCCGCGGTGGAAGGGCCGGCGGTGAGACGAGCCTGCGCTCTGCCGCCGGCGCCGGATCGGCCGCTGGCGGCGTCGGTTGTGCCAAGGTCGGCTGCGGCAGCGCCGACAGCGGCAACGGTGCCGGCGGCGCCGGGAGCGGCACCACCACGGCTGCAGGTGCGGGTGCAGGCAGCAGGGCTGCTGTCGGTGCGGCCGGCGCTTGCGGCGCAGCGAAACGCGTTTCGCGCGCAGCGGTCGGCTCGGGCTCGGCATCGGGCGTGGTCGGCGGTGGCATGGCCCGGAGCGCGGCCTCGGCCGGCGCCGTCGCCTGCGCCTGCGCGGGCGCATCAGGCGGTACCGGCCGGGTCGGCATCGCTGGTGGCGCCACCTCGCCCACACCCGGCGTCGACGGCCCGCGCAGCGTGACGTTGATCGCACCCCACAGGCCCTGCCCCGGCTGCGCCGTGCCGTCGGGCGCATTGCCCAGCATCAGCACCAGCCAGACATGCAGCAGCAGGGCCAACAGCAGCGTGCGGGCCAGTGTGGGCGAGACCAGCGGCAACGCGCCTGGCCAGGGCAGAGGCGTCAGCGGGGTGCGCAGGGGTGAGGGCAGTGGCAGCGAGCTCATGGAACGCTGCAGCACCATCGCAGCCCGCCCGACGGCTGTCAACGGGCCGATCGCCGGATCAGCGTGCGGGAGGCCCCGCCAATCGGTCGGCACTCAAAGACGCGCGGATGGCCAGAACCGGTGCACTGCCTCGGGCGTGGCAAGCCACCTGCAGCCTCGGCAGACCCCGCGACTTCGCGCCCCCATGTGCGCCCCTTCACCGTCGTGCCAGGGCTGGCGAGGCGCGGCGGCGTGCTCGCAGCCAGCGGTCAGGGTGCCTTGAAGTCACCCCCCCAGGCCAGGCTCAGCGCCGCCGGGTCGATGTGCTTGCGCCAGGTGGCGTTGACCTGCTCCACCGTCAGCCGCGAGATGGCGTCGTCGACCTGCTGCATGAAGGCGAAGCGGCGGTCGAGGAACAGGTTGTTCACCAGCGCCCCGGCCACCGCGTCGTCCTGCGCCCGCGACAGGCGGCGGAAGTTCAGCAGCGCGGCGCGGCCCTCGTCGAGTTCCTTCTGGGTGAAGCCGTCCTTCAGCGAACGCGCCAGCTCTTCCCGGAAGGCCGCTTCCACACGCGGCTGGTTCTGCGGCGCGAAGATCGCACTCACCTCCCAGCCGGTGTTGTCGTCGATCGCGCTCCAGTTCATCACCGCACGCACGTCGTAGCTCAGGCCGTCGGTCTCGCGGATGCGTTTCCACAACCGCGAATTGCCGCCCAGGCCGAAGATGAAGTTGGCCGTGACCAGCGCAGCGTGGTCGGGGTGGCGGTCCGACAGCGGCAGCGACAGCCGGCCGCGCAGGTTGGCGTTGGCCTTGTCCGGCGTCTGCGCCACGAAGCGCTGCGCCGGCGCGGCCACCAGCGGCTGCGGAATGCGCACATAGGGCTGCGCACCGCCAGACGGGGCACGCCAGTTGCCGAAGGCGGCCTCCAGCGCCTGGCGCACGGCGGCGATGTCCATGTCGCCCACGGCGCTGAATTCACCATGCGCCGCGCTATAGAAGCGCCGGTGGAAGGCCTGCACCTGCGCGATGTTCACCGCCTTCGCGTCCTGCTCCAGCTCGTCGAAACTGCGCGCGTGGCGCAGGTCGCCGCGCGGGTAGGGGTTGCCATGGCGCGCCAGCAGGTTGGCGATGATGGCGTCGGGTTCCTTGCGCTGGCGCTCGATGGCGGCCAGCGACTGCTGGCGCGCTTCTTCCAGCGGCTCGGCCGGAAAGCCCGGTTCGCGCAGCAGCCGGCCCACCAGCTGCAGCACTGCCGGCAGGCGGTCACGCCGGGTATTGATGTTCACCGACAGCGTCTGCCCGCTGCCGCCGAAGGCGACCTCGGCCTGCAGCTTCTCGAACCCGTCGGCGATCTGCTGGCGTGTCAGCCCGGCGCCGCCCTTGTCGAGCAAGCGCGCCGTGAAGCTGGCCACGCTGTCCTGTCCGAACAGGCTCTTCTCGTCGCCCAGGCGCAGCGCCAGCCGCGCCTGCACGACGCGGCCGCGTGTCGTCTTGGGCAGCAGCGCCACCTTGAGGCCACCGACACGAGAGGCCTGCGTGCGTGCGTCCAGCGTCGCCGGCGTGGGGTCGAAGGCTTCGGCCTGCGCCACGCCGGGGTCACCCCGGTAGTCCTTGACGAGTGCGGCCACGTCGACCTTCTCGCCCTGCGGCGCACGCTGCAGGTCGGCAGCCGGCAGGTAGATGCCCACCGTGCGGTTGTCGCGCTTCAGCCAGGTGCCGGCCACACGGTGGATGTCGGCCAGCGTCAGCTTGCGCACCCGGTCGCGCTGCAGGAAGTAGAGCCGCCAGTCGCCCTTGGCGATGGCCTCGGACAGGTAGACGCCGACCTCTTCGGGGTCGGTGAAACCGCGGTCCCAGGCGTTGAGCCAGCTCACGCGGGCGCGCTCCAGCTCCTCGGCGGTCACGGGCTCGGTGGCCAGGCCGTCCACCACGGCGGCCATCTCGGCCCGCGCGCGGTCCACGTCCTGCCCCGGCGCCAGCACGGCGTTCAGGAACAGCGGCCCGGGCTCGGCCAGCGAGAAGGCAAAAGCGGCGGTCTGCGCGGCCAGGCGCTTTTCCACCAGCCGCTTGTGCAGCCGGCCGCCCGGGGTGTCGCCGAGCACCGAGCCGAGCAGTTCGATGGCGGCAAAGTCGGGGTGCGAGCCCGCCGGCACGTGGTAGCCCATGTACAGCATCGTCGTGCCGCCGCTGCGCCGCACCGTGATCTGGCGTTCACCGTGCTGCGGCGGGTCCAGCGTGTAGGTGGCGGGCAGCACGCGCGTGGGCCGCGGCAGCGCGCCGAAGGTCTGCCCCACCCAGGTCAGCACCTGCGGTGCGTTGAACTTGCCGGTGACCGTGAGCGTGGCGTTGTCGGGCTGGTAGTACTGCCGGTAGAAGGCCTGCAGGCGCGGGATGTCGACGTTCTCGATGTCGGTGCGCGCGCCTATGGTGCTCTTGCCGTAGCTGTGCCAGCGGTACATGGCCCCCATGGTCTGCTGCAGCAGCACGCGGTTGGGGTTGTTCTCGCCGGCCTCGAACTCGTTGCGCACCACGGTCATTTCGGTGTCGAGGTCTTCGCGGGCGATGAAGCTGTTGACCATCGCGTCGGCCTGCCAGCTCAGGTACCAGCGCAGGTTCTCGTCGTTGGCGGCGAAGCTGGCGTAGTAGTTGGTGCGGTCGTACCAGGTGGTGCCGTTGGCGCGCAGGCCACGCTTGGTGAACTCGGCCCAGACGTTGCGGGTGCTGGGCGTGCCCTTGAACAGCAGGTGTTCCAGCAGGTGCGCCATGCCGGTTTCGCCGTAGTTCTCGTGCCGGCTGCCGACGCGGAAGGTCAGGTTCACGGTCGTCGTCGGCTTGGCGTCGTCGGGCACCAGCAGCACCTGCATGCCGTTGGGCAGCCGGTACTCGGTGATGCCTTCGACCGAGGTCACGGGGGTCAGGCCGGCAGGCGCTGCCGAGGGGTTCGCGACGGCCGCCGGCGTGGCCGGCGCCTTCGGCGCCTGCGCCAGCGCCGACAAGGGCAGCAAAGCGGCTGCGCACAGGGCCGCCAGGTGCCGCCAGCTGCGGCAGGGTGAGGTCCAGATCGACATGGGCGGTGATTCGGGTTCGGGCAGGGACTCCGGCCAACGGGCCGGCGCGGGTGGGGGCAAGGGCAGGACATCGGTGCGACGCCAGGCCACGGCAGGCCCGCATGATGGCAGACCGTCTTCGCCGGCGCACCCCGCGCGGGGCGCGGGGTCGATCCGGGCCTGCGGCTCGGGTCTAATGCACGCTGGACGGCAGCCCGCCGTGTACGCCACCCGCCGCCCCGCGCCATGAACCGGACCGACTGACCGAGGACGCACGCCGATGACTTCCTGCACCGACACCGCCGCATGGGCCGCGCTGCAGGGCCACTTCGAGGCCCACGGCCGTGGGCTCGACCTGCGCGAGGCCTTTGCGCGTGACGCCGGCCGCGTCGCGGCGCTGGGCTTCGAGGCGCCCGAGGTCTGGGCCGACCTCAGCAAGAACCTGATCGACACCGCGACCTTGCGCTACCTGCTCGAACTGGCGCGCGAACGTGGCGTCGAAGCCCGGCGCGACGCGATGTTCCGCGGCGAGCCCATCAACACCACCGAAGGCCGCGCCGTGCTGCACACCGCCCTGCGCGCCCCGGAGGGAGCGCCCGCGCTGGTCGGCGCGCCGCCCGGTGCCGGCCCCTTCGGCACCGAGGTGCACGACGTGCTCCAGGCCGTGCTCGACTACGCCGAAAACGTGCGCAAGGACTGGACCATCACCGACGTCGTCAACATCGGCATCGGCGGCAGCGACCTCGGCCCGCAGATGGTGGTGAAGGCGCTGGACGCCTACACCCAGGCCGGCCAGCGGCTGCACTTCGTGAGCAACGTCGACGGCCACGACCTGATGCCGCTGCTGGACCGCCTGCAGCCGAACAAGACACTCTTCATCGTCGCCAGCAAGACCTTCACGACGCAGGAAACGCTGACCAATGCGCACGCCGCGCGCGACTGGTTCCTGAGCCAGGGCGGGCAGCACATCGAACGCCACTTCGTCGCCACGACCTGCAACGTGGAAGCGGCCGCGGCCTTCGGCATCCACACCACCTTCGGCTTCTGGGACTGGGTGGGCGGACGTTATTCGCTGTGGAGCGCCATCGGGCTGCCGATCGCCATCGCCGTCGGCGGCGAACGTTTCCGCGAACTGCTGGCCGGTGCGCACGCGATGGACCGCCACTTCGCCGAAACGCCGGCCGAGCGCAACCTGCCGCTGCTGCTGGGGCTGCTGGACGTCTGGTACCGCAACTTCCACGGCTTCACGAGCCGCAGCGTGGCGCCCTACCACCAGGGGCTGGCGCGCCTGCCGGCCTACCTGCAACAGCTGGAGTTGGAAAGCAACGGCAAGCGTGTCGACGAGGCCGGCCGCGCGTTGGCCGTCGGCACCAGCCCGGTGGTGTGGGGCGAGCCCGGCACCAACGGTCAGCATGCCTACTTCCAGATGCTGCACCAGGGCACCGACGTCATCCCGGTCGAGTTCATCGCGGTGAAAACACCGTCGCACGCACAAGCCGAGCAGCACCGCAAGCTGCTGGCCAACTGCCTCGCGCAGAGCCAGGCGCTGATGCTGGGCAAGACCGCGGCCGAGGCCGCTGCCGAAGCCGCACCCACCGCAGCGCCCGGCGTCGACCCGGCCGTGCTGGCGCAGCACCGCAGCTTCCCCGGCAACAGGCCCAGCACGACCCTCGTGCTGGACGCACTGACGCCGCGTGCGCTGGGCGCGCTGATCGCGATGTACGAACACCGCGTCTTCACCAGCGGCGCGGTTTGGGGCATCAACAGCTTCGACCAGTGGGGCGTGGAACTCGGCAAGGCGCTGGCCGGCGCGCTGCTGCCGCGGTTGAAAAGCGGCGACACGGCGGGGCTGGACGCGTCCACCGCCGCGCTGCTGCAGCGCCTGCGTTCTTGAGCGCGTCTTCGAGCGTGTTCATGAGCGGCGCCGCGGGCCGCCCGCCGCCCAGGTTCGTCTTCGACTTCGGCCGCGTCGTCTTCCGCTGGGAGCCGGCGGAGTTGCTGCGGCAGCAGTTGCCACGGCACGCCCACGACGCGGCCAGCGCGGCGCACTGGGTCGAGCAGGTCTTCCAGGCCTACGGCGGTGACTGGGGCGAGTACGACCGCGGTGTGCTCACCCCGCCGGCGCTGGCACAGCGCATCGCGGCGCGCACCGGCCTGGCGGTAGCCGAGGCCCGGCGTGTCATCGACGCCGTCCCCGACGCGCTGCAGCCGCTGCCCGCCAGCGTGGCCTGGTTGCAGCGCCTGCACCACGCCGGGCAGCCCTTCTACTTCCTGTCGAACATGCCCGCACCGGTGGCCGAAACGCTGCTGGCGCGGCACGCCTTCCTGGGCTGGTTCGCCGACGGCGTGTTTTCGTGCCGGGTCGGCCACAACAAGCCCGAAGCGGCGATCTACGACATCGCGGCCCGGCGCTTCGGCCATCCGGTGCAGCAACTGGTGTTCATGGACGACCACCAGTCCAACGTCGAAGCAGCACGCAAGCTGGGCTGGTCGGCGCTGCAGTTCCATGATGCAGCGCAGGCGGAAGCCGAGGTTCGCGCGGCGGGGTGGCAGCTTCCTGACGCCTAGCCTTGCAGGTCTTCATCTGCCGGCGAACCACAAGGCGAACCTGGCGACAGTGCGGCGACGATGACGAATTCGGCGGGCACGCTGTAGCCTGCATCCTGTCGCCAAGCTGCAAGCCCGTCGAGGTAGCTTGCACGGACCCGCTGGCGCACCTCTTCGGAGAACCGCGACCACGCCAGCGCAACCGGTCCGCCCAGAAAGGCTGCGCGGCAGGCTTCGTCGCCGTCGATGTAGTTCAGCGCCGCTGACAGACGTTGTTGCCGGACAGGCTGCAAGCCCGCTTCCCTGCACAGCCGTGCAAGCGCATCCCCGCACCCCAGGCCGAAGAACAGCGGGCACACCTCGCTGGCGACCTCGGCGTCGACGACCTCGAACAAACTCGCCCAGCCGCAGCGCGAACGCTCACCCCATACCGACAGCACCAGGCGGCCACCGGGCCGCAACACGCGCCGCATCTCGCGCACGGCCCGCCCGGGGTCGGGCAGGTACATCAGGCCGAGCGAGCACAACACCACGTCGAAGTGACTGTCGGCCAGTGCCAGCTGCTGGGCGTCCATGCGCAGGAAGCGGGTGTTCGGCAAGCCGCGACGCTGTGCCGCCTCGACCATCCGCGCCGACAGATCCACGCCGAGCACGCTGCCCCTGGCGCCCACCGCCTGTGCCGCCAGCGCAGCGACCTGACCGGTGCCGCTGGCCACGTCCAGTACGCACTCGGCAGGCGCCAGCGCAGCTGCGGCGATCAGCCCGCCCTGCACGCCTGACAGCTGCGGGCCCCACGACGGCTCGTAGTCGTCGGCTGCCAGGTCCCAGCCGCAGCGCTGGATGCGGACCTGAAGCCGGTCGTCCATGGGTTTGCGCAGCAGCGGGTGCACCGGCGGGGGGGAGGGCGGCTCAACGGCGCGTGATGACCACTTCCAGGTAGGCGCCGGGCACCACGAGCGAGCCGGCGCCTGCCGTGTTCATCTCGTTCAACAGTTCGATGAGGTCGTGCTCCAGCACCTGCGCCTGGTCGGCTGGCAGTGCGGCAAAGGCCTTGTGCACAGGCCCGTACCACTGGCGGAAGACGTCGACGAAGTGGGCCGCCGAGCGGTAGCGGAAGTTGAAGTGCCGCGTCGTCTCCCGCAGGCTGGCGGCGCTGTCGCCGAACAAGGACTTCAGGTGCCCCTCCACGCCCCACAACGAAGGTGGCTGCAAACCAGCCGGCGGCGGCAAATGACGCCCCAGCACCTTGAACATGCGGCCGACCAGACTGTCGGGTGTCCAGTTGGCCAGACCGATGCGCCCGCCGGGCTTGCACACCCGCGCCATTTCGGCGGCGGCTCGCGCCTGGTCGGGCGAGAACATCACGCCGAAGGTCGACAGTACACAGTCGAACTGGGCATCACCGAAAGGCAGCGCCTCGGCGTCCGCTGTCTGGAAGCTGACCTGCAGGCCGTCGGCGCGTGCCCGCTGGGCCCCGTGTTCGAGCAGACTGGCCACGTAGTCGGTCGACGTGACCCGGCAGCCGCGGCGCGCGGCCGCCAATGTGGCGTTGCCGTTGCCGGCGGCCACGTCGAGCACCTGCTCGTCGCAGCGCACATCGCAGGCCTCGGCCAGCAACTCGCCCACCAGTTGCAGCGTGGTGCCGATGACGGCGTAGTCGCCACTGGCCCAGGCCGCCTGCTGGCGGGACTTGAGGGCGTTGAAGTCGATGGGGGCATTCATGGGGGGGCTCCTGCGCAGTGTTGATGGGTCAGGTGGCCGCTGGTGGACTGCACCTGGCGTGCATTGCAGCGCGCTGCCGCGCGGCGGTCCTGCCCGCACGGCCTGCGGGCTTGACCCAACGTCCGCAGGTGGCGGCAGGCCGGGTTGGGGCCTGGCCCAACGTCCTGATGTCTTGCCCGTGCGTCCGACGCGGGCGCTGCAGACTCGGACGCCATGGGCTGCAGTCTCGGCGGCGCCCACAATGCTGGTCTGGGCCACATGGGCCGTCACGCACACCGAGACGCTCAGCGCAGTCGTCATTCGTTTGTTCGACCCTGGCGCTACAGCAGCGCCGAACTTCAAGGACCCGAACCATGACCGCCAGCAACCCCGCCATCGCGACTGCCGTGCAACGTGTTCGGAGCGTGCTGAAGCGTCGCCCCGAGACGGGTCTGCACGAGGACGCACCGGCCACCGCGCGCTGGCAAGGTGGCACGCGGGTCGTGGCGTCGCACGCCAATGGCGCGCAGGTGCTGACCGACCTGCCGTCCGAGTTGGGCGGCAGCGGCGACCAGGTGACGCCGGGCTGGCTGTTCCGTGCCGGTCTGGCCGCGTGCGCGACCACGTCCATCGTGCTGAAGGCGGCGGCCGAGGGCATCGAACTCGCGGCGCTCGAAGTGCGGGCGGGCAGCCGTTCGGACATGCGCGGCCTGCTTGGCATGAACGACGAAGCAGGGCAGCCGGTGCATGCCGACCCCTCCGATCTGCACATGCAGGTGCGGATCGAGGTACCGGGTGAGGCACCGGATCGCTTGCGCGCGCTGGTCGAACGCGCGGTGGCTTGCTCGCCGGTGCCGTGTATGGTCGGGCACGCGAACGCGCTGGCGCTGCACATCGACATCGCGCCCGCCTGACGCGTCCTGACCATGGATGCGTTGTCGGAAACGCTGCGGGTCGTGCGCCTGGTCGGCGCCATCTTTCTCCAGGGACGGTTCACCGCACCGTGGTGCTACCAGTCGCCCAGCGCCGACAGTGCCGCGCCGATCCTGGAACCTGGCGCCGGGAGGGTGGTGATCTTCCACCTCATCACCGAGGGGGAATGCCACGTGGAGATGGACGGACAGCCGCCGGTGCGCCTGTGCGCCGGCGACGCCGTCATCTTCCCCCAGGGCGACGCGCACCGCATGGGCTCCGAGCCGGGCCTGGTTCCAGCCACCGGTGCGCGCTTGGACGAGGTGCTGTCGCGACGGCCTCGCACCCTGGTCTACGGCGGCGGCGGGGCCACCACGCGGCTGGTTTGCGGCTACATGGCCTGCGATGCCCGGCTGGCGGGCTTGCTGCTGGCCGGCCTGCCACCCCTGGTGCGCGTGAACGTGCGCGGCTCGAACGCCGGCATGTGGCTGGAGGCGTCCGTGCGTTATGCGTTGGCCGAGGCGCGCTCGCCACGGCCCGGCGGCGCCGGCGTGCTGGCCAAGCTGGCCGAGGTGCTGTTCATCGAGGTGCTGCGCCTGCACATGAACGCGCAGGGCGCCGGGCACAAGGGGTGGCTGGCCGGCGTGGGCGATCGCATCGTCGGCGCTGCGCTGAATGCGCTGCACTGCCGACCGGCGCATGCCTGGACGCTGGAGGAACTGGCACGCACGGCGCACACGTCGCGTTCGGTCCTGGCGGAACGCTTCCAGGACCTGGTGGGCACGTCGCCCATGCAGTACCTCACCCAGTGGCGCATGCTGCTTGCGGCGAACCTGCTGTCGCGCAGCAATGCGCCGCTGGCGCGCATCGCCGAGGACGTGGGCTACCAGACCGACACCGCCTTCAGCCGCGCGTTCAGGCGGGAGTACGGTGCGCCGCCTGCAACGTGGCGGCGGCGGCAAGGTGGCGCGACATGATTTGTCCGGTCGAACGACATTCATGATGGCCGGTGGTGAGGAGTCGAAGGCGGCGTAGCCGACGTAGACGACGAGCCACCGGCGGCGCCGGGTTGGTGCGGTTCAGGATGGTGGGTTCAGGTCTCAACAAGAGGTCGGCCCCCATTGCCAGGTTCCTGTATCACCGATCAGCAGGTTCGCCTCTACATGAGAAATCGCAAGGCCAAGTCCCAGGAGCTGGCCGCTGCCAAGGCCGGCATCAGCGAGCGCAGCGCACGCCGCATTGATGGCGCCGCCGCGCTGCCTTCGCAGACGCCCCGTCGTTAATGGCGCTCGCGCGCCGATCCGGTCGCCGCGGTCTGGGATAGCGAAATCGTGCCGCTGCTCAAGAGCGCGCCGAAGTTGATGGCCATCACGCTGATGCGCAAGCTGCATGACGAGCACCCCGACGTCTATCCCGATGGTGTGCTGCGCACCCTGCAGCGCCACGTCCGGCAGTAGCGCGCCTTGAAGGGGCCGGGCAAGAGAGTGTTCTTTCCGCAAGACCGCGCCGCCTACCGCCGCACCAGGGAGCAGCTCGAACTCAGGCTCACCTAGCGCCAGCGCTGCCAGACCATTGTCGCGTTGCTGGGCATGGCCGCCCTCGACGGCGTCGAAGCCGTGCTGGCCCGGCGGCTGTAGGACCTGCTGGAGACCCGGTGAACTGCCCGAACTGGCGCAGTCGCGCGCCGAGTTCACCCCGCGCAAGGCCGAGGTGCCCACCGTCACGGTGGAGATGCCCGCGCCAGGCGCCTACGACGCGCTGTTGCCCAGCCAGCAAGAAGACGAACTGGCAGAGGTGGCAGCATGACCGCCCCGTCGCAAGACCCGCCACGCAACGCGCGGATGCTCACCGAGTTCGCCTATGCCGATGACCTTGGCCGCGCGCTTGGCCGCTGGATTGGCTGGCAAATGCTGACCGACCTGCCGGTCGCACCAGCGCAGGGGCTCGTCAAGTCGCGCCAGTGTCCGAACGCGCGCTTCACCACCATACGAGCCGTGTGCTGAGTTCGTTGCTTGCATCCACGAGCATGCGTCCATCGCCACCACGCAACCCGCGGACAGTTGCGTGCACAAGGCGAAGAACTGCTCGCGCTTGAACGCCCGCGCCACCGCGCGCCGTTCTGATGCATCCACCGCGTGGACCTGATTCACTTGCTTGGCAAAGCCTACCCGCGCTATCCGTACTCCTGAATGGCCCAGATGGAACTCATGACCGTCGTTCGCCGTGAGTACGCCGAGCACGTCGAGTTCCTGGTCGCGCACCTCAGCATGGTGGACGCGCGGGTGTTCGCCACGCGCCCTGCGGCCGTGGATGGCACCTTGCTGTTGTTCACCGGCGATCGCCCAGGCGTTCGGCCTCTGATTCGGACTCGCGATCGATCGACTAAGAGTGGGTGGTCGTCTGCGCGCGGCCGGTCGCGGACCTTCGGCGACCGTGTCGGCCTCCCGCGTACTTGCAGCGTGGAGGGATCAGGCCGCAAGCGACAGCTCACTTCTCTTCGATTGAGTGAGCATCGGCATGACGCCGCCGGAAGGTCAGGTTCCCGGCACCCAGCGCTGCAGCGCGAGCGTGAGCACGAACGCGACGACGGCCAGCGCGGCCGGCAGGATGTGCCCGCCAGCCGCGAGCACGACGCCGTCGAGCACCGACATGCCGGCGATCAGCGTCACGACCGCCCGTGGCACGTCGCCGCGCGCGCGGCGCCGCAGGAGACGGAGGGCGAACGCCAGCACACCCGCGTACAGCACCAGCGGCACCCAGACGAGCGGCGTTGACACCGCCAGCACCAACCCGTACAGGACAGGCAGGGCCAGGAAACCGAGCGGCCACAGATTGCCGATGCGGTCCAGGTGTTCCTCCTTGGCGATATAGGTCAGGCCGATCAGGTGGCACAGCAGTGCGATGGACGCCAGGACCACCGCGGCGGGCAGCGTCACGGCCAGGCTGAACGAAGCGGTGAGGACCACGAGAACGCGACACAGGCCCATCACCAGCGGGCTCAGCGGATTGCCCTTGTGATGAGCGTTGTAGAAGACGATCGCCCCGACGAGCGCAGCGCCGGATGCAAGCGCGCGCCATGCGGGGGTGCCGTCGGGTCCCCGGCTGGCGCCGGCCACGCCCGCGATGCCGATCGCCAGCAGTCCGAAACCGATCAGGAAGACCTGCCGCGCGGACACCTGGCCCGACGGGATCGGACGCTCAGGACGATGCCGGGCGTCGAACTCGCGGTCGAAGGCATCGTTGAGGAACATACCGCCGACGTAGAACAGCGACAGTGTCACCATCAGCAGCGGCAAGCTCGGATCGGCCAGGCTGCCCCCCGCGAGCAGGGCGCCCACGAGGACGTTGGACCAGACGGTGGGCAGATTGGAGATGCGCCCGAGCCGCAGTGCAAGCGTCAGATTCAAGCGCCGAGTTCCCTTTGCACCCACGCGAGCTCGCGCGCCACCGCCCCGTCGACCGTGCCGCTGCGAAACGGCTCGGGCAGCACGCCCCAGGTGTAGGTCTCGACCTCGAGGTGCGTCGATACCGGCCTTTCGCGCTGGATCGCCAGCACCTCGCGGATGAAGGCTTGCGTCGAGGCGAACGGCGCCAGCCGGTCGAGGAAGATGGGAACGTGAAAGTGCACGCGCCACTCGCGATCCACCGTGGCGCCCTGCAACGATTCAAACGCCGCCGGCAGATCTGCGAAGCGCGTGAGACCGCCAGGCCCCTGCTGCACCACCTGGTGCAGGTAGACGGCGTCGTCGAAGCGCTTCAGCGCCGTGAGCGCACCGGCGTCGAGCGTGGGCAGCCGCAGGCCGGCGCTGATCTGCATCTTGTGCACGCGTATGCCCGCCAGGTCGAGCCGCCGGATGCAGTCCGCGGCATCCTCGAACTCCACCGCGGCGTGACACAGATCGAGGCAGATGCCGAGGTGGTCGTGCAGGGCACGAGCGGCAGCCACCTGGTCGAGTCCGGTGAGTTCCATCGTGCGGCGCACGGCTGCCGGGCCATGCAGCTCGCGCTCGAAGAAGGCGACGACTTCGGCGATGGTCTCCAGGAAGCAATGGGGCTCGGGTTCGAGCGCGAGCGCTATGAGCTTACCCGTGCGCGCGCGCAGCTCGACGAGGTGCGCCACGTGGCGCAGCAGGTGCTCGACCATGAGCGCCACGTCGCGCGGCCCGCCGAGCGCCGGCTTGTAGGCGCCGGGGACGGTGCTCACGCTGCCATCGATGGCGGGATCAGCCTGCAACGCGTCCGGCAGCAACGCGACGAGCAGGTCGGCGAGCAGGTCGGTGTAGCGCAGCCGTTCCGGGTCGCGCCAGTCCGGCAGGTATACGTCCTCCTTCACACGCGTGCCGTGGAAGGCGCCGTAGGGAAAGCCGTTGATGGTGAAGACGTACATCCGGCTGCGGGCAAGGAAATCCCGGAACTCGGCCAGCACCGCCGGTTCGGACAATTCGGCCGCCGCGCGCGCCGACAGACGCAGGCCGACACCGAAATCGCCCTCGGGCATCAGGCGGTCGCGCACGGCCACCACGTAGCGGTCGAAGTTCGCGCGCACCTCGGCCCACGACTCCCCGGGATGGATGTTGCTGCAGTAGGTGAGATGAACGCCAGCGCCCAGGTTCACACGCCGAGCTCCCGTTGCCGCAGCCAGACCAGGGCGCGCAGGATCTCGTTGGTGTCCATCTGATGCACCTCCTCGCCGACACCGATGTCGCGCAGCAGCGTGATCGTGAGCTCGCCCCCGAGATGCTCGCGAAACTCCCTCAGCCCGCGCAGCAGCTGCCACTGGCCGTCGGCGTCTCGGGACTCCAGCGCCGGATGCCAGAGGTGGAAGCCCAGGCGCTTGAGCAGCGTGAAGATGCGGTCTTCGCCACCCGCCGGCAGCATGCCGACCTGCACCGAGTAGCGGGCATCCAGCGCCAGGCCGATGGCCACCGCCTCGCCGTGGCGCAACTCGTGCGCGGTGAGCGCCTCCAGCTTGTGGGCGGACCAATGCCCGTAGTCCAGCGGGCGGGCGCTGCCGGTCTCGAAGGGATCACCGCCGTGCGCGATCTGCCGCATGTGCAGCTCGGCGCAGCGCCGGATCATGCGGCTCATCGCGGCGCGTTCGCAGTCGCGCAGGGCACCGGCATTGGCCTCCAGCCATTCGAAGAAGACGCGGTCGCGGATCAGCGCCACCTTCACGGCCTCGGACACGCCGGCGACCTTGTCGCGCGGCTGCAGCGTGCGCAGGAAGTCGAAATCGTTCAGCACCGCGAACGGCGGCGCGAAGCTGCCGAGAATGTTCTTCACCCCGAAGGCGTTGACGCCGTTCTTCACGCCGACGCCGGAATCGTTTTGCGCCAGCACCGTCGTCGGGACGCGGATGTGGCGTATGCCGCGATGGGTGGACGAGGCGACATAGCCGATGAGGTCGAGGAACGCGCCGCCGCCGATGCCCACGACGAAGGCATGCCGGTCGACGCCGAGTTCGACCAGGCGCCGCTGCAGCCGTGTGAGCAACGCCGGGTCGTTCTTGACGTGCTCGCCGCCGGGCGCCACCTCCGGATGGGTCAGCATCTCCATCGCCTCGCCGTGCAGCCCCGCATAGCCTGCGATGTCGTGCGCGAGCGACGGAAACGAGGCGGCGACGTTGGAATCGATGAAGGCCACGAAACGGTGGCGGTGCCCGGGTTCACACCGCAGCAGGGTGTCCCTGAAGACCGGGTTGTCGCGCGCGAACAGGTGCTCCGTGAAGCACACGGGGTACTCGTAGCGCACCGAGAACGACTGCAGGTAGACGGCGGAACGTTCTTCGCCGCGTTGCGGCAGGGGGGTGATCGCGGCGCTCACGGATGCAAGGCTCCTGTACGGGTGGGCAGGGCACGCCTACTTGAACACCGCCGCCTCGGCGGGCGCCACGCTCTGCGGCAGGGCACCGACGCGCGGCGCCTGCCCGCGCAGCACGGTGTTGCCCTCGAACAGCATGCGCTGGTCGACGGGCTCGGGCGCGAGCCAGTGCGACTCGACCATCTGGCCGCTCTGCGCATAGGCTGCCAGGGCATTGCCGTAGCACGTCGCCTCCACGTCGGCGGGCGCGATGCCGCGTTCGAGCATGAGCCGCGCCGTGTTCGGCACCGCGAGCGGATCGGACACGCCCCAGTCGGCGCTGGAGTCGACGAAGATGCGTTCCGAGCCGTACTGGCGCACGATCTCCACCATCCGTTCGCTGCCCATCTTGGTGTTCGGATAGAGGGTGAAGCCGGCCCAGAAGCCGCGATCGAGCACGTCGCGCACGGTCTCCTCGTTGTTGTGGTCGATGATGACGCGGCCCGGCGCCATCCCCATCTCGACCGCGACCTCCATGCTGCGGATCGTGCCCGCCTTCTTGTCGCGGTGCGGCGTGTGCACCATCACGAGCATGTCGAACTCGAGGGCGAGGCGAAGCTGCGCCCGGTAGTACTTGTCCTCGATGGCGGACTGGTCGTCGTATCCGATCTCGCCCACAGCCACCACGCCTTCCTTCGACAGGTAACGCGGCAGGATGTCCATAACCGCCTCGGCCAGCGCCTCGTTGTTGGCCTCCTTGCTGTTCAGCCCGATGGTGCAGTAGTGTCGAATGCCGAACTGCGAGGCGCGGAAGCGCTCCCATCCGACGATGCTCGACAGGTAGTCGATGTAGCTGCCGACGTTCGTGCGCGGCTGCCCGAGCCAGAAGGCGGGTTCGATGACGGCGACGATGCCGGCGGCCTTCATGCGTTCATAGTCGTCCGTGGTGCGCGAAGACATGTGGATGTGGGGGTCGATGAAGCGCATGGGTCGTCTCCCTTGGGTCAGTTGAATGCAGGTGCCGACGTCCAGTCGAAGCCACGCGCCGCGACGGCATCGCGCAAGTCGGCATGGCGGTCGAGGAGTCGGCGAGCCTCGGGGCCGGGCGCGCTGCGCAAGGCCAGCACCGCGGCTGCGCGCTCGGGCGGGGTGCCCGTGTCGAGCACCCGCTCGATGTTGGCGAGCAAGGGGCCGGATGCGAACGGGCCTACGCAACGCCAGAGCTCCGGGCTCACCGGGCGGCCGGCAGACCAGCGCTCGTGCGCATAGTCGCCGAGCATGCGCGCCAGCGTCGCGTTGGCCCGGCGGTCCAGGCCGACGATCGGGTCGAGCGAGCTGCCCACGAAAAGCGCCTTGAGCACCATCTGGTTCCAGGCGTCGTCCGGTAGCTGTTCGGCGGGATACGGGTTGCGGTGGACGACCGCCTCGAACACCACCCTCATGTTCGAGCGCACGCCTTCGGCCGCGCGCAGTCGATGCCGAGGCGGATCGGGATACACGGCCAGGCCGCGGTAGAACGCCACCAGTTCGTCCACGTCCGCGGTGGCACAGAGCTGGTCGAGTCGACGCACGAAGGTGTCGCTGTCGGTCGCGGCGGCCAGCAACAGTCGGATGCGGCCGGCCTGGTCGACCGTCCACGGCGAGGGATCCCAGCCCGGACGCGCGTGCTCGGCCACCGCCCGTGCCGCTGCATCGAGTGACAGCGGCGCCTTGCCGAGCTTGCGCGAGACCAGGCTCACGCAACGATACAGATCGCGATCGGTGCCGCCGTCCGCGACGCTCGCCACCGACTCGCGCAACCACAGGACACCGGCCGCGTCCAGCCGCTGCTCGAGCCAATGCTGCAACGCCGCTTCCGGTGTCATGCCGTCGCCTCCCGCAAGTCCGCGTGCCCTTGTTTCAGGCCGCCGCTGGAAAAGACATGGTCCAGCAGAAGCTGTTTCACCGCCGCGGCAGGCACCGGCCCGTCGGCAAGAAACTCGGGTGCTGTCGTGATGAACAGCGGACCGTCCTCCGCCCGGTCGGTGGGGCGGCCATGCGAGCCCCGCACGACCGTCGCGTCGAGTCCGATGACATCCATCAGGTAGCGCATCCCGAGCGCCTTGCGCGCCAGGCGCGAGGCCACGGCGAGCCTCGGGAACCGTATCCGCGAGTCGATGAACAGCTCGACCGGGTCGTAGCCTGGCTTGCGGTGGATATCGACGGTTCGCGCGAAGTCCGGTGCGCGGGCATCGTCCAGAAAGTGATAGTAGGTGAACCAGCTGTCCGCCTTCGCGACGGCGACCAGTTCGCCCGCTCGCGGATGATCCAGGCCCGCGGCCCGTTTGCCCGCTTCGTCGAGTACCGTCTCCACACCGGGAAGCGTGGCCAGGCAGGCTGCCACCTCGGGCACCAGATCGGGGCGGGCCACATACACGTGCGCCAGCTGGTGGTCGGCGACGGCGAAGGCGTCGGAGGCCCCGGCATCGATCTGTTCGCGGCCGCGTTCGAGGCGCACCTTGAGCCAGCCGGCCTCGCGCAGGGCGCGGTTCACGTGCACCGGGCGCGAGACCTCGGTCACCCCGTACTCGGACAGCGCCACCACGTGCGCGCCGCGCTCGCGGGCCTTGTCGATGAGCAGCCCGCACAACTCATCGACGGCAGCGACCTGCGCCGGAATACCGGGATGACGGGGTCCGAATCGCTGCAGGTCGTAATCCAGGTGCGGCAGGTACACCAGCGTGAGCGTCGGCCGATGCTTCTGCAGCACGTGCAGCGCGCAGTGCGCGATCCAGCGGCTCGATTCGATGTCGGCGCCAGGACCCCAGAACTTGAACAGCGGGAAGGGGCCCAGGCTGCCCTGCAGTTGGTCGCGAAGATCGGCGGGATGCGTGTGGATGTCGGGCAGCTTGCGACCATCGGCTAGGTACATGGGCCTCGGCGTGACGGCGAAGTCGGCGCTCGAGTACATGTTGTACCACCAGAAAAGCTGGGCACAGGTGAAGGACGGGTCGCGCCGCTTCGCCGCCTCCCACACCTTTTCGCCTGCCACCAGCCGGTTCGACTGGCGCCACAGCCAGATCTCGGACAGGTCGCGGAAATACCAGCCATTGGCCACGATGCCGTGGTCACGCGGCAGCCCGCCCGTGAGCATGGTCGATTGCACCGTGGTCGTGACCGCCGGCAGCACGGTGCCGAGGGGACGCACCGCACCGTCTCGCGCCAGCGCCTGTAGGCGAGGCGCATGCTCGAGCAGAGCGGGCGTGAGCCCCACGACGTTGAGCACCAAGGTGGGTGTCATGGCGGGCTCCACCGGTGTGCCGGCGCGCCGGGCTCAAGCAGGCCGAGATCAACGTGCGATGGCGCGGGTGTCACTCAAGCACCTGAAGCCGCAAGGCCGTTGGCCGCTCGCGCAGCCCCGCGCTGGACCGGCGCTGGACCGGCGCTGAAGCGTTGGATGCCTGGTGCAACTTGGTGCTCCCCTCCCGTTGCCGGGTCAGGTCTCCCCGTCTTCGTCCGCTTCGCGGCCGCATGCAAAGCGCTGCCATCGCAGCCTGTGCTCCAGTGTAGCGGGCGGGCATGGGCCCAGACACACTCCAGGTCGGGGGGTCGGGAGCGAGCGACCGTGACAGCCTGCACGGCTACCTCGTGCGCGGTCTGCCGACGGCGCCAGGCTTGGTGGCGTCATCGCGCTCGCGCTGACCACCGGCGCAGGACCTTCACCACGGCGCGGTCCGGCCTCGTCCGGTCGACCACCACACCAGCCAGGAAGAGCGCCACAGCCAGCCCGATCAGCGATCGATCGAACGGACGACGCCACCGGTCGCCGTCGCGATGCCGCGCCAGGAAGTCCACATCCCAGCGGGCGGCGAGTCCGGTGCTGCGCCAGGTATCCAGCGCCGGGTTCGTGCCCCAGGCCTCGTTTTCGGCGCGCCGGCGCCGCAGGTGCAGTTGCCGCTGCGTGCCAAGCGACGTGGATACCACGAACGTGTACAGGCCGGGGCCGGCGTCGGGCAGCGTCGCGCGCAGCCGGCCTGGGGCGACGAGGTCCAAGGTCATCGGCCGCCCCTGCGTCGCCGTTGTGTCCACGGCGATCGACACGCTGGCGGGGTCGGGGCTCCCGACCCCGGTCTGGACGTCGGCCTCGACCTGCAGCCCGCCGCTCAGATCCGAGACCGCCAACGCGACCGCCCCGCCCTGCGCTGTGCCGCCGATCCAATCGACCAGACCACCTGCAAGACGCGGCCACTCCCGCCACTGCAGCCACTGCGGCGTCCAGGGCCCCAGTCCGCAGGTCACCGCGACCACGCGGCCGCGGCCCGAACTGCGAAACGCGATCAGCGGCTCGCCGCCTTGGGTGTGCACGGCCACCCATGCGTCGACCTGCGTCCGGGTGGCGTAGTGGGCCGTGATGGCAGGCCAGTCCTTCAGTGTTCCGGGCGCGAACGGCAGCGCCAGGCGCTGCGTCACGGCGATCGAGCCGCGCTCGACCCGGGCCCGGCGACGCTCGAGACCGGAGCGCATGACGAGCGGGAGCTCGGCAGCCTGGTTCACGCGCAGCACGGTTCCGGCCTTCGCACCAAGCAGGCGTTCCAGTGCGCCCACGTCGGCGTCCGGACCGACGGCCAACGCGATGGTCTCGATGCGCGAGCGATCGAGCCGTGCGCGCAGCGCGGCGAGCGGCGCGTCGTCGACGAAACCGTCGGTGACGAGGACGAGAATGCGTCGTGCGGCAGCCGCACGCTCGAGCTCGTCGATCGCGGCTTCGAGTGCCGGCGCGAGCTTGGTGCCGCCGTTGGGCCGTACCGGCCAGTCGCGCTCGAGTGCCGAGGCCCCGGCCGGTGCCGGACCGAGCGGAATCAGCACGCGCGGCGCCACGTCGAAGACCATCAGGCCCAGCGAGTCGCGTTCACCGAGGCCGCGCGCGCTCTCGAGCACGGCGCGTTGGGCGAGCTGGAAGCGATCGACGCCGCCGCTGCCCTGGCCCATGCTGCCCGACTTGTCGACCACAAACATGATCGCTGCCGGCTGATCCAACGTCGCCGGCTCCGACAACACGGGCAGCACCGATTCGAGCGTCGACGCCCGGTAGCCGCCGCGCGCGAAAGAACGCTCGCCGCCCAGCACCATCAATCCGAGGCCGCGGTTGTGCACAGCGGCCACCAGCGCGTTCCAGAATCGCGGGCTGGCATCGGAGATGGCCACGTCGTCGAGGACGACCGCCTGGTAGCCGTCGAGGCCGTCGGCATGGGCGTCAAGACGCGCTGCGGATACGACATTCAGCGCCCACCCACCCTCGCGCAGGCTGCGCGCCAGCGGCCCGCTCGAACCCTGTGCGTAGAGGATAGCCGCCCGAGGTGCGACGTCGACGAGCGCGGCGTCCGACGACGCATCGAGCGTTCGTCCCGTGGCCGGGTCCTCCAGCACCACGTCGACGAGAACGGCGCCGCTGCGGCTGGCGTCGAACTCGATCGTCACCCGGCCTGCGCCGTCCGGCGCGCCGCCGGCTGTCTGAGTGTCGCCGCCCGGCGTGCGCGCGGTGGCCTTGACAAGCAGCGGCGCGTCCCAGCGGCCGCCCAGCTGCACCGTGACCGGGATGCGCTGGCCGACCAGCGCGCGCGTCGGCGCAAGAACCTCCCGCACGTGAGTCGTCGGCGGCGGGCGCCCGACGGCGATCCACTGCAGCGACAACCGGGCCTCGCGCACGGCGCGCAACGCGCGTGCCGCGTCGCCCACGTTCTCAAGGCCGTCCGAGACCATGACGACACTGGCGAAAGCGGCTTCGGCGTGAGCCGCCAGGGCCGCTTCGAGCGCCGCTTCGATGTTCGTCTCCGACGGCTCGAGCGCGCCGACGGAGGTGGCTGCTTGCGGGGACGGCGCGGCCGGCCGGCCGGCGAACTCGAGCAGTTGCAGGTCACCGCCACCGTCCGCCTTCGCGGCTTGCACGACGTCCGCGACCGCCTGCGCGCTGGCCGCGCGCGGCACGCTGTTCGAACGGTCGACGAGAACCAGCACACGCGGCTTGCTGCGCGCATCGAGCCACGGGGTCCCGAGCAGCGACAGGCCGAGCGCCACCAGCGCAAGCGTCTGCAGCGCCAGCGCGACCAGGGTTCTGCGGCTACCCGAGCTCACTCGGACCCCGCCTGCGCGCGATCGCTCAAGCGCAGCCACTGGCGGCCCAGCGCGACGATTTCCCACAGCAGCACCACGAGCGCCGCGACGAGAAACGCAGGGGCCCAGTCGCGAAGGAAGCGCGATTCGCTCGGCGCCCGCGCACCCTCTGCTGCGCGCGCGCGCGGCGCCGGCGCGACCCTGCTCGCAGCCGTGCCGCGGTCGGCGACCGCGATCGCGTCGAGCAGACGGATGCCGAACAGGTGCTCGAACATGAGGTTCACGAGCAGCGGGATCTCGGGGCCGCGAGCGATCGCCGGCGCTGCGAAGTCCAGCGATGTCTCCAGGCGTCGCGATGGCTCCGCCCGGCTGACGATCACGGGCTCGTCGCCGGCGGCGAGCAGCACGACGTCGCCCGGCCGCACCGGCAGCCGCGCGGCCACGCGCAGTCCTGCTATCTCGAGCCCGATGCGGCTCGAGGCGGCCACCGAAGACGACCACTGCATCGCTCCCCGCGGCGGCGTGGGCACCAGGTCCGCCAGCACGCGAACCGTCGCGACACCGCTGATTGCACCCGGCGACCCGCAGTCCAGCGCGGCTTCCACGTCGGCCCCGCCGCCAGCCACCAGGGCCAGCGCCGGGTGGGCGCCCACCGCGGCCACGAGCGGGCCGGGGCAACCGGGATCGGTGGCCACGCGGCGCCTGCGAAGCGGGGCGAGGTCGAGGACGATGCCGTCGTCTTCGGCAAGGGCATCGCCAGGCTGCAACGTGGCGCGAACATCGGCCGACTCCGGGACCCTTGCACTGACCAGTGCAGAGGCTCCGGCGTCGATGCGCACGGTCGACCTGGCCGCTTCGCCGGCCGCCGTGGCGAAGATGACCTCGCGTGTTTCGGCGGCGGTGCCGCCGTTGGTGACCTTGAGCAGCAGGTCGAGCGCTTGCGGGTCATTCAGGTTACGCCGTGCCGACAGCCGCTCCAGCCCCACGTTGCGCGTGATGCCATCCACCTGGACGACGCGATCCGGGCGCCTGCCGCCGGGCCAGTCGAGTAGCGCGCCGTCGGCGCCGTCCGTGACCAGCCAATGCAGGCGGTCGCGGCGCAGGAGAGCCGCGGGCGGCGCGGCCGGCTCCTGCCGCCCGGCGCCGGCAAGCACCGTCTCGACGGTTGCGTCGGTGAGCGCGCCGAGGTCAAGCCAGGGGTCGCCCAGCGTGCGCACCTCGACCTGCGCACCCTCGATCTCGGCCAACAGCGACCGCGCTTGCGCCAGTCCCTCGACGAGCCGCGTTCCCTGCGCCTCGCGAGTCAGCATGCTGAGCGAGTCGTCGATCCACAGCGTGACGGCCGGGTGCTGCTGCGGCAGTTGAGGGCCGGACAACGCGGCGAAGAACAGGGCGGTCAGCAACGCACGGCGTCGCCATGCCGGGTCGGGTGGCCGGCGTTCGCCGGCCGCGGGCGGGCTCACGGCCGCGCCGCGCCACAGGCCGGCGCGGGACACCGGCACTTCGCGACGGTGCCGACCGCCGCGATGCAGCCAGCGGATCAGCGGCAGCAGCAACAGCCCGACCAACCACAGCGGTGCGGCCAAGGTCAGCAATTCGTTCGCGCCTGGACTAGGTGCCCAAGCAGCGCGTGCTGCCACGGCTGCGCGATGTCCCAGTCGGTGAAAGCCACGCCGCTGCGGGCGCAGAAGCTGCGCAGGCGGGACGTCATCGCGCCACGTTCGCCGGCCGCAAGCGTGTTCGCGTGCTGGCCGGCGTGCGTGGGCATGCGCGCCCCGGTCTCCACGTCCACGAGATCGAAGTCGCCCGCCAGCCGCAGATGGGTCTCGGCGCCATCGCTCAACTGCAATACGTGCAACGCGCCGCAGCGCTGCAGCAACGCACTCAGGTCGCGGCGCATCTCGTCGTCGGCCAGAAAGTCGCTGATGGCGAAGACCGACGCAGCGCCGTGCAGGCGCCGCGTGCAGACGCCGAGCTCGGAGCGCTCGCCGGCGTGCGCCGGCTGCAGCGCCGCCAGCTGGCGCGCGATCGCGGCGTAGTGTTGCTGCCCGCGCCCGCGCGGACATTCTGCCAGCACGCGCGCGCCAAAGGCCTGCACGCCCACCCGATGGCCAAGCTGGAGCAGCGCGTAGCTCATCGCTGCCGCCACGCAGACGGCGGCGCGCCACTTGGTCCCACCGTGCGCCGCCATCGACGAGCTGGCATCGAGCAGCAGGGTCCAGTCGGACACGGACTCGGATTCAAAACGGCGCACGATCGGTCGCCGCTGCCGAGCCGTCTGCCGCCAGTCGATGTGGCGGACTTCGTCGCCCGGCGCGTAGTCGCGGTGATCGAAATGCTGCAGGCCGACGCCGGCCCGCCGCGTGACGGCCCGCGCCCCCGGCGCTCGCGACTGTCGCTCGATCAGCAACTGCGCAGCCGCGCGCGCGAAGGACTGCAGCTCCGGCTCGCCCGGCAGCGCGGTACGGATCAGAGTCGGCGGCGCCATCCGTCGATGATCGATGCGAGCGTGGCGTCGGTATCGAGGCCGTCGAGCTCGCTTTCCAGGCGCAGGAGAATGCGGTGGCGCAGCACCGGCAGGGCCACGGCCTCGAGGTCGCTGACGTCGACGTGCGCGCGGCCCGCCAATACAGCCCGCACGCGCGCTGCCCGCACCAAGGCCTGCAGCGCCCGCGGGCTCGCGCCGTACCGGATGTGGCGGCGGGCCTGCGTGCCGGCGCCGCCGACATCCGGCTGCGTGGCGACGATCAGCTCGACCGCCGCGTCCTTGCAGCGATCACCCAGCAGCACGGTGCGGCACAGTTCGGTGATGCGCAGCACATCGCCGGGACCTGCGATGGGCTGCACGGTGTCCGACGGTTCGGCGTCGAGCGACACGTCGAGCATCTCGCGCAGCGATGTGCGGGCCGGGAACGGCACCGTGAGCTTGAACATGAAGCGGTCCAGCTGCGCTTCGGGCAGCGGGAAGGTCCCTTCGAGTTCGATCGGATTCTGCGTCGCCAGCACGCAGAACGGGCTCGGCAGGCGGTGCGTGGTGCCGGCGTGCGTCACCTGCCTCTCTTGCATGGCTTCGAGCAGGGCGGCCTGCGTTCGCGGCGTCGCACGGTTGATCTCGTCGACCAGCACGAGCTGCGCAAAGACGGGGCCGGGCCGGAATTCGAAGGTCGACGCGCCCCCGGCCGCCGTGGCATAGATTTCCGCGCCGGTGACGTCGGCAGGCATCAGGTCCGGCGTGCACTGCACACGCGCCCAATGCAGCCCCAGGGCCGCGGCAAGCGCCTTCGCAAGATGGGTCTTCCCGAGCCCGGGCAGGCCCTCGATGAGGACATGTCCGCCCGCGAACACGGCGGTGACGAGGTGCGTGACGAGCTCGCCCTGCCCGACGATCACGCCGTCGAGCAGCGACCGCAGGTCCTGCAGCCGACGATGTGCGTCGGCAAAGGCGCCTTCGGCGGCGGGGGGAGCTGTCATGGGCGACTCGCGCTCGCCTTCAACCATGCTTGTACATAGGCCGCCTCGCTCGGCCTCAGCCGTGTGGACCCAGTCGCCGCGGGGGGTGCCGCAGCGGCCGCGGTGGGATGGGCCAGCGACGCTGCAGGTCCAGGCATCGAAAAGTCCTCGTCGTAGGCCGCCAAGCGGTCCATGTCGGCCTGTCTGGGGCTCGAAGCTCGCCGAAGCGTCGTCTCGGACCATTGCACGGACATCGTACCCCGCAGCATGCGCGAGACGCCAACACCGGCAGGGTCGTCACGACTGTCACCTGCCTCGCGCCCCGAACCGGCGCCGCTGACCTGTGATGAGCCGTGCCTGGGTGCGGCATCGACTGCAGTGACCGCCGTCGCAGCCCTGGCGGCCGGGCCTTCGCCCGCCGGCGTGGCGCCCGTCGGGGACGTCGCGGGGCTTTGGCCGGCATCGGGCTGGCCGGCCCCAGCCACGGGCGCACGTCCGGCCTCGCGACGCTCGGGCTTGTCACGCGGCAGGGCGGAGCGCAGGTCGTTGGCGAGCTCGCTCACGAGTTCCGTCGCGACCGGTGCCTCGACGACCGGCACGGCGATTTCGGCGCTCGCGGGCCGCGCCGCCGCCAAGGACTCTGCTTCTCCCCGCTGCGGCGACGGGGCCAGGCCCGGCAGCGCCAGCACGAGCGCCGCGAGCGCCGTGCACACCATCATCGAGAGCAGGGGCCGCGCCAGGCGCACCGTCTGCCGTCTTTCGTTGAGAAGGCGCAGGCTGTCGGGCACCTTCGCCGCGGCCCACTCTTCGAGCCATCGCACGGCCTGCGCGTTCGCCGTTCCGCGCCTGCCTTGGCCCAGGTCGAGCAAGGTGCTGAACGCGCTGGCGCCGTCCAGGTGCCGGTCGACCCAGAGTGCGCAGGCCGGATCGGCGGGGCGCTCCCATACGGCCAGGGCCAGCATCGAGGCCCACAGCATGGCCAGTGTCCACACCACGACCCCGGCGGGGATCGGCCGGGCCGCCAGATGCACGACCACGGCGAGCAGCATCAGGCCTGCCGACCCCCACAACGCCCGTCGCACCGCGACCATGAACTGCCATAGCCACAATCGACGCCGGACCGCGCCGAGCAGAGTCATTGCCGGGGTCGTCGTCATGCGCGGCTCAGGACACCGGCAGCGTCCAGAGACTTCGCGTGAACCACAGGGTCGCCGCCAGCGCGGCTCCGACCGCCGTTCCCAGAATCTCGGCAAGTTCTACCCGGCGCAGTGCGCGACGCAGGCCCCCCCCGAGCAGCGGCAGCGCCACGCCTGCGGCCAGCAGCATGGCCTCGGCCAGCGCCACCTGCGCCAGCGGCGCCGCGCTCGCCGACCATGCCAGAACCACCAAGGGCCAGCACGGCGCGATCAGTCCCAGTGCTGCCACCGCGCCCGCGCGCCATCCGCGCAATGCGCCGGCGCGCACAGCCAGTAACGCCAATGCCATGCCGCGGACCAGCCACAGCGTGATCAGCGTGTCCGCTGCCGGGCGACTCGCATCCGAACCATCGTCGAGGGCAAGGCGGGTGCTGCCCAGCCACCACAACGCGACGGCGGCGGTGAGTGCGAGGCCGCTCAGCGCGGCCAGGCGGCGGGACAGCGGGTCCGTCATGGCGACGCCATGGACACGAGGAGCCATCCCTTCGATTCGACACCGACATCGGCGACACCACCGAGTTCGAGTTCCCACAGCGCGGCAAAGCCGTCGGGCCGGATTCGCGTCAGGGCCGTTCGCACCACGGCATCCCGAAGCAGCTTGCCCGTCTGCTCGCCGAGGGTGGTGTGGGCCGCGGCGCCGAGCGCAGGCAAATCGTGGACGAGCCCTCGGTCCAGCAGCGCGCCACGGGGCCAGGCCATCGTCCCGACGTTGCGGACCTCGCGCATGCCGTCGGCGCGCGCTGCGATCTCGATCGCCCTGGCCATCGGGAAGCTGCCCGCATAGCACAGCGAGACCTGGCGAAACAGCCGTGTCTCGAACTCGGCGAATGCGAAACTTCCGCGGCTGGCGTCGAAGTCCAGACGCAGCGCCTGGGTCGACTCGCACGAGTGTGCCGACGACGCGAGCTGGGGGGGTATCGGCACCCGCATGCGTTCGCGGACGAGACCAGGAAATCGTTGCCAGGCCTGGTAGCGCGCGACCTGCGAACCCGATTCGCCTTCGCTCCAGACGACGAGCTGCGACTGCGGCTGCTTGGCGTGCAGCAGCGCCAGCACCGCAACGCCGGCCAGCGCCGGCGTCAGCACGAGCACCGGGAGCGACGAGACGAACAGAAGCGCCAAGGCCGCCGCGGCGAAGTACACCGCCAATGCCACGGCGACCCGGTTCCAGACCACTTGATCCGGCCGCGACAAATCGGCCAGAACCCCGGGTGAGATCGCCGCCGGCATGCTCACGGCCAGCGACGAGGCGAGCATCGCCTTCGCGTCGGCCAGCGACGCAGCACTCATCAGGGCGCGGCCACCGCACCCGCCCGCGCCGTCGAGCAAGCGGCGCACGCGGGGATCGGTGTTCAACATCACGACGCGGCCGCATGCCGCGGCGTGGGCGAGCAGTGCACCGAGTTGTCGTGGATCGAGCGCGCTGAGGGTCGGCGCGTCCACGACGAGCGCATCGATGGTCAAAAACGCCGACGCATTGCGCGGCAGGTCGTCCGCCGCGAGCGCGACCGTGTGAAAACCTTCGAGGTCGACCCGCTCGTCCGTGGCCAAGGCGACGCCGAGCAACGGCGACTCGGACTGCGCCAGCTCGATGTCGCGCCGTTGGGGCGGCGCGCCCGGCGCTGCGGCGCTCACCACGATGCGTTTGGCCGAAGCGACCGGTACCTGCAGCCGCACGGCACGGCCGGGCTCGAGGTCGACCTCCGCGCCCACGGCGTGGCGGTCGGCCACGACGTCCAGGGTGGCTCGCGTCGCGGCGCCGCTGGTCAGACGGACGTCGACCTCGGTCGCCCGACCGGGGCGTGCCCAGCCCTTCCAGGCGGGCGTCACGGTCATCTCGACGCGCGGCGGCGGCGTCGCCTGCGCCGTGCCGCAGAGCGCGAGTCCTAGTAACAGCAGGCGGCACAACACCGTGTCACTTGAGCGCGTGCTCGAGGGCGATCACGGACCACGCGGTAACGAGCTGCGGCTTGTCTTCCCACCACGCATTCGAGTCGGCATTCCGCCAGCTGCCGTCGTCGGCCCGCAGGCTGACGAGCTTCTGCGCCAGCTCTGCCTTCCAGTTGCGCGTCTGCCCCTTGCCGTCGACGAAGGTGTCTTCGCCGTAGGCCGTCATCACCTTGGCGAATGCGTTGTAGAAGTAGTAGAGGCCGTGCTTCTTGCTCGTGCCCGGGTTGACGTCGAGCGTGAAGTTCGTCGTCATCCACTTGTACGCGGCCTGCACCCGCGGGTCGGCCTTGTCGACACCGGCAAACAGCAGGCTCAGCAGCCCGGCGGCCGTCATGCCACCATAGGATGAGGTCAGCTTGCCGAACTCGAACTCGGGCGGGTTCCAGCCGGGCATGTAGACGAAGCCTCCGTCGTTGCCGGCCCAGGCCTGATCGTTGCTCTCGCTGCGGTTCTGCGAGCGGCTCACGAACACCAGCGCCTTCTGCCAGACAGGATCCTTCGGGTCCAGCGACGTGCCCTTGAGCGCTTCGATGGCGAGGTACACGTTCGACATGTCGGGCCGCTCGTCGCCGCCGTAGCCGATGCCGCCGTGATAGCGGTGATCCGGCTTGTAGCCTTCCCCCTCGTCGATCTGGTGGCCAACCAGGAACTTCTGTGCCGCCGCGATCACGGGCGCGTACTTGGGATTCTTGGTTGCCGCCAACGCATTCATCGCCACCGACGTGTTGTAGCTGGCGTTCTGCAGCGACTCGCTGATCGACCCATCGCCCTTGGCCTTGGAGAGGATGAAGCCGACCTGGTTGGTGATGAACGCGCCATCGCCTTCGTTGTAGCCGCGATGGCTCTCGAGGAAGGCGCGCAACGACAGGGCCGTGATGCCCACCGAGCGCGCTACCGAGCCGTCCGCAGCCTGCTGGGCGCGCAGGTAATTCAGCCCCGCGTCCACCGAGCGGCGTGCCTGCTCGCGCAGTGCCGGGTCCATCTTTTCTGCGGCAAAGGCCGACCGCCCGGCCAGGATGAAGCAGGCCGGGACGGCGAGCAGGTGTCTTCTCGTGATCATCTGGTCTTCTCCTTGGTGGAATGGGTGGGGGTTGCAGGGCGCGGCGGGTGCCACGGACGCCGGAATGCCAGCGCGCCGAGCACCAGGCAGGCCGCGGCGTAGGACACGATCAGTTCGGACAGGGCGGGATACGAGAACCGCAGCGAGGCGAGATTCGAGTGCTGGTAAAACCACTGGTTGCGCAGCAGGTCGTTGCCGCTGGCCACGGCCAGGTGGGTCAAGGGGCTGATGCCGACGACGGCGTCGACGATCCAGGCGTGGCGGCGCGAGAGCAGCTCGCCCAGCGGCCCGAGCCATACCGGCATCGATCCCAGCAGAGCGAGCGCGACAGTCACCGTGCGGCCGGCCATCTCACGGGCCACTTCCGCATCCACGGACCGGGCCCGCCAGCGGCCCTCGAGTGCCGACGCCACCGCGTGCGTCACCAGCAGGACGAGCATCAGCATCGCGCAACTCCCGAAGATGCGCGAGAAGGGCTGCACCGGATCGCCGAGCAAGCGCAGCGCGATCGCGGCCAGGCCGGCCGCCGCGGCCGACCAGGCGGCAATGCGCAGCGCGGTGCGCACCGGCGTGGCGGCGTTCCCGGGCCACGACAGCGGGGCAAGCAGGCCGATGACAGCGGTGACCAGCAGCCGCAACGCCGACGGCTGCATGTCGGCCACCGTGGCGCCGAATGCGGCGAACATCGCCAAGGTCAGCACGAGCAGCATCCCCCAACGCGCGACGATCACTTGGCGGCGTTCACTGCTTCGACGATCAACTCGATCGCCGTGCCGACAGGGGGCAGCATCGCATGGCCGCGCACCGACCCGTAAGCACCGATGCCGATGCCCGTGGCCGACTCAATGACGTTGTTGTCGTCGGGCTTGAAGCCGATAAGCGTCCCGGTGTCATCGGCAGTGAACCTGTCTTGGCCTTCCGACGCCGGCGCCCCGACATATACCCATTCGACTGATTCGGGCTTGATGTCGGCCTCGGGATTGAGCAGCGCCTGGGCGGCCGACACCTGGCGCCGCTTGCCGTCCGCAGACCAGGCAATGGCGATGGCGACGCGCGGGCCGACCAGGGGGGCCTGATCGGACGGGCGCGCCGACGCCACTTTGGGATCGCGCTCAAGACCGATGAGGATGCAGGCCAGGTTGAATTCGCTGCCCGTGGCGTCGACCTCGAACAAGGTCTCGTACGCTTTCATGCCGCCAGGGCTGGTGGCGAGGTACTCGAGCGGCTTGTCGAACAGGTGCACACGACCCGGCACGGTGAAGCGGCGCGCACGCTTGTCGACGACGATGCGCCCGACCAGATAGCGCTCCTGGCCCAGCGACTTCAGCTCGCCCACCGGCCGCGCTGGCGCCTGTGCCGACGCCAGCGGGATGCGGATCGCGGCCAAGCATCCGAGCCCCGCAAGCAGGCCCTTGCGGCGATTCATGGCTTCACCCCCAGCACGACGCGGTGCGGCATCGGCGGTGGCAGCGGCACCATGCGCAGGTCGCGCAACCCGCTGTCTGCCATCCAGCGCATCACGTCGGCGTCGGAGTGCACACCGCCGTCCGGGGCCGTCAGCATCATGTTCAGGCCAAACATCGCAGCGAAGGTCGGATGGGCGCCACCCTCGTCCGTGAAGACGTCGCTGACCACCAGCAGGCCGCCGGGATCCAGGCTGGCTGCGGCGCGTTCGATCAGTCCGCGGCACGCCTGCCCGGTCTCGCGGTGGAACATGCCGGACATCAGCACGACATCCAGGCCGGAGCCGAAATCGGCGCTGTGGTAGTCGCCGTCGCGCAGCACCACGCGGTCGCCCGCTCCGGCGGCGGCGACGAGCTCACGCGCCACCGCGGCGACGCCGGGCAGTTCGAGCACCTCGGACTTCAGGCCGGGGAATCGCTCGGTGAGCAGCACCGAATAGGTTCCCGGTCCACCGCCGACGTCGAGCATCGCCGTTCGGCCACTCAGATCCAGAACGCTGACCAGCGCGCGCGCGATGCCCAGCGCGCGCTCGTGCATGGCCATCACGAAGCCACGGGTACGGGCCGGGTCGTCGCCAAGGTAGGTCTGCGCGGGCAGCGCCGGCTTGCCGGAGCGCAGCACCTCCTCAAGGCTGCCCCAGGCCCCGTAGAGCTGATCGCTGTACCGGATGACATTGCCCATGAAGGCGGGGCTGCGCGAAACCAGAAAGGTGGCGGCGACCGGTGCGTTCTCGAAACACCCCGACGACTCCGTGAGTAATCCCATGCCGACGCAAGCGCGCAGGAACAAGGCCGTGCTGCGCCGATCGAGCTGCAAGGCGGCCGCCACTTCGTCGGCCGAGCGAGCCCCGTCGGCCAGAACGTCGAAGATCCGCAGCCGGTTCGCCGTGAGCAGCGTCTGACTTTCCCAATAGGCCGTACTCAGGCGAACAATTGAAGACGGATCCGAAGCGCTTGCTGCCGGGTGTGCCGCTTGTGTCCCACTCATGCGGCCACCAGTTGCGCGCGGTCGATATCACACTCGAGTTGCATGTAGGCACAGTGGTGGCACATGAAGCCCTCGGAGACCGCCAGTCCGTGCCGCTCGCGTATCTCGCGGTAGCCGGCGGTCAAGGTCTCGAAATAGCTTCGGATGCGCGCGTGGTAGTCGGACCTCTGGCGGCCGCCCACAGGCCAGACGAGCGAGTAGATCGGGATGATGCCGCGGCCGCAGAGATCTTCCGCACCTTCGAGTGCAATGCGCGCGGCCTCATCCCATTCCATGCCGTGTTCGGGTTCGAGCTCGATGCCGGCCACCATCGCCGAGTACACGTTGCCGCGGCCGAAGTGGCGCACCGCAGTTTCGAGCGACTCGATCCAGCGCTGATAGCCGACATAACGATTCTTACCCGGGCAGACTTTCGCGAACAACGGCTCCGACCACATCTCCAGATTGAAGCAGACGTACTGCACCAGCTTCTCGGCGTGGAATTGCGCAATGAGATCGTCGGGAATCGAACCGGATCCCAGGGTGACCGGAATGCCACGGGTGTTCACCTGCTTGACGAAGCGTGCCAGCTGCAGGAAGCGCTCGCCCTCCTTGCGCGCGTCGGTGAGCGAGCCGCCCACCAAATAGATATGACGTATCTCGGTCTGGTCGATGACGGCGTGCAGCGCCTCGCGCATGCGTTCGAGCGTCGGTGGCGGAATCTCGACCTGGCCCGTCTTCTGGCCGAGGTGCATGGTGCGTTCGTCGGGCGCGCCGTAAGCGCAGAAGCCGCAGCGCATCGAAACGCCGTCCTGCTTGTGCAGGAAATACTCGCAACCCGGCGCGACGTTGATGACCAGCATGTCGCCGTGCGTCGTGACGCCGGCCTGCGCGAACGGCAAGCCATCCGTCGTCTTCTGCGTCAGCCAAGGACGCAGTGGTTCGAACTCGATCGGCTCGCTGCGGCCGCTGCGATCGTCGATCAGCCGGTAGCCCTGCGTCGCGTCGCCTTCCACGTGCCACGGCGAGTCGCCGTCGCCCAGGATGCGGATCTCGGTGCCGTCCGCCGTATTGATCAGGTAGGGAATGGTCGCGATGCCGCGGCCCGTCGGGTCGTGCTCACCTTCCTTGAAGCGGTAGGGGTAGTAATTCGGCATCGAGTGCACGGCCGCCTGGCCGAGTGCCGGCGTGTAACGGATGCCCTCACACATCACCTGGACCTTCAGCGCCGGCGAGCCCGTGAGCGTGATCATGTCGGCAGTTCCTTTTCCTGCGAGAACCGAGGGCGAAATGGGGAGGAACCCTCCCCGTGCACTTCTGCTAACGTCGTTCGATCATGCCACGCACCATCGGCCGCGCCGTGTTCATTATTGCCGCCGCGCTGTGTGTTCCACTGATCCCTTTCATCGTCATCGGCGAGCTGCCCGGCGAGCGCTGGCTGTCCGCGAACGACGGCCATGCGATGCATTTCGCGCTCGCCGGCGCCGGCCTGCTGGCCGCCGATGTGCTGCTGCCGATGCCATCGAGCATCGTCGGCACCATGCTCGGGGCGCGCCTGGGTTTCGGCGCGGGTTTCGCGGCGGCGTTCGCCGGCATGATGGCCGGGCAATCGGCGGCCTACTTCGTCAGCCGCGGCCTGCTGCGCAAGCGCAGCCGCGCGCTGCCTGCCGCGCCGACACTGGCCGCGGTGTTCCTGAGTCGCCCGGTGCCAGTTCTCGCGGAGGCGGTCGCCTTCGCCGCCGGCGCGGCTCGGTTGAGTTGGCCACAGTTCCTGCTGGCGTGCGCGTCGGGCAACGCCATCTATGCCGCTGCCCTGGCGCTCAATGGATCGCAGCTGATGCCCGGCGCGTTGATCGGCCCCGGTCTCCTGCTGCCCATGCTGCTGCCGGCAGCCGCATGGCTGATCTGGCGCAGGATGCGCCGCACTTCCCCTCAAGGAGATTGACACCATGTTGTACCTGCTCACCAACCGCACCCGAGCCAACCTCACCGGCGCGCAGTACGCCGAACTCGCCGTGCTGGCGAAAGAGTTCTACGCGTCGATTCCGGCCGACGTGAAGATCCGCGGCGAATGGGCCGCGGTCGATCGCTCGCACAATTACACGCTGCTCGAGGCACCCGACATCGATACCGTGCGTCGCATCCAGGCGCCGTTCGAGGGCTACAGCGAGACGGTGATCGTCGAGGTGACCGCCATTTCAGGGTGGACAGCCAGTTGAGCCGGACGGCGCAAAGGTGCCTGTCCTCGACCGGCCGGCGTCGGCCGGGCGAGTGGGCCGTGTGAACCGGGGTCCAAGCGGCAAAGTGCACATGTGATGCATTTCCGCGGCAGCTATCTACAGCACTGCGAGGGGCAGCGGTCAACCGGGGATGGAGAGATACTCTGGCCGTGAGCTCGCGCTGGTTAGTCTTCATGATCCCGACCGCTGTCGCGGCCGTCGCCGTCGTGTGGGCCGCAAGCCTGTTCGTGCCGGAGATCGACGTTCCTTCGTACACCGACACGGCGGCAGGGTCGGCCGTCACACCCGCAAGTCCGACCCGCCCGTCGATGGCCGTCCTGCCCGCGAGCACACCTGCGGCGTCGCGACACCGCTTCGAACTGGCCGGTGTCATGGCGACGAGCGGCGACGGCGGGGTTGCGCTCATCTCGGTGGATGGCCAGCCCGCGCGTGCGTTCCGCGTCGGGGCCACGGTCGAAGGCGACATCGTGGTGCGGGAAGTGTCGGCGCGCGGCGTCACCCTGGGGCGGCGTGACGGCGAACCGGCGATCGCACTCGAAGTGCAAGTCGCGCAGGCACCCGCACAGGCAACGGCGCCCGTGGCACCGGCAGCGAATCCCAGCGAATCGAATCGCCCGCTGTACGACGGCTCTGCCGAAGCCAGGGACATCCTGCGCCAGATCGGCTCGAAGCACGCACCGCTGCCGCCGTCGTCCTCGCCCTCACCCTCGCCTTTGCCGAAGAGCCCAGGCGACGCGGCGCTTTTGGAAGACGTCGGCCGCTGGCCGCCCCCTAGCGGACAGTGAGTCGTGGGTGCGGTCGTGGGGCGCGAAGCGCGGCGACACCGGTCGCCCCTTGCGCAGACTGTCGTGCACGGGGACATGGATGACGCCGTGAGGCGACAAACGTCCTACAGTGGGTCGCTCGACACAGTCCAATCAGGCCTGCAGGGATTCCATGTCAGGAAAATAAGAGCGAGGGCAGAACTTGCCGGGCCACAAGAACCCACCAAGTTCAGCCCTCGACGATCGGGCCCGCTGCAAAGCAGCGGCCCGGTGACGCGGCTTCAGACTGCCTTGCGCTTGCGGGTGAATGCCAAGGCGCCGAGCGCGGCGGCAACGAGCAGCGGCGTCATCGGCTCGGGGACCCCTGTGGTGTTGCAGGCGGCACCCGTGCATTCAAGCAGCGTGAGTCCGGCGTAGTCGCTCAGAGCCACGTCACGCAGCCCCAGCGTGAGGGCGCCTGGAGCAACGCCCGTGAAACTGACTTGCGCGATCGTGAACGGGCCGCCGGAATTCTGGGCGATATACAGGTCCGGCTCCAATATCAACAAGTCGGCAAGACCTGTGAGGGAGACCGTTCCGATCCCATCATCGCCAAAGCTAAGGTCGAGAAGGTCGAGCGCCCCCCCCAACGAGCCGTCCGGGCCCAAGGTGTAGCTGACGAACGCCAGGTTTCCGTAGTCCAGCTTCAAGTCGAACCCCCCCGTCGCAACGGCCAGGCCGTTGACGACGATGTCGACCACGACGGGGTCGCCGGCAGTGGTAATCGTGGGCGGGGCGAAACTGAGGCTGACAGTGGCGGCCTGCGCCTGCGATACGAGGGCGGTGGCCGCCAGTGCGATGGCTGCCAATGCGCCCACTGTCCGATAGCTGCTTGTCATGATCGAAATCTCCGTTCAAAGCGATGAATCAAGAACCTGCGGCGAGGGAATCCGTTCGGTGAAGGTCGGGCTCCCTACCCGACCAAGCTCCCGGTGCCGAAACACCGGGGAGGTCCCTCGTTCGTTCAGCCAACCCTCAGGGCGCGGTAGCCGTGAGCCTGAGCTGGCAGTAGCGCACGTCTGCCACGTTGATGACGTTGTCATGGTTCGCGTCCAACGGATCGGTCGGCCCGCTGGCCACGGTGTTCAGCTTGGCCTGGATCAAGCGCAGGTCGGCCGGGCTCACCTTGCCGTCGAGGTTGATGTCGCATGCCATACCCCAGATCTTCACCACCTGGTTGGAGCTGAGCGTCGCACCGATGAAAGCCTGGATCGTGTCGGTGCCTGCGCCGCCGGTGTCGGTGTAGGTGAAGCTGGTCTTGCCGTCGGCACCGGTCGTGCCGTTGCCCGTCTTGCCGGCGTTGGGCCCTGTCAGGACCCTGAAGTCGATCGTCACGCCCGGCACGGGTGCGTTGTTCGCGGCCTGGGCGAAGGCCGTGACGGTGTGGCTGGTGCCCACCGGGTTCGTCGCCGTGGTCGGGCTCAGGCCCACCGTGGAGAACAGGATCGGATCAGGTGCCACCAGCGCCACCGGCGACAGAATCAGCTCGGCAATCGCCGCGTTGAGCGACGTGCCGCTGGAGCAGCAGGAGAAGCCCATCGTGCCCCAGTGGCCGCCGGTGGTCGTGGTGGGTGCCGTCTGGTTGGCCACCAGCCAGTCCTGGTAGTCCGCGTACCAGTCGCCGGCAGGCTGGGCGCCAGGGCCGGCGGGCCGCACGACACCAGGCAGCGTGTTGATGCCCTGCAGCTTCAAGCCCTTGAAGTTGTTGAACATCGTATAAGCGCAGCCCTTGTTGTTGGTGGCGCCAGCACCAAGGCCGCCACAGCCCCAGGAGTCGCCGCCTATGCCGCCGGCACCGGACCACCAACTGCTGACGTTATTCGTCACTGCGGCGACGCGGGCTCCCGCGGTCTCGCCGATCAGGAACAGGCCCTGCAGGCCGATGCCGTTCTTCTGCGGCCCGACACTGCTGTTGGTGAGGGCGCCGTTGGCCACGTAGTCCCACGAACCGTCGCTGTTGAGGATGCCGCCACCCGGCACGCTCATCAGCACACCCACCTCGCTGATGACCCATGGCGGCACGGTCATGCCCGACGCGGACGCGTCCAGCAGCGCCAGGATGTCCCAGCCCAGCGTGGAGCCGTCGCCACGGGTGCTGTTGAAGCTGTAGTCCCAGCCGCCGCGACCGGTGCCGCTGTCGTTCTGACCCCAGGCCAGTGAATTGACCAAGCGCTGCAGCACCTCGCCGTAGGTCATGTTAAGCGTGACGCCGGCGACCTCGGTGTTGACTTGGGTGAGCGCACCGCTGCCGGCCAGTCCGAGAATTGCCAACGCCGTCGTGTAGCCGCGGTCCGCAAAGGTGGTGGGAACCAGGCCCCGGCAATCGGCGAAGGTGGCCGCCGGCACGCCCACGCAGGGATTGTTGCCGGCCGGCGTGAGGCCGAGATTGAGGATGCTGAGCTGGGACAGGATGTAGTTCAGGCCACGCCGGACGATGTACTTCTCGTAGATGCCGGTCGGCGCGACATTGGCCGTGATCTTGTAGCCCTGGTTCTCGAAGCCCAGCACCACCAGTGAGGTGTCGGCCTGAGGGAAACCGCTGTTGTTCCAGTTCGTGGTGGTGCTGGCCGGGAAACTGGCTGCTCGGCTGGTTTGGCTGGTCCAGAGGAAGCGCAGGCCGTCCTGGATCGTCATGTTGATGCCAAGGCTGCGGTTGTTGTCGCCAGCCACGCCACCAACGAGCAGCGCCGGGTTGAACACCTGGATGGTCGTCGTGGCCACCTCGGCACCCACTGTCAGAGTCACCGTGTAAGTGCCCTGGTTCGCGTAGGTATGCGCCTGCGCGATGTAGGAACGGTCGACACCCGTGCAGTTGAACAACGGGGTCAGATCGCCGAAGTCGAGGGCGCAGGGCAAGGCAGCGCCCTGCACCTGCGTCGTGACACCCCAGACCACCACCGGGGCCGTCGTGCGCGCATCCCGACTGGGCATGAGCAGCGTCTCGGCCGACGCGACCGATGCGGTGGCAGCGATCGCCGCTGTTGCCAAGGCCACGTTCCTCAAGCAAGTCTTGATTGAAGAAACGACCCAGGCGGCAAATGCGCCGCCCGCATCTCTTCCGGGAATCAGTGATAGATGTCGCATAGCACCCCTCTCCGTTAGCGCGAAGCCTGACCATGCCCGCCCGGGCACAGCCAAAAAAACGTCTTTGCGCTCATCGAGCCACCCCTCCCACGCTTCCGGTGCGAGAGTGGCCCAGACCGCGCCCCGAACCCGAATCCCGACCAGCAATTCCCGTACCACCAGTTGAACTCCCTTATGTTTCAGTGGCTTAGTGCAGTTGCCCAAGAGGTGCCGGTGGGATATGTAAAAAATTTCGTCATTTAGGGCTCGCGCGGCCTGGCCTTTGCGGGGAACGGTTCTTGCATCTCGCGGACCACCCGATCCCCTCTCGTGATTCGGGATGAAGTTCAGCAAGCCTATGCCATGAGCCAGTGAGCGCCGACGTTGCTCGCATCCCCACCCGGAGGAGCGCCATGCCCATGAACCGGGCCCAGTTTCATGGCGGCCTACCGATGCATGAGTTCCTTCGGCGCTGCGGTACGAGCAGCAGTGCGAGCAGGCGCTGGCCGACCAGTTCTGGCCCTCGCGCTTCGTCTGCCCTGCATGCTGGGCCCTCGGCGCTCGCACGACCTTTGTTTGGCAAGGGAGCACCCAGGTCATGGGCGGCGTCAGTCGGAGCCTGCGGGTGGCGCCGGGCAACACACGTACGGCCAACTGGCCCTGGGCTCGGTTGGCTATGCGCCCGAGCGCATCAACACCGATGCCGGTTTCCTTGTCTGTCCACGCCTGTCGGCCGAGTACGCGCTGGCGCCCGACCTGCGCCTGTCGCTGTCTGCGGGCTACATGGTCGTGCCCGAAGGCACATCGAAAAACCTCTCGATGGGGCAAGGCTTTGCCGAACTGAAGGCAGGCACCAACGTGCACGGCCTCGCCGTCAAGCCTGGCATTGGCCTGCGCTACCAACCGAACGATCGCATCGCCCTGCGGGCCAGGGCCGGCCACATCGAAGCCCGCAGCGCAGCGCAGCGCGCCACCGCTACAGCGCCGACAGCATCAGCTTGGACTTCGACTACCTGTTCTCGCTGCCGACCGGGAGACGCGTTGTGGCCAGCGCGGCAGCGGCCTCAGCGCTGACACCGGGTTGCGACGGCCGGATTGTGGGCCAGCTTGCGAAAGCCGCCCGGCTTGACCTGGTCAAGCCCCTGCATGCGCCAGCTACGACGCGAAGCGAAGCGAGCACCGAGGCGGTTTCCAACCCTCGGGCGGGAAGTCTCCCTCGGGTACTCGCCAGGCAATCGGACCCTGCCGGCCCCGCGTGTTGCTCAGTCCCGATACTCGATCGGCGCCCGGTCGCCGTCGTCGACCCAGGCTTGCAGCAGCGTCCACGCCACCGCCAGCACCACCGGCCCGACGAAGATGCCCACCATACCGAAACTCAGCAGGCCGCCGATGACGCCCGCGAAGATGAGCAGCAGGGGCAGGTCGGCGCCCATGCGGATGAGCAGCGGGCGCAGCACGTTGTCGAAGTTGGCAACGAACAGCGTCCACAGGATCAGCGCGATGCCTTCGCCAGTCTGGCCGCTCCAGAAGGCCCACACCGCGGCCGGCACCAGCACCAGCACCGGGCCCAGCTGCGCGATGCACAGCATGAAGGTCACCGCCGTCAGCAGCCCGGCGAAGGGCACACCGGCCAGCGCCAGCGCGCCGCCCGACAACACCGCCTGCACCAGCGCGGTGACGCCCACGCCCAGCGCCACGCCGCGGATGGCACCGCCGGCCAGTGCCACCACCGCCACGCCACGCTCGCCGCCCAGCCGCGCTGCGAAGCGGCGCACCAGCGCGACAGCCTCTTCACCGGTGCCGTATAACACCGCCGCGATGACCACCGTGACCAGGAACTGCAGCAGCAGGAAGCCGACATTGCCCACCTGGCCCACGAACCAGCGTGTGACGTTGCCGGCGTAGGGCGTCACCTTGGCCATCAGGTCGCGCAGGCCCAAGGCAGTGCCCTGTTCCCACAGGCCGGTGATGAAACCGCCTACCAGCGGCAGGTTCACTATCCACTGCGGTGGCGCGTCCGGCAGGTGGAAAGTAGTGGCCAGCCGTGCCCATTCCAACAACCGGTCGGCGTTGCCGACGATGGTGAAGATGGCCAGCGTCAGCGGCACGACCAGCAGCAGCAGCAGCAGCAGCGTCATCACCAGCACCGCCAGGCCACGGCGGCCCCACAGCATCGCCTGCACACGCAGCATCACCGACCAGGTGGCCACCACCACCATCACGGCCCAGATCGCGGGGCCGACGAAGGGCGCCAGGATCCACAGCACGGCGGCCAGCAGCACGCCGATGAAGAGCACTGCAAAGGTCGTGCGTGCGAGGTCGGCTTGGGGGCGCATCAGGAAGTGGGCTGGGGCTGGGGCCGCGGCGCCTGGGGATGGGGTACGTGCGCCGCGCGGCTCAACGCGCCTTGGGGGTCTCGTAGGGCGTGACACCCACGGCGTCGAGCCGCCAGCTCGAGGCACCCATGAACGAGTCGGTCTGCGTGTTGCGCAGGGTGCCGGTGATCCACACCGCGTCCATCGAGCGGAAGCCCCTGGCCGGCGACTTGGGCAGCACGTGGATGATCTGGTTAGACGGCGGCGGCGGGCTGTGCACGCAGGCTCCAAAGTAAGGCACGAGCAGGAATTCCTTGATGCCGTCCTTGGTGTCTTCCAGCGGCACCACGAAGCCGGGGATGCGCACTTGCTGGCCCACCAGCGCGGTGTTCACCGGCGCCTTGTCCCAGACCTCGCGCATGCGCTTGAGCATCAGGGTGGCCTTGGGGTCGCCGTCCTGCAGCGAGCCCAGGTCGATGCCCTTGAATTCAGCGAACGGATCCCAGTCGGGGGGCACCAGGGCTTCCCAGGTGATGGTGCGGAAGGTCCCGGCAGCCGGCGGCGCGGTCTTGGCGGCGGGCGCCGACGCGGTGATCGAGGGCTTCATCAGTGGCACGCCGTCGGTCTGCGCCAGCGCAGGGGTGGCGCAGGCCAGCAGGGTGACGGTGACGAGGGCGGCAGGACGGAACAGCGTGGGCATGGGGTGGGCAGCGTGCAAAGCGTACTGGGGCGGTTTCAGGTGCGGGGCGAGAGCCCGTCGGCGAGCGACAACCGGTAGGCACGCCAGCCCGGCACGAGGCTGGCAAGCATACCCGCCAGCACCACCGCGCCGAAGAGGCCCCACTGCTCGGGCGTGGGCGCGCCAGCAGCCAGCGTGATGCCGAAGCGCTGCTGCACCCAGGGCCCGGCACCCAGCACCGCGGCGGCGGCGGCAGCAGCGCCCAACAGCGCGCCGCACAGCGTCACCAGCGCCCCTTCGGCGGCCAGCAGCGCAAGCACGTGGCGCGGCCCGGCACCCACGGCACGCAGCACGGCCAGCTCACGCCGGCGTTCGTTCAGCCCGGCCAGCACCACCGCCACCAGCGAAGCCAGGCTGACCAGCGCCACCAGCCCGGATATCGCCAGCAGCGCCTTCTCGCCCAGGCCCACGGCGGCCCAGAGTTCGTCGAGCGCCACGCCGGGCAGCACGGCCAGCAGCGGCTCGGCTTCGTAGCCGTTGACGAAGCGCTGCACGTTGAAGACCGCAGCGCGGCTCTTCAGCCCCACCAGCGCGGCAGTCACCTGCTGGGGCTCGAGGTCGAACTTGCGCGCGAACTCGGGTGCGATCGTCATGCCGGGCACGGGTGCGCCGCCGGCCCAGTCGAGGTGGATGGCCTCGATGGCCTGCAGGCTGACGTGCACGGTGCGGTCCACCGGCGTGCCGGTGCGCGCCAGGATGCCGACCACGGTGAAGGGTTTGTCGGCGTGTTCGGCGCCCAGTTCGCCGGGCGCCCCCGCGTTCACGCCGCCCAGTCCGTGCGCGAGCGTGATGCGCTGGCCCAGCGTGTAGCCCAGCGCGTCGGCCACCTCGGCGCCCAGCACGGCTTCGTAGAGGCCGTCCAGCGTGTCGGCGAAGGCGCGGCCCTGCGTCACCACCAGCGGCTGGCGGTCGCCGTAGAGGAAACGCGAGAAGTACTCGGCCGTGGTGCCCAGCACCGGGTGGCCGCGGTGCGAATCGCCCAAAGCGATGGGCACCACCCACGCCACGGCGCGGTGCGCCGACACGGCACGCACGCTCTCCATCTTGATGTTGTTCGTTGCGCCGCCAACGCGGAACACCGCATACAACATCAACTGCACCGGCCCCGTGCGTGCACCGACCACGAGGTCGGTGCCGCTGACGGCCGAAGAGAAGCTGCTGCGGATGTCGGTGCGCAGCCGTTCCAGCCCCAGCAGCAGCGCGGTGGCCAGCGCGATGGACAGCATCACCAGCGCCAGCGTGCCGCGCCGGTTCCAGGCGCTGCGCGAAGCGATGTGCAGCAACGGGGTCATGCGGATGCCTCCACCCGGCAATACACCGACCCGTTCGTGCTGGCAAGGTCGGGGGTCGGCCCGTTGCTGACGTTGGCGTGCGGCTGCTTTGTGCGTTCGACGGTTGGGGCGGGTCGCGGCAGGCGGTACCCGGCGGCGTCGCCGACTGTGGCGGCCTTCGCTTCGCTCAGGCTGCCCTGCGCTGCTCGCCTCGAGGGCGTGC
>JAURZK010000007.1 GCA_030653505.1 Rubrivivax sp.
GAAGTCAGCCGCCAGGGTGTGCAGCGCGACCTGCTGCCGCTGGTGGAAGGCACCACCGTCAGCACCAAGTACGGGCCGGTGAAGACAGACCACATGCTCTTCATCGCCAGCGGCGCCTTCCACCTCGCCAAGCCCAGCGACCTGATCCCCGAACTGCAGGGGCGCTTCCCGATCCGCGTCGAGCTCAGCTCTCTCAGCGTCGACGACTTCGAGGCCATCCTCACCAGCACCCACGCCAGCCTGGTGAAACAGTACCAGGCGCTGCTGGCCACCGAGGGCCTGACGCTGCAGATCCAGCCCGAGGGCGTGCGCCGGCTGGCGCAGATCGCCTTCGAGGTCAACGAGCGCACCGAGAACATCGGCGCGCGCCGCCTGGCCACGGTGATGGAGCGGCTGCTCGACGAGATCAGCTTCGACGCGCCCAACCGCGGCGGGCAGACGGTGAGCATCGACGCCGCCGCGGTCGACGCGCGGCTGGCCGACCTGGCGCACGACGAGGATCTCTCGCGCTACATCCTGTAGCGCGCCGTCTGATGCGGCGCTACATCCTGGGGTCGGCCTGTCCGTGCGCTTGTCGTGGCAGCACGTCGATAATGGCGTGTCCATAACAAGAAAAATCGGCCGCCATGACCTCGCTTCCCCTCTTCATCGCTCCGGCCAAGTTCGACGACGCCGAGGCCGCGCTGGCGCAGGTGCAGGCCATCTACCGGAGCAGCATCGAGCACCTGCGCGACAGCCTGCGCCGCTTCGTCGCCGGTGAAGACGACGGCCAGCACGTGCGTGCCTGCTACCCCTTCGTGAGGGTGCGCACCGACACCGTGGCGCGTGCCGATTCGCGCCTGAGCTACGGCTTCGTCGCCGGCCCCGGCAGCTTCGAGACCACGGTGACGCGGCCCGACCTCTTCGCCAGCTACTACCTCGAGCAGTTCCGCCTGCTGCTGAAGAACCATGGCGTGGCCCTCGAGGTGGGCACCAGCGCACAACCGATACCGGTGCACTTCTCGCTTGCCGAGCACGACCACCTCGAAGGCAGCATGAGCCACGAGCGGCGGCTGCTGATGCGTGACCTCTTCGACCTGCCGGACCTGGCCGCGATGGACGACGGCATCGCCAACGGCACGCACCAGCCGGCGCCGGGCGAAGCGCAGCCGCTGTCGCTGTTCACCGCGCCGCGTGTCGACTACTCGCTGCACCGTCTGCGCCACTACACCGGCACCGCACCCGAGCATTTCCAGAACTTCGTGCTCTTTACGAACTACCAGTTCTACATCGACGAGTTCATCAAGCTCGGCCACGCGCTGATGGCCGACACGGCCGGCGACTACGAGGCCTTCGTCGAACCCGGCAACGTCATCACGCGCCGCGCCGGCGGCGGCGCGCTGCCCGGCGACGACCTGGGCACGCCGCCGCCGCGGCTGCCGCAGATGCCGGCCTACCACCTGCGCCGGCCCGACAGCAGCGGCATCACGATGGTCAACATCGGCGTCGGCCCGGCCAATGCCAAGACCATCACCGACCACGTGGCCGTGCTGCGCCCGCACGCCTGGCTGATGCTGGGCCACTGCGCCGGCCTGCGCACGACGCAGCAACTGGGCGACTACGTGCTGGCCCACGCCTACATGCGCGAGGACCACGTGCTCGACGAAGAACTGCCACTGTGGGTGCCGATTCCCGCCCTGGCCGAAGTGCAGGTCGCACTCGAGCAGGCGGTGGCCGACGTGACGCAGCTGCAGGGCTACGAGCTCAAGCGCATCCTGCGCACGGGCACCGTCGCCAGCACCGACAACCGGAACTGGGAACTGCTGCCGAATGCAGGGCCGGAGCGACGGTTCAGCCAGAGCCGCGCCGTGGCGCTGGACATGGAAAGCGCCACCATCGCCGCCAACGGTTTCCGTTTCCGCGTGCCCTACGGCACCCTGCTGTGCGTGAGCGACAAGCCGCTGCACGGCGAGATCAAGTTGCCCGGCATGGCCAACACCTTCTACCGCGAGCGTGTCGACCAGCATCTGCGCATCGGCATGCGTGCGGTGGAACTGCTGCGCCAGGAACGCCCGGGTGCGCTGCACAGCCGCAAGCTGCGCAGCTTCGCCGAGGTGGCGTTCCAGTAGCCGAGAAGCTGCCTGGACAGCAAGCCCCCGGGCAGCTGCCGGATTTACCCAGCTTTATGCGGCAGCGCACAAAGCAGCAACGGCACGGCGCGCATCATGGGTTCATGCGCTGCCTGCCCTACCGTTGGATCGCTTCCGCCCTGGCCTTGGCCGTGCTGGGGCTGTCGGGCTGCGCCTCGCTGCAGCAGCCCGCCGCGGCACCTTCGGCGCTGCCGCTGCCCGCCGCCTGGAGCGGGGCCGGCGCTGCCACCGCCGAAGCCGCCTCGTTGGTGTCGTGGTGGCAGCGTTTCGACGAGCCGGTGCTGCCCCCGCTGGTCGAGCAGGCACTGGCCGGCAGCACCGACATCGCCGCCGCGCAGGCCCGGCTGCGCCAGGCGCGCGCGCAGCGTGATCTCACCGCCGCCGGCCGGACGCTGTCGGTGAGTGGCGGAGGCTCGGCCCAGGCCAGCCGCAGCGAAGGCACGGCCACTGCCCAGCGCTATGGCGCCAGCATCGATGCGCGCTGGGAGGCCGACCTGTGGGGCGGCAGCGCCGCCGGCGTGCGTGCGGCCGACGCCACGGCCGAAGCCAGCGCCGTGACGCTGGCGGGCACCCGCGTGTCCGTGACTGCGGAAGTGGCGCTGAACCTGCTGCAGCTGCGCGGCACGCAGGCGAGACTGGCCAACGCGCGGGCCAACCTCGCGAGCCAGCAGCAGACGCTGCAGATCGTGCAGTGGCGCGCCGACGCCGGCCTGGTCACGCAGCTCGACGTCGAGCAGGCCAAGACCGCCGTCGAGCAGACCCGCGCGCAGATCCCGGCGCTGGAGGCCAGCGCCAGCCAGGCGATGAATGCACTGGCCGTGCTCACGGGTCGCGCCCCCGGCATGCTGGCCGGCACGCTGCAGGCGCGCACGCCGGCTCTTGCGCCTTCGACACCGCCCGATCTGGCGCTCGCGCTGCCCGCTGAAGTCCTGCGCCAGCGCCCCGACATGCGCGCCGCCGAACTGCGGCTGCTGGCCGCTGCCGCGCGTGTCGACCAGGCCGACGCGGAGCGGCTGCCCAGCCTGTCGCTGGGGGGCTCCATCGGACTGAACGCGCTCACCCTGACGGGCCTGGGCAGCGCCCCGGCCGCCGCGTCGCTGCTGGCCAGCATCAGCATGCCGCTCTTCGACGGTGGCCGCATCCGCGCCCAGGTGCGCCAGCAGGAGGCGGCCCGCGACGAGGCCGAGGTCAGCTACCGCGCCACCCTGCTGGCCGCGTTGCAGGAGGTGGAAGACACCCTGGTGGCCATACGCGGCACCCGCGAACAGCTGGCCGCGCAGCAATCGGCCGCCGCGTCGGCGCTGAACGCGGCGCAGATCGCCGAGCAGCGCTACCGCAGCGGCCTGGTCGACTTCCAGAACGTGCTGCAGACCCAGCGCACGCTGCTCTCGGCACAGGACGGCGTCGCCGCCACCGCCACCACTCTGGCCACCCAGCATGTGCGCCTGTACAAGGCGCTGGGTGGCGGCTGGACGCCGGACACGACTACCCTCGCCTCGCCATGACCCCAGCACAGATTCCACCCGTCGCCGCACCCGCAGACGCACCCGCCGCCGCACCCGGCGCAGACCCCGACACAGCCCTCGAGTCCCTGCTCGGGCCGGCTGCCGCGCCGCGCGCCTGGTGGCGTCGGCCCACCTTCTGGATCGGGCTGGCCGTGCTCGCGGCAGCCGGCGCCGGCGTTTGGTACTGGCTCGGCCAGCGCCAGGCCAATGCCGCGCCGCAGTACCAGACGCAGACCGTCGCACGCGGCGGGATCACCGTCACCGTCACCGCCAACGGCACGCTGCAGCCGACCACGCAGGTGGCCATCGGCAGCGAACTGTCGGGCACGGTGGCCAAGGTGTCGGTGGACGTCAACGACCGCGTGAAGAAGGGCCAGGTGCTGGTGGCGCTGGACGACACGCGGCTGCGCGACCAGGTCAGCGGTTCACGCGCCGCGCTGGCCGCCGCCGAAGCCGCGCGCGCCCAGGCGCGCGCCACGGCCGCCGAGACACGCGACGCGCTGGCGAGGCTGCGCGATGTCTACCAGCGCAGCGGCGGCCAGGTGCCGTCGGCGGCCGAGATGGCGGCCGCCGAGGCCGCGGCCGCACGCGGCGAGGCCAGCGTGGCCAGCGCCACGGCCAACGTCGCGCAGGCCCAGGCCACGCTCAGCAGCAACGTGACCAACCTGGGCAAGGCCACCATCCGCTCGCCCATCGACGGCGTGGTGCTGTCGCGCTCGGTCGAGCCGGGCAACGCCGTGGCGGCCTCGCTGCAGGCGGTCACACTCTTCACGCTGGCCGAGGACCTGACGAAGATGAAGCTGCAGGTCTACGTCGACGAAGCCGACGTCGGCCAGGTGCGCCCGGGCCAGTCGGCCACCTTCACCGTCAGCGCCTACCCGACGCGGCGCTACCCGGCCACCATCGTGCGCGTGGGCTACGGTTCGACGACCAAGGACAACGTCGTCACTTACCTGGCCGAGCTCAGCGTCAACAACGACGACTCGACGCTGCGCCCCGGCATGACGGCCACGGCCATCATCACCACCGTCGAACGCCGCGACGCGCTGCTGGTGCCCAACGCAGCGCTGCGCTACTCGCCGGCGACGGCGGCTGCGGCGGCCTCGGCGCCCAGCACCGGCATCGTCTCGAGCATGATGCCGCGCATGCCGCGTGGCACCGGCGGTGGCGGCCGCCGCGGCGGCGGCACCGATACGGCGCAGGTGCGCCAGGTCTGGGTGCTGGAAGGCGGCCAGCCGCAGGCCGTGCCGGTGCGGCCGGGTGTCAGCGACGGCCGCAACACCGAGGTGACGAGCGAGAAGCTGCAGCCGGGCATGGAAGTCATCGTCGGTCAGACCACGGGCGGCGCGAAGTGAACGCAGACGCCGCCACGCCCCTGATCCGGCTGCGCGGCGTGACGCGCGTCTACGGCACGGGTTCGGCCGAGGTGCAGGCGTTGCGTGGCATCGACCTCGACATCGGCCAAGGCGAGTTCGTCGCCATCATGGGCCCCAGCGGGTCGGGCAAGAGCACGGCGATGAACATCCTGGGCTGCCTGGACACGCCCAGCGCCGGCGCCTACCTGTTCCGCGGCGTGCCCGTGCACCGGCTCGACCGCGACCAGCGTGCGCTGCTGCGGCGCGCCCACCTGGGCTTCGTCTTCCAGGGCTTCAACCTGCTGCCGCGCACCACGGCCCAGGAAAACGTCGAACTGCCGCTGCTCTACCGCGGCGAGCCCGCCGCCAGCCGCCACCGCGCCGCGCGCGAGGCACTGGCCGCGGTGGGCCTGGCCGGGCGCGAGGGCCACACGCCGGCCGAGCTGTCCGGCGGTCAGCAGCAGCGTGTGGCCATCGCACGTGCGCTGGTGACCCGCCCCACCGTGCTGCTGGCCGACGAGCCCACCGGCAACCTGGACACCCAGCGCGGGCGCGAGATCATGGAGCTGCTGGCGGCGCTGAACCGCGACCGCGGCATCACCGTGCTGATGGTCACGCACGAGCCCGAAATGGCCGCCTACGCGCGTCGCGTGGTGCACTTCGTCGACGGGCTGATCGACAGCGACCGCCCGCAGACCGCCGTCGCCAAGCCCGCCGTGCCGGAAGCTGCCTGATGTGGCTCAACACCCTCGGCCTGGCGCTGCGCGAGATCCGGCGCAACCTGTTGCGCTCCTTCCTCACCATCCTGGGCATCGTCATCGGCGTGGCCGCCGTCATCACGATGGTCACCGTGGGCCGCGGCGCGACGCAGGCGGTGTCGGACCAGATCACCAGCCTGGGCACCAACCTGCTGATGGTGCGGCCGGGCCAGCGCATGGGCCCGGGGCGCGACGCCGCAGGTTCGCCACCCTTCCGCCAGGCCGACGGCGATGCCCTTCTGGCGCAGGTGCCCGGCGTGCGCGCCGTTGCGCCGCAGGCCAATACCGGCGCGGTGGTCGTCTACGGCGCGCGCAACTGGTCGAGCGTGGTCTACGGCACCACCAACGCCTACTTCGAGACCAACAACTGGACGCTGGCGCAGGGCCGTCTGTTCGAGGACACCGAGCAGCGCGCCGGCAGCGCCGTCTGCGTCATCGGCGCCACGGTACGCCGTGAACTTTTCGGCACCGAAGAACCGGTGGGCGCGCGGCTGCGCGTGCGCAACCTCAGCTGCGAGGTCATCGGCCTGCTGCAGAGCAAGGGCCAGGCCGCGATGGGCAACGACCAGGACGACCTGGTGGTGATGCCCATCGCCGCGGTGCAGCGCCGGCTCACCGGCAACCTGAACGTCGGCACGCTGCTGGTGTCGATGGACGACGGCGTCGATGCGGAACGCGTGAAGGCCGACATGACGCAGCTGCTGCGCGAACGCCGCAAGCTGGCCGAAAGCGACGAGAACAACTTCAACGTGCTCGACACCAAGCAACTGGCCGAGACGCTGTCGAGCACGACGCAGGTGATGACGATGCTGCTGGGCGCAGTGGCCGCCGTGAGCCTGCTGGTGGGCGGCATCGGCATCATGAACATCATGCTCGTCAGCGTCACCGAGCGCACACGCGAGATCGGCATCCGGCTGGCCATCGGCGCCCTGGGGCACGAGGTGCTGCTGCAGTTCCTGATCGAGGCCGTGGTGCTGGCGGCCCTGGGCGGGCTGATCGGCATCGTCTTTGCCACCGCGGCGTCGATCGGCCTCACCGCGGTGATGGGCGTGCCCTATGCCTTCGACCCCGGCATCAACCTGCTGTCCTTCGGCTTCGCGGCGCTGATCGGCCTTGTCTTCGGCTACTTCCCGGCGCGCCGCGCGGCGCGACTGGATCCCATAGAGGCACTGCGGCACGAGTGACGCACGGCGCTGCGCCCGCTCAAGCGCGGCGGGCCAGAAGAGGCCGCAAGGCCAGCAGGCCCAGCAGCGGCCCCAGCGCCAGCCAGGGCAGCACGGCCGCCAGCGGGTGCGTTGCCGCGGCACGCACGAAGATCTCGATCGACACCACGCTGATCGCGAAGCCCAGGCTGTTGGTCAGCGTGAGCACGCTGCCCACGGCCTCGCGCGGCGCGTTGGCTGCGGTCAGCGCGCTGAACTGCGGCGAATCGCCGGCCACCGTCACGCCCCAGACCAGCATCCAGGCCAGGAAGATCGGCAGCGGCGCGACCAGCATCCACGGTGCGGCCAGGCAGCACAGCCCGCTGACGGCCAGTTGCGTGCCCGCGACGCGCGCGCTGCCGTGGCGCCGCGCCAGCAGCCCGCCGGCCACGCAGCCGGCCGCGCCCGCGCCGACGACGGCAAACGCCCATCCCGACACCGCCACCGTGCCCTGCAGCCGGGTCGCCAGCACCAGCGGCACCAGCACCCATACGGTGTAGAGCTCGACCATGTGGCCGAAGTAGCCGAAGACCGAGGCACGTACCCGCGCGTCGCGCCACAGGCTGGCCAGCGCCGACAGGCGCAGCGGCACCAGCCCGGCCGGGTGCGGCGGTTCGGGCACGCGCCAGATCACCAACAGACCCGCCAGTGCCGACGCGGCGGCGACGGCGACGAACACGCTCTGCCAGGGCAGGTCGGCCCCCAGCGCGCGCAGCGCGTGCGGGCTGGCGCTGCCCAGCACCAGCGCGCCCACCAGCCAACCGAGCGCGGGACCCAAGCCACGCGGAAACCACAGCGCCGCCAGCTTCATGCCCACCGGGTAGATGCCGGCCAGGCAAAAGCCGGTCAGCGCACGCCAGAAGAGCAGCATGGGAAACGACCCGGCCATCGCCGCGGCGGCCAACGTGCAGGCCGCGGCAGCCCACGCACAGCCGAGGAAGAGCCGCCGCGCCGGAAAGCGGTCGGCCAGCGCCAGCAGCGCGAAAACCAGCGTGCCGGCGATGAAACCCAGCTGCAGCGCCGACGTGAGCGTGCCCACTGCGGCGTCGCTGTAGCCGTACTGGCGCTGCAGGTCCGGCATCACCGCGTTGACGGCGAACCACGGCGAGGTGCCGGCCAACTGGGCCAGCACCAGCGCGGGCAGCACGTGCGGCGGCGGTGTGAGAGGGGCGGAGGTCACGGGGCGGACGTCGCAGCGTGGCGGACAGGATCGGGGCGCAGCGATGGCGGCGCGCACGGTAGCACGCGCATGCAGCGACCCGGCCCGAGCCCGGTGGCTGGCCATTGTTTGATCTGGATTGACCCGCAAAGGTTGTCGCCCCCGGCGGCTTGCTCTACGCTGGGCTGCACGTCGCCGCTTCCGGCGCCCCCAGCACAAGGAGACCGCAAATGCCCAGCCCCTCCAACGCAGGCAGCCCTTCGGGGCCCGCCGCCATCCGTACGCTGGCCCTGGTGGGCGCGTCGGCGGCGGGCAAGACCTGCCTGGCCGAAGCGCTGCTCGCCCGCGCCGGTGCCATCGTCACGCCCGGCAGCATCGAGCGCGGCAGCACCGTGAGTGACTACGACGCGCTCGAACGCCGCATGCAGCACTCGCTGAACACTTCGGTGCTGAACCTCACGCACGCCGGCACGCGTGTCCATCTGCTCGACACCCCGGGCGGCCCCGACTTCCTCGGCCACAGCCTGCCGGCGCTGGAGGCGGTGGAAACCGTCGCCGTCGTGATCAATGCCGCCGTCGGCGTCGAACCGATGTCGCGGCGCATGATGGACTACGCCGCCTCGCGCCACCTCGACCGCCTGGTCATCGTCAACCGCATCGACACGCCGGGCGTCGACCTGGCTGCCGTGCTGGCCGAGATCCAGGCCACTTTCGGCAAGGAATGCCTGCCGCTGAACCTGCCCGCGGACGGCGCCACACGTGTCGTCGACTGTTTCTTCAACCGCGAAGGACAGGGCGACTTCGGCAGCGTCGACGCCGCGCACCGTGCACTCGTGGAGCAGGTGGTCGAAGTCGACGGCGAATTTGTCGACCGTTACCTCAACGACGGCGACATCGACGCCGGCGAACTGCACGCGCCGCTGGAGCAGGCGCTGCGCGAAGGCCACCTGATCCCGGTCGTGTTCGTCTCGGCCAAGAGCGGCGCCGGCGTGGCCGAGCTGCTTGACGTCATCGTCAAGCTGCTGCCCAACCCGAGCGAGGCCAACCCGCCCGACTTCCTGCGCGGCGAAGGTGCCGACGCCGTGCCCATGCACGCCACGCCCGACCCGGCGCTGCACGTGCTGGCGCATGTGTTCAAGGTCACGGTCGACCCCTTCGTCGGCCGCCTGGGCATCTTCCGCGTGCACCAGGGCACGGTGACGCGCGACATGCCGCTCTACGTCGGCGACAGCCGCAAGCCTTTCAAGGCCAGCCACCTCTACCTGGTGCAGGGCAAGCAGACGGTGGAAGTACCTTTCGCCGTGCCCGGCGACATCGTCGCCGTGGCCAAGGTCGACGCGCTGCACTACGACGCCGTGCTGCACGATGCACCCGAGGACGACCACATCCACATGCTGCCGCTGGACCTGCCCAAGCCCGTGCACGGCCTGGCGATACAACCGCAGCGCCATGGCGACGAACAGCGGCTGTGGGAGATTTTGGCCAAGCTGGTCGACGAAGACCCCTGCCTGAAGGTGGAGCACGTCGCCACCAGCAACGAGACCGTGGTCTACGGCCTGGGCGAACTGCACCTGCGTGTGCTGCTCGAGCGCATGCGCGAGACCTACAAATTCGATGTCAAGACACAGCCGCCACGCATCGCCTACCGCGAGACCATCACCGGCAAGGCCGAGGGCCACCACCGCCACAAGAAGCAGACCGGCGGTGCGGGGCAGTTCGGCGAGGTCTTCCTGCGTGTCGAGCCGATGGACGCCGGCGCGGGCTTCGAGTTCGTCGATGCGGTCAAGGGCGGTGTCATCCCCTACAACTTCATGCCCGCGGTGGAAAAGGGCGTGCGCGAGGCGCTGGGCCTGGGCGCCATCAGCGGCTACCCGGTGGTCGACGTGCGGGTCACCGTCTACGACGGCAAGAGCCACAGCGTCGACAGCAAGGAAATCGCGTTCGTCACCGCGGCGCGCAAGGCCACGCTGGCCGCGCTGCGCGAGGCGCGGCCGGTGGTGCAGGAACCCATCGTGCACATCGAGATCACCGCGCCCGACACCAGCGTGGGCGACATCACGGGCGACCTGTCGTCCAAGCGCGGCGTCGTCACCGGCACGGCCAACGGCCTGGCGGGCACGATGGTCGTGCGCGGCCAGGTGCCGCTGGCCGAGGTGACGGGGTACCAACCTCGGCTGAACGCGCTGACCGGTGGCCAGGGCCGCTACAGCGTGCTGCTGTCGCACTACGACGCCGTGCCGCCAACGGTGCAGACGGCACTGGTGGCCGCCTACAAGGTGCAGGACGAGGAGTGATCTCGACCTGAGCCCGGGCCAGCCGGCCCGGCTTTCCACAGACGGGCCCGCGGGGGTCCGTTGCCCCTATTTGGGCCCGCAGATCGCGGGGCTGCTCGCGACTGCATAACATCCGCGCCGTCGAGAGGGGAGTAGCACGCAGCGCCCGCTGCCGCGTCATCCCGTCAGTACGGTTGCCAGCGCCCTGCCGGCGGCCCGGGAACGCAGGGGTCTCCCCCCGCAAGACCTTTCGGCGCGAACCTCAACCCCTCTCTCGGGAGTGTCCATGGACACCATCGCGCCGCTCTGGCTGTGGATCTTTTTCGTCTGCGCGGTTCTCGCCGCACTCTTCGTCGACTTCGTCGTGCTGAACAAGCAGGGCGCGCACGCCGTCACGGTGAAAGAGGCGGTCAACTGGTCGATCGTCTGGGTGCTGCTCAGCTTCGCCTTCAACGGCCTCTTCTGGTGGGCGGTCTATCAGGACCACGGGGCCGAACTGGCTTACACGAAGAGCATGGAGTTCCTGACCGGCTACCTCATCGAGAAAAGCCTGGCGGTGGACAACATCTTCGTCTTCCTGATGATCTTCACCTTCTTCGCGGTGCCGCCGGCCTTCCAGAAGCGGGTGTTGATGATCGGCATCATCGGCGCCATCGTGCTGCGCACGGTGATGATCCTGCTCGGTGCCTGGCTGATCTCGCAATTCCACTGGGTGCTCTACCTCTTCGGTGCCTTCCTCGTGCTCACCGGCATCAAGATGTGGTGGGCGGCCGACAAGGAGCCCGACCTTGAGAGCAACCCCGCGCTGAAGCTGCTGCGCAAGATCATGCCGGTGGGCAAGCACTTCGACGGCGAGAAGTTCTTCACCATCGAGAACGGCAAGAAGATCGCCACCCCGCTGTTCCTGGTGATCTGCCTCGTGGCCCTGACCGACGTGATCTTCGCGGTGGACAGCATCCCGGCCATCTTCGCCATCACGCTGGACCCCTTCATCGTGCTCACCAGCAACATTTTCGCCATCCTGGGCCTGCGCGCGATGTACTTCCTGCTGGCCGCGGTGGCGACCAAGTTCCACCTGCTGAGCTACGGGCTGGCGGTGGTGCTGGTCTTCATCGGCACCAAGATGCTGGTCGTCGACGTGGTCAAGATCCCGGTGCTGGTTTCGTTGGGCGTGGTGGTGGCCATCCTGGCGGTGACCATGGTGTGGAGCCTGAAGACGGCGCCGAGGATCCAGGCCCGGCAGGCCGACGCCAGCGCCGGTTGATCAGGACCCGAGCCTGCCGGCGCCCTAACGGGCGCCCCACACACCGCCGTCGTGTTCCCCCGGGACCGGCGGCGGCGTCGTTTGAGCAGGTATAGAGTCAAAGCTCAGATTGTAGTTGCGAATCATTCGCATTCGCTTTATGATACGGTCCGGTCACAGCTTACCCGCATCCCAGCATCCATCCCCGTCCGCCCGTCGCCCGTCGCCCGTCGCCCGTCGCCCATGTCTACCGCGCCTTCACTTCCACCCGCTCCCGGCGCTGACTGGGCCCACGCCCTGCAGCGGCCGGCCGAAAGCTCGCGCGGACAGACACGCCTGCTCGTGGCCGCCACGGCGGCGCTGCACCTCTGCGCCGGCTGGGCGCTGCTGCAGGTACCCGCGGTGCGTCAGGCGGCGGCGGACGCTGCACCGATGATGGTCGAGCTGCTGGTGCCGCTGGCGCCCCGCGCCGAGACACCGCGACCACCGCCACCGCCACCGACACCGATGCCGATGCCGATGCCGCTCCAGCGTGTGCAGCCGCTGCCGATGCTGGCCGCCCGCAGCCCCGAGCCAGTGCCGGCCGAGGTCTTCAGCCTGCCGCCACCCCCCACCGTGCAGCCCGAGCCCGTCGTCGCAACGACACAGGCCGTCACCACGGCGCCACCGGCGCAGCCAGCATCGCCGTCGCCCGCCCCCAGACGTGTCGACGCGACCGCCGTCACCTACCTCAGCCTGCCGCCGGTGGAGGTGCCGCGCGCTTCGCGCCGCGCGGGCGAGAGCGGCGTGGTCTGGCTACGGGTGGTCGTCGACACGCGCGGCCTGCCCAAGCTGGTGCAGGTGCAGCGGTCCTCGGGTCATGCACGCCTGGACGAACAGGCGGCCTGGGCCATACGCCAGGCGCGCTTCAAACCCCACACGGAAAACAACACCCCGATCGAGGTCGAGGTGATCGCCCCCATCGAATACCTGCTCGACTGAAAGCTGCCATGGAACCGACCACCCCCACCCTGGGCTTCGCCCACCTGCTGGCGCAGAGCGACGCCGTCGGCAAGTCGCTGCTGGCCGTGCTGCTGCTGATGAGCATCGCCTCCTGGGCGCTGATCGTCATCAAGGGCTGGGCGCAGTGGCAGCGCCGGCGCCGCGGCGAGACCTTCCTGAACCTGTTCTGGAACGCCCGTGCGCTCGACGAGGTGCAGCACGAACTGGCCACGCACGGCGCGCGCGACCCGTTCTCGCACCTCAGCGCTCACGCGCTGCACGCCAAAGCGCACCACGCGCGCCACGGCGCCACGCGGCTGGCCGACGCCGGCACGGCCAGCGACTACATCACGCGCACGATCAAGAAGGTGCTGGACGAAGAGACGATGCGCCTGGAAAGCGGCCTCACGGTGCTGGCCACCGTGGGTGCCACCGCGCCTTTCGTCGGCCTCTTCGGCACCGTCTGGGGTGTGTACCACGCCCTGGCGGCCATCGGCATGAGCGGTGCCGGCACGCTGGACAAGGTGGCCGGCCCCGTTGGCGAAGCGCTGATCATGACGGGCCTGGGCCTGGCCGTGGCCATCCCCGCGGTGATGGCCTACAACGCCTTCACGCGCGGCAACCGTGTGCTCACCGGCCGCCTGGACGCCTTCGCCTTCGAACTGCACAGCTTCCTGACGCTGGGCCACGCGCCCGGTTCGGCCAAGCACAGGCCGGCCGAGCCTGCAACCAGGCTGCAGGCCTTGAAGTCTGCGGCCTGAGCACACCAGGGAGCCCCAGCATGGCCTTCGCCTCTTTCGACCGCAACCGCAGCCAGGCACCCATGGCCGAGATCAACATGGTGCCGCTGATCGACGAGATGCTGGTGCTGCTGGTGATCTTCATCGTCACCGCGCCCCTGCTCACGCA
>JAURZK010000010.1 GCA_030653505.1 Rubrivivax sp.
CAAAACGGAAAGAATTGATATGGCTATCGTAGAAGTCAAAGTACCGCAACTGTCCGAATCCGTGGCCGAGGCCACCATGCTGACCTGGAAAAAGAAGGCCGGTGAGGCAGTGGCCGTGGACGAAATCCTGATCGAAATCGAAACCGACAAGGTGGTACTGGAAGTGCCGGCCCCGGCCGCTGGCGTGTTGTCCGAAATCCTCGTGGCTGATGGCGGCACCGTCACTGCCGAGCAGCTGATTGCGCGCATCGATACCGAAGGCAAGGTGGCGGCTGCTGCGCCCGCGGCCGCCGCTGCAGCCCCTGCGCCGGCAACAGCTGCTGCGCCGACGCCTGCCCCTGCTGCGAGCGGTGGCAGCATGGCCGGCGTGGCGATGCCTGCTGCAGCCAAACTCATGGCCGACAACCAGCTGGCTTCCGGCTCGGTGGCCGGGACCGGCAAGGACGGTCGTGTCACCAAAGGTGATGTGCTGGGTGCGGTGGCTTCCGGTTCTGCTCCTAAAGTTGTAGCGTCCAGCCCAATTCCGACAGGGGCTCCAGTCACTTCCTTGCCGCAAGTTTCGGCGCCTGCAAAGGCGAACGACCTGGGCGATCGCCCCGAGCAGCGTGTGCCCATGAGCCGCCTCCGCGCGCGAATCGCCGAGCGCCTGCTGCAATCGCAATCGACCAACGCCATCCTGACCACCTTCAACGAGGTCAACATGGCGCCGGTCATGGAAATGCGCAAGCGCTTCCAGGAAAAGTTCGAGAAAGAGCACGGTACCAAGATCGGTTTCATGAGCTTTTTTGTCAAGGCAGCGGTGCATGCCCTGAAAAAATACCCGGTGCTCAACGCCTCGGTGGACGGCAACGACATCGTTTACCACGGCTACTTCGACATCGGCATCGCCGTGGGTTCGCCGCGCGGCCTGGTGGTTCCGATCCTGCGCAATGCCGACCAGATGAGTTTTGCCGACATCGAAAAGAAAATTGCAGAGTACGGCGCCAAGGCGCGTGACGGCAAGCTCGGCATCGACGAGCTCACCGGTGGCACCTTCAGCATCAGCAACGGCGGCACCTTTGGCTCGATGCTGTCGACGCCGATCATCAACCCGCCGCAGAGCGCCATCCTGGGCGTGCACGCCACCAAGGACCGCGCGGTGGTCGAGAACGGGCAGGTGGTCGTTCGTCCGATGAACTACCTGGCGATGAGCTACGACCACCGCATCATCGACGGCCGCGAGGCCGTGCTCGGTCTGGTGACGATGAAGGACGCGCTGGAAGATCCGGCCCGCCTGCTCTTCGACATCTGACGCGCGCCGCCCGCTGCGCCTGAAAGGCCACCATGGGATTCGTCGACGACCTCACCCGGCTGGACGAACTGCGCACACGCGGTGCGCTCAGCGAAGACGAGTTCCAGCGTGCCAAGGCGCGCTTGCTCGAAGGCCCTGGCGCAGACGACCCGATCCCGGCGGTGGACGCCATCAGCCGGTTGCGCCGCAGCCGCAGCGACCGCTGGATAGGCGGTGTCTGCGGCGGGGTCGCCGGGCTGACCGGCGTCGAGTCCTGGATCTGGCGCCTGGTGCTCGTTGCGCTGGCGCTGTTCGGCGGCGCTGGTGTCCTGCTCTACATCCTGCTGTGGATCTTCGTGCCCAACGAATGATCCCGCTTCACTGAACCCACCATGTCCAAGAACTTCGACCTCATCGTCATCGGCGCCGGCCCCGGCGGCTACATCGGCGCCATCCGCGCGGCGCAACTCGGCTTCAACGTCGCCTGCATCGACGAATGGAAGAACGGCAAGGGCGGCCCCGCGCCGGGTGGCACCTGCACCAACGTCGGCTGCATACCGAGCAAGGCGTTGCTGCAGAGCAGCGAACACTTCGAGCACGCCGGCCACGCCTTCGCCGACCATGGCATCGGCCTGAAGGACCTGAGCATCGACGTGAAGAAGATGCTGGCGCGCAAGGACAAGGTCGTGGCGCAGAACAACGACGGCATCCTCTACCTGTTCAAGAAGAACAAGGTCACGTTCTTCCACGGCCGCGGTGCCTTCGTGAAGGCGGTGGACGCGGGCTACGAGGTTGCGGTGGGTGAAGAAGCGCTGACGGCAAAGCAGGTGCTGCTCGCCACCGGCTCCAGCGCACGTGCGCTGCCCGGTACACCTTTCGACGAAGTCAACGTGCTCAGCAATGACGGTGCCCTGCGCATCGGCGAGGTGCCGAAGAGGCTGGGCCTCATCGGCAGCGGTGTCATCGGCCTGGAGATGGGCTCGGTGTGGCGCCGCCTGGGCTCGGAAGTGACGGTGCTCGAAGCGCTGCCCACCTTCCTCGGCGCCGTGGACGAGCAGATCGCCAAGGAAGCGCACAAGGCCTTCGTCAAGCAGGGCCTGAAGATCGAGCTCGGCGTCAAGGTCGGTGAGATCAAGAGCGGCAAGAAGGGCGTGGCGGTCGAATACACCAATGCCAAGGGCGAGGCGCAGAAGCTCGAGGTCGACAAGCTCATCGTCAGCATCGGCCGCGTGCCGAACACGACGGGCCTGAACGCCGAAGCCGTGGGCCTGAAGCTCGACGAGCGCGGCGCCATCGTCGTCGACGATGACTGCCGTACCAACCTGCCCGGCGTGTGGGCGGTGGGCGACGTGGTGCGGGGCCCCATGCTCGCGCACAAGGCCGAGGAGGAGGGCGTGGCCGTGGCCGAGCGCATGGCAGGGCAGCACGGGCACGTCAACTTCAACACCACCCCCTGGGTCATCTACACCAGCCCCGAGATCGCGTGGGTCGGCCAGACCGAGCAGCAGCTCAAGGCCGCCGGCCGCGCCTACAAGGCCGGCACCTTCCCCTTCCTGGCCAACGGCCGCGCCCGTGCGCTCGGTGACACCACCGGCATGGTCAAGTTCCTGGCCGATGCGGTGAGCGACGAGATCCTGGGCGTGCACATCGTCGGCCCGATGGCCAGCGAGCTCATCGCCGAGGCCGTGGTGGCGATGGAGTTCAAGGCCAGTGCCGAAGACATCGCGCGCATCTGCCACGCCCACCCCAGCCTGAGCGAAGCCACCAAGGAAGCTGCGCTCGCCGTCGACAAGCGCACGCTGAACTTCTGAGGCCGTGGGTGTACGTGAGCGCTACGAAGCCACGCTCGTCGAGCGCGGCTTCAGGAGCGACGCGGCCCAGCTGCGTGCCGTCGATGCGCTGGAGCGCTGCGAGCGTGAATGGGCCGACTACAAGGCGCGCCGCAGCAATGCCATCACCAAGCTGATCGCCCGCCCGCCGATCCCGCGCGGCGTCTACATGTACGGCGGCGTCGGCCGCGGCAAGAGCTTCCTGATGGACTGCTTTTTCCAGGCCGTGCCGCTGACGCGCAAGACGCGGCTGCACTTCCACGAGTTCATGCGCGAGGTGCACCGCGAACTGCAGGACCTGAAAGGCACCGTCAACCCGCTGGACGAGCTGGGTCGGCGCATCTCAAGGCGCTTCCGCCTCATCTGTTTCGACGAATTCCATGTCGCTGACGTCACCGACGCGATGATCCTGCACCGGCTGCTTGACGCGATGTTCGCCAACCGCGTGAGCATCGTGACGACCTCGAACTTCCATCCCGACGGCCTGTACCCGAACGGACTGCACCGCGACCGCATCCTGCCGGCCATCGAACTGCTGAAGAGCAGGCTCGAGGTGATCAATGTCGACGCCGGCACCGACTACCGGCAGCAGACACTGGCGCAGATGCACATGCTGCACTGCCCGTTGGGCCCAGAAGCCGAGGCCGCGATGGCCCTTGCCTTCGAGCGGCTGGCAGAGGCGCGCGACGAGGCGCCGATAATGCAGATCGAGCACCGCGAAATCCGCGCCGTGCGCCGTGCCGGCGGCGTGGTCTGGTTCGACTTCCGCACACTCTGCGGCGGCCCGCGCTCGCAGAACGACTACCTGGAGATCGCCTCGCGTTTCCACACCGTGCTGCTGAGCAACGTGCCGCAGATGCCGCCGCGGCTGGCCAGCGAGGCGCGGCGCTTCACCTGGCTGGTGGACGTGCTCTACGACCGGCGCGTGAAGCTCGTCATGTCCTGCGCCGTGCCACCCGAACAGCTCTATGCCGAAGGGCCGCTGGCGCACGAGTTCCCGCGCACGGTGTCGCGGCTGCACGAGATGCAGTCGGCCGAATTCCTGGCGCTGGCGCGGCGTGACGTCGACACCTCGCTGACCTGAGCGTCGCCGCCGTGCTGCCGCCCGCCCGATGTCTGCTGCGCCCGCAGGCCCTGCTGCGGCGGCTGGCGCTGGTGGCTCTCATGGTCGCGGGCCTGGGCGCCGCCGGCGCTGCCGCACCGGGCGATGCAGGGGTAGCGCGCATAGCCAGTGAGCGCGCCGCCATCCAGGCCGAGCGCGACCGCCTGGAGGCGCAGTTCACTGCCGAACGGGCCAGTTGCGCCGAGCGCTTTGCCGTCACCGCCTGCCTGGACGAGGTACGTGAAAGGCGCCGTGCCAAATTGGACGGACTGCGTGCGCGTGCTCTGGCGTTGGACGATGTCGAACGCCGAAGTCGTGCCGCGGCACGGCGCGAGGCAGTGGCGCAGAAGCAGCGTCGCGCCACCGAGAGGCCGCCGCCCGAAGCGGCAGCGACCGCCGCACCACCGCCGGCGCCCGCGTCGGCGTCGGCGCAGGTGCCGATGCCTGCGCGGCAGCAAGCCGAAGACCAGGCAGCGCCGCGCGACACCGCCGCGGCCTCGGCGGCCGAGCTGGCTGCGGCGCAACGTGCGGCAGCGGCGCGCCAGCGCCACGCGGCGATGAAGGCCGAGCAGGCGCGCATCGAGGCTCGCCAGGCCGAGCGCGCTCGGCGTGGCAAGGCCGCGGCCCCGTTGCCCGTGCCGGCGCCCGCATCGCGTGCCAGACCGCCGGCGTTGCCGGGCTCGGCAGCGCGCTAAGCGTTCAGAGGGGCGTGGGGGACGTGGGGCCGTCGGGGCGAAGCGCCCTTCGGAGCCGCCGAGGTCAACGCAGCGGGTCGATGCGGGCCAGCGCCAGCGACAGGTTGTCGCCACCACCGCGGGCCCGCTGGCGTGCCTTGCCGATCAGCATCTCGCTGGCTTCGCGTGGCGGCAGCGCGTGCAGGATCGCGCCGATCTCCTTCGGGGTGAAGTAGTGCCACAGGCCGTCGCTGCAGGCCAGCATGGTGTCGCCGAACTCGAGCTTGTCGATGTGCCACAGCGCCACCGGCGGGTCGGCATGGGTGCCCAGGCAGCCCGTCAGCAGGTTGCTCTGCGGGTGCGTGTTGGCCGCCTCTTCGCTGATCTTGCCTTCGTCCACCAGGCGCTGCACGAACGAGTGGTCGACCGTGCGGCGCATCATCTCGGCGCCACGGAAATGGTAGACGCGTGAATCACCGGCATGCACCACGTCGCAAGCCAGCGAGGGCGAGACGACGAAGCCGGCCACCGTGCTGTGCGGTTCCTCTTCCGAGGTGATCGCCGTCAGCTTGATCATCAGGTGCGATTCCAGCACTACCTGGCGCAGCATCTCGGCGGCGTCGTCCTGCAGCGGCACGTAGCGTTCGAAGATCTGGCGCCCGGTCAGCAGCACCTGGTCGGCGGCCTTGCGGCCCCCGCTCTTGCCACCCATGCCGTCGGCCACCAACGCCAGCACCGAGCCGCTGGTGCGCGGGTGGACGATGACCTCGACCTGGTCCTGCTGGTAGGCGCGGTCGCCGCGGTGCAGCCCCGTGGCGGCACTGAAACGAAACGAAGGCGCGGCAGCAGACATGCAGGGGAATATAAACTCGACCACTGTCCACCACCGTGCAGCAATGGACGAGAACCTGCATTCACCGCAGCGCCGCCTGATCGAGTTGCGCATGGAACATGCCGACCTGGACGACCTCATCGACCGCAACCCGCTGGACCGCGGCAGCGACGACCTCACGCTGCGCCGTCTGAAGAAGCGCCGCCTGCTGCTGCGTGACCAGATCGCGCGGCTGGAGTCGCAGGTCGACCCACCCGAGCCCGCGTGAGCGGAGACCTCGTCGCGGCCGTCGCCCGCGCCTTTGCCGTCGACGGGCCGCTGGCCGAGCACGAACCCGGCTTCAGCCCGCGCCCGCAGCAGGACCTGATGGCCGAGCGCATCGCGCAGGCGCTGCAGACGCGCGGCACGCTGGTGGCCGAGGCAGGCACGGGCGTCGGCAAGACCTTCGCCTACCTCGTGCCGCTGCTGCTGTCGGGCCAGCGTGCGCTGGTCAGCACCGCCACCAAGAGCCTGCAGGATCAACTGTTCCTGCGCGACCTGCCGCGCCTGGCCGATGCGCTGCGCGTGCCGGCGCGGCTGGCGCTGCTGAAGGGCCGCGCCAGCTACCTGTGCCGCTGGCGTCTGCAGCAGGCGCAGACCGACGGCCAGCTGCCCGACCGCTTCGCGCTGCGGGCGCTGAACCGCGTCGCGTTGTGGGCGCAGGGCACGCACACAGGCGACATCGCCGAGATCGAGGGCCTGGACGAACGTTCGCCGGTGATACCGCTGGTGACGTCCACGCGCGAGAACTGTCTGGGTACCGAATGCCCCGAGTACCGCAACTGCCACGTCATGCAGGCGCGGCGCGAGGCCATGGCGGCCGACCTCGTGGTCGTCAACCACCATCTCTTCTTCGCCGACATGGCGCTGCGCGACAGCGGCGTGGCCGAACTGCTGCCGACGGTGGATGCCGCCATCTTCGACGAAGCGCACCAGCTCGTGGAAGCCGGCGTGCAGTTCCTCGGCACGACGCTGGCCACCGGGGTGGCGCTGGAACTCGCCCGCGACCTGCTGGCGCAGGGTCTGCAGCATGCGCGCGGACTGGAGCCCTGGGCCGACCTGCAGGCGGCGCTCGAGCGTGCCACGCGTGAACTGCGGCTGGCTGCCGCCGGGCCGCTGCGCGAGGTGCGCGGCACGCTGAAGCTGCGCTGGGAAGAGCGCGCCGAGGAACTCGTCGCGCCGCTGCAGGTGCTGGCCGACGCGGCACGTGACGCCGCCGACGCCGCCGCGCGCGTGGCCGAGACCGCACCCGACTTCCCGCGGCTCGAGCAGCGCGCGCGCAGCCTGGCGCTGCTTGCCGGGCGTTTCGTGCAGGACGCAGCTTCAGACCAGGTGCGCTGGATCGACCTCACGCCGCAGCAGGCCAGGTTGGTCGAGTCACCTCTGGACATCCGCGAGATGCTGACGCAGCAGCGCGAAGCGTCGCCCAAGGCCTGGATCTTCACCTCGGCCACGCTGGGCGACGACGACGCGCTGTCGTGGTTCACCGCCAGCACGGGCCTGGAAGATGCCGAGCGACTGCGTGTCGGCAGCCCCTTCGACTACCCGTCGCACGCCCGCGTCTGGGTGCCGGCGAAGCTGCCGCTGCCGAACGCGGCGGGTCATCCGGCGGCGGTGGGCGCGCTGGCGGCACGCTGCGCATGCGCATTGGGCGGCCGCACCTTCGTGCTGACGACCACGCTGCGTGTGCTGCCGCTGGTGGCCGAGGCGCTGCAGGCGCAGGCGGCGGCGCTCGGCCGCGAACTCACGGTGCTGGTGCAGGGCAGCGAGCCGCGCCGTGCGCTGCTGCAGCGTTTTGGCGACGGGCGGGGCTGCGTGCTGGTGGGCTCGGCCAGCTTCTGGGAAGGCATCGACATGCCCGGAGACGCGCTGCAATGTGTGCTCATCGACAAGCTGCCCTTCCCGCCGCCCAACGACCCGCTGGTCGAGGCGCGGGTGCGCCAGTTGCGCGAGCAGGGCCGCAACCCTTTCGACGACTACTTCGTCGCCGAGGCTGCTGTGTCACTGAAGCAGGGTGCGGGGCGCCTGATCCGCACCGAGACCGACCGCGGCCTGCTCGTGGTCTGCGACCCGCGGGTGCGGCAGATGGGCTACGGCCGGCGGCTGCTGGCCGCGTTGCCGCCGATGGGCGTCATCGCCGACGAACCGGAGGCGCTGGATTGGCTGCAGATGCTGGCCGAGGCCCATTGAGGCCGGCCTGCACGGCCCGTTCAGCGCAGCAAGAAGTCGACCGGGCCTACCAGAATTTCCACCAGGGCTTGGTGGTGATCCCGGCGACCCCGGGGCCACCCAGGAAGGTGCTGGCGGGGAAGTTCTGGCGCAGCACACGCTCGGCATCGTCGCGCAGCGGGGTCAGCGCGAGCTTGTCGTAGCTCTGCATCATGATGAAGAGCGCTTCCTCGGCGGCCGGCGACTGTGCGTATTCGGCCACCGCCGCCTGCGCACGCGCGGCGGCGGCGACATAGGCGCCGCGCCGGAAGTAGTAGCGCGCCACGTGCACCTCGTAGGCGGCCAGTGCGTTGACGATGTGGTTCATGCGCAGCCGCGCGTCGGGTGCGTAGCGCGACTGCGGGAACTGGTCGACCAGTTGCTTGAAGGACTGCCAGGATTCGCGCGCAGCCTGCTGGTCGCGCTCGGAGACGTCCTGGCCGAAGGCGTTGCCGAAGAGGCCCAGGTTGTCGATGAAGTTGATGACGCCGCGCAGGTAGAGCGCGTAGTCCAGCGCCGGGCTCGAGGGGTTCAGCCTGATGAAACGGTCGACCGCCGTCAGCGCCGACGCGCGTTCGCCGCTGCGCCAGTTCAGGTAAGCGGTGTCCAGCAGGGCCTGCTGCGCCAGCAGCGAGCCGGCGGCCAGGCCCTCGACACGCTCCAGCGTCTTGATGGCGCGGTCGTAGCTGCCCGACTCCATGTCGTCGCGGGCCTCTTTGTACAATCGTTCCGCGGTGGTTTCAGGCGCCTCGTCCTTTTGGGGTGTCGAGCCGCAACCCGCCAGCTGCAGCGTCGCTGCCAGCAGGGCCACCAGCGCAGCGCGCCACATCAGGGTCACAGTCATCGGGAAAGGTGCCGGTCGTGCAAGAAGGCGCCGATTATAGGGAGCCCCCCCCGCTCGACCCCGATGGCGACGAGCCCGCTGCCGGCCCGGGCGACGCCGCCCCCGAGGTGCGGAGCATGGCCGTCGGCACCGCGCTGCACGCGCAGCGCCTGGACAAGGCGCTGGTGGCGATGGCGCCCGAGTTCTCGCGCAGCCACCTGCAGCACCTGCTCGAACTGGGCCACGTGCAGCTCGACGGTGTCACCGCCACCGTGGCCTCGCGGCGCGTGCGGGCCGGCCAGCAGTTGCGGCTGGAACTGGTGCCCACCGACGAGAGCCGTGCCTTCCGCCCCCAGGCGATGGCGCTCGACATCCTGTTCGAGGACGAACACGTGCTGGTGCTGAACAAGCCTGCCGGGCTCGTCGTGCACCCGGCGCCGGGCAACTGGTCGGGCACGCTGCTCAACGGCCTGCTGGCCCACCACGCCGCAGCGGCGGCGCTGCCGCGCGCCGGCATCGTGCACCGGCTCGACAAGGACACCTCGGGCGTGATGATGGTCGGCAAGACGCTGCCGGCCGTGACCGCACTGGTGCGCGACATCGCGGCGCGCGACGTGCACCGGCGCTACCTGGCGCTGGCCCACGGCGCGCCGGCGCAGGCACACTTCAGCGTCGAGGCGCCCATCGGCCGCGACCCCGCCGTGCGGGTGCGCATGGCCGTGGTCGCCGGCGGCCGCCCGGCGCGCACCGACGTCGAGCGGCTTGCCGTGCAGGACGGCATCAGCGCGCTGAGCTGCACGCTGCACACCGGGCGCACGCACCAGATCCGTGTGCACCTGGCCTGGAAGGGCCATCCGCTGGTGGCCGACGCGCTCTACGGCGGCAAACCCGCGCTCGGCATGGTGCGCCAGGCGCTGCATGCCACCGAGCTGAAGCTGGCGCACCCGGCCAGCCGCGCGCCGCTGGCCTTCGCCTGCCTGCCGCCTGCGGATTTCCGGGCGGCGTGGCAACAGGTCTGCCCGCCCGGCACGCGCACGGCGGCGCAGGGGGTACACTAGCGGTCAAATCACAGTGCCGCCGCACGCCACCCGCGTGCCGCGCCTGTTCGACGAGCCGCTGCTCCGTCCCGGTCCCCGGCTACGCCGCACCGGGTCCAGCCCGCGCCGAGAAAGCTCTCGCGCGGTGTCCCGAACCTTCGGATGAAATCCTGGCCATCGCCGAGACGGTGGCCGCTCACCAAGCGCAGGCCATGAACACAGCTGAGGCCAAACGGGTCCTCGAAACGGCGTTGATATGCGCCACGGCGCCGCTGCCGCTGCCGGAGATGCGTGCGCTCTTCGACGGTGAGGTCGGCAACGACACGCTGCGCTGCCTGCTCGACGAACTCGTCGACGACTGGCAGGACCGCGGCGTCGAACTGGTGACGTTGGCCAGCGGCTGGCGCTTCCAGAGCCGGCCCGAATTGCGCCCCTGGCTCGACCGACTGCACCCCGAAAAGCCGCCGAAGTACTCGCGCGCCGCGATGGAGACGCTGGCCATCGTGGCCTACCGCCAGCCGGTGACGCGCGGCGACATCGAGGACATCCGCGGCGTCACGGTCAGCAGCCAGATCGTCAAGCAGCTCGAAGACCGCGGCTGGATAGACGCCATCGGCTACCGCGAAGCGCCGGGCCGCCCGGCGCTCTACGCCACCACCCGGCAGTTCCTCGACGACCTGGGTCTCGCCAGCCTGGACCAGTTGCCGCCCATCGACGGCACGGCCGAGGCGCTGCGCAGCGCCGACGCGCTGGCCGCGCTGGAACAGGGGCCGCTCTTGCTGGACGGGCAGGGCCTGCTGCCGCTGGACGCGGGCACCGGAACGCTGCTTCGCGCCAGCGATGATCCACTCGATACGCCTGCAGTGGCGGCATCGCTGCTTCCCAACCCGACGCCCACCGAAGGCGCCGACCCCGCGGCCGACGACGCCGCACCCCTTCCCCCATCGACCACCCCGCATGAACCCTGAAGACACCGACCTGCCCGAGGCTCCCGCCGCCGATGCGGGCAGTGAAGCCCCGGCCGAAAAGCCCAAGCGCCGCCGCGCGCCGCGCAAGACCGCCGCTGCGGTCGACGTGGCGGGCGCCGCAGGCGATGCGGGCACGTACGCTGCCAAAGCGCCGGCGCCTGTGATGGCCGAGGTGGCGGGTGGCGACGCAGCAGTGCCAGCGGCCGCAGCGCGCGCCGACGAGGCCCGAGCACCGTCGACTGAGGCGCGCGTCGCGGACGATGCGACTGCGGGCGGCGCCGGCGGCGACAGCGGCGACAGCAGCGACAGCAGCGACAGCAGCGACAGCAGGGACGACGGCGGCGCAGCCGAGCCGGGCGCCTCCTCGGGCGGCGAAGAGCGCGTTGGCGGGCGCAAGGGCCGCAACCGCCGCCGTGGCCGCCGAGGCGGCGCGCGCGACGGCACGCCTGAGGACGGCGGCACCGAAGCGGGTGCCGAGGGCGGGCCGGCGGCAGAAGGCCGCGCGCCGGCCGCACGCCCGGCGCCGCCGGTGGTGGAAGAGGTGTTCGCACAGGTGCTGTCGGGCGAGTTCGATGTCGAGCCGCCGCCCGCCGAAGACCTGGTCGAAGCCGATGAGCCCGAAGGCCCCGCCAAGCGTGTGTTGGCCCCAGAAGCCGATGCACCCAAGCTGCACAAGGTGCTGGCGCAGGCCGGTGTCGGCTCGCGCCGCGATCTCGAGACCATGATCGCCGAAGGCCGCTTCACCGTGAACGGCGAGCCGGCGCACATCGGCCAGCGTGTTTCCTTCGGCGACCGCATCGCGCTCGACGGCAAGCCGGTGCGCTACCGCATCGCGCCGCCGCCGCCGCGCGTCATCGCCTACCACAAGCCCGCCGGCGAGGTCGTCACCCACGACGACCCGCAGCAGCGCCCGACCGTGTTCCGCCGCCTGCCACGGCTGCACCAGGGCAAGTGGCAGTCGGTGGGGCGCCTCGACATCAACACAGAAGGGCTGCTGCTCTTCACGACCTCGGGTGAACTGGCCAACCAGCTGATGCACCCGCGTTTCGGCGTCGAGCGTGAATACGCCGTGCGTTCGCTGGGCGTGCTGGGTGCCGAGGCCAAGGCGCAGCTGCTCGAAGGCGTGGACATCGACGGCCAGCGCTGCGCCTTCAAGAGCATCGAGGACGGTGGCGGCGAGGGTGCCAACCACTGGTACCGCTGCGTCATCACCGAAGGCCGCAACCGCGAGGTGCGCCGCTTGTTCGAAGCCGCGGGCCATGCGGTGAGCCGGCTCATCCGCATCCGCTACGGCAGCGTGGTGCTGCCGCGTGGGCTGAAGCGCGGTGTCTGGGTCGACCTCGACGAACACGACCTGCGCAACCTGCGCCGCCTGGCCAGCGGGCCGCGGCCTCAGGGCGCACCCGAAGCGGCGCGTGAAGGGCCGCGTGAAGGCCCGCGTGAGGGCCCGCGCGAAGCCGAAGTTGACGGCCCGGCGAAGCGCGGTCGCAACCGACGTGGTGGCAAGCGCCGCGGCGATGAACTCGACCGCGGGCCGCGTCCGCCGGCCGCCGACGCCCAGCCGCGGCCGCCGCGCGAGGTGCGTGAACCGCGCCCGCCGCGTGAGCCCCGTGAACCCCGGCCGCCGCGCGGCGAGCCCGGCGAAGGCGGCGCCATCCCCAACCCGCTGCAGCAGACCTTCGACAAGCGCGCCATCCAGCAGGACCGCGCGCAGCGCCGCGAAGTCTCCGAGGACGGACCGATCCCGAATCCTCTGCAGCAGACCTACGACAAGCGTGCGCTGCAACGCGACCGCGTGCCGCAGCGCGAAATCCCGGAAGACGGGCCGATCCCGAACCCGCTGCAGCAGACCTACGACAAGCGTTTTGCCGGCGGCGGACACGGCGGCTTCGGCCCCGGCGGCGGCATCCAGCCGGGCGCCAAGCGCAACCGCGGCCGGCCCGCGCCGAAGAAGACCGGCGGCGGCGACCCCAACCGCGTGCCCGATCCGCTGCAGACGGCCGTGGGCTACATCGGTGCCGATGCCTTCCTGCGCAAGGGCAAGGGTGGCGGCGGTGGCCGCGGCGGCCCGCGACGCACCGGCGGTGGTGGTGGCGGCGGCGGTGGTGGTCAAGGCGGCCCGGGCCGCGGTGGCCCGCGCGGCGGTCGCGGACCGCGGTGAGGCCGGAACTTCGGCCCGCCTGGCGAAAGCCCCACCCATCCCGCAGGCTACAATCGAAAGCTTTGCCAAGTCGTTGATTCAGGAGAACTTTTCATCATGGCCCCAACATCCGCCACTGAGCGCACCCTCTCGATCATCAAGCCCGATGCCGTGGCCAAGAACGTCATCGGACAGATCTACGCCCGCTTCGAAGGCGCCGGCCTGAAGATCGTGGCCGCCAGGATGGCGCACCTGTCGCGTGGCGAGGCCGAGGCCTTCTACGCCGTGCACAAGGCACGTCCCTTCTTCAACGACCTCGTGAACTTCATGATCTCGGGCCCGGTGATGATCCAGGCGCTCGAAGGCGAGGGCGCCATCGCCAAGAACCGCGAGCTGATGGGCGCCACCGACCCGAAGAAGGCCGAGAAGGGCACCATCCGCGCCGACTTCGCCGACAGCATCGACGCCAACGCCGTGCACGGCAGCGACGCGCCCGAGACCGCAGCGGTCGAGGTCGCGTTTTTCTTCCCCGGCATGAACGTCTATTCGCGCTGAGCTCGACGTGGCCGTCAATCTTCTCGACTTCGACCTCGAGGGGCTGGCGGCCTACTGCGAAAGCCTGGGCGAGAAGCGCTTCCGCGCCGTCCAGCTCTTCCGCTGGATACACCAGAAGGGCGCGTCCGACTTCGAGCAGATGTCGGACCTGGCCAAGTCGCTTCGCGGCAAGCTCGCCGGCGTCGCCGAGGTGCGTGCGCCTGCGGTGATCAGCGAACACGTTTCGGCCGACGGCACCGTGAAGTGGCTGTTCGACGTCGGCGCTGGCAACGCGGTGGAAACCGTGTTCATCCCCGAGGCCGACCGCGGCACGCTGTGCGTCTCTTCGCAGGCCGGCTGCGCCGTGGGCTGCCGCTTCTGCTCCACCGGCCACCAGGGCTTCAGCCGCAACCTGAGCACGGGCGAGATCGCCGGCCAGCTGTGGTTCGCAGAACACCGCCTGCGCCAGACGCTCCAGTTGCCCGCAGGACAACGTGCCATCGACAACGTCGTGATGATGGGCATGGGCGAGCCGCTGCAGAACTACGACGCGCTGGTGCCGGCACTGCGCACGATGTTGAGCGACCATGCCTACGGCCTGTCGCGCCGCCGCGTCACCGTCTCGACCTCGGGCCTGACACGCATGATCGACCGTCTGCGGCAGGACTGCCCCGTGGCCTTGGCCGTGTCGCTGCATGCGCCCGACGATGCGCTGCGCGACGTGCTGGTGCCGCTGAACCGCAAGCACAACATCGATGAACTGCTCGACGCCTGCGTGCGTTACCTGCCCGCCGCGCCGCGCGACTTCATCACCTTCGAGTACTGCATGCTCGACGGCGTGAACGACGCGCCCGAGCAGGCCCGTGCGCTGGTGCGCCTGGTGCAGGGCCGCGTACCCTGCAAGTTCAACCTGATCCCCTTCAATCCCTTCCCGGCCTCGGGCCTGAAACGTTCGCCGGCCGAACGTGTGCAGGCCTTCGCCAAGGTGCTGCAGGACGCCGGCATCGTCACCACCGTGCGCAAGACACGCGGCGACGACATCGACGCTGCCTGCGGCCAGCTGGCTGGCGAGGTGCAGGACCGCACCAACGCCCGCGAGCGGCTGGCACGCCGGCGTGTGATTCCCATTGCCGAGCAAGGAGCCGCGGCATGACGCGCCTGCTGGCCCTCGTGGTGCTGGCATTGAGCCTGGCGGCCGGCTTCGGCGGCTGCGTCAGCACCACCACCGGTGGCACGCCGCGCCCTGAGCTCGACCCGGCCGACGCCGAGAAGCGTGCCCGCGTGCGCCTGGAACTGGCCGGCCTGTATCTCGGCCGCGGCCAGGCTGATACGGCGCTGGGCGAGGTCGACCGAGCCATCGCCGCCAAGCCCGACATGCCAGAGGCCTACAACCTGCGTGGCCTGATCTACGCGTCGCAGGGTGACCATCGGCTGGCCGAGCAGAGTTTTCAACGTGCGCTGCAGCTTGCACCCAGCAGCGGCGACGTGATGCACAACTATGGCTGGTTCCTGTGCCAGCAGCGCCGCTGGCCCGACGCCGAGGCGCAGTTCAGCGGCGCGCTCGCGCTGCCGCAGTACCGCGACACCATGCGCACCCTGCTCGCGCAGGGCGTGTGTCAGGCGCGTGCCGGGCGCTGGGCCGAGGCCGAGCGCACGCTGTCGCGTTCCTACGAACTCGACCCGGCCAACCCGGTCACGGCCTACAACCTCAGCGAGGTGTTGATGCGCCGCGGCGAACTCGAGCGCGCGCGCTTCTACATCGCCCGCATCAACTCGCAGCCCGAGCTGACCAGCGCGCAGAGCCTGTGGCTGGCGGTGCGCATCGAGCGCCGCCTGGGCAACCTGCAGGGTGTGCAGGACTTCGGCCGCAAGCTGCAGGAGCGCTACCCGGAGTCGAACGAGGTGCTGCTCTACGAACGGGGGCGCTTCGATGACTGAGCCCCACCTGGGCCCCGCCACCGCCGGCGGCATGCTGCGCGCCGCGCGCGAAAGACAGGGCCTGCACATCGCCGCGCTGGCCGCGGCCATCAAGGTGACGCCGCGCAAGCTCGACGCGCTGGAAAACGACCGCCACGAGGAACTGCCCGACGCGACCTTCGTGCGTGCACTGGCGCAGACCGTCTGCCGCACGCTGAAGATCGACGCCAAGCCGGTGCTCGACCTTCTGCCGCCGGCGCCGACGGTGGCGCTGGCGCCCGGCAGCGGCGGGCTGGGCACACCCTTCCGCGAAAGGCCCGGCCGCATCGAGCCGGGGCTGTCACCATCGAACGTGCGGCCGCTGGTCTGGGCTGCGGCGGGGCTGGTGCTGCTGGCGCTGGCCGTGTATTTCGCGCCGGCGTCCTGGTGGACGGTTTTCTCGCGCGCCGGGCCCACGGCGGCTGACACGACGCCGGTCACGTTTACCGCGCCGGTGCCGGTGGCCGTGCCGGCCGCCGTCGAGGCCGCTGCACCTGCCGCTTCGGCATCCATTGCCGAGGCCGGCACGGCGCCCGACACTGCAGCGGCCATGTCGCTGCAGCCCCAGGGCGGACCCTCGCAGGCGATGGTCGAGACCGTCTTCTCGGCGCCGCCGGCCGAAGCGTCGTCCGGCCCGGCGGCAGTGGCGGGCATCCTGCAGCTGCGCTGTGCCGAGGAGACCTGGGTCGAGGTGCGCGACGCGCGCGGGCAGGCCCTGCTGTCGCGCAACGTGCAGCCCGGTGAGCGTGTGGGCCTGGACGGCGCGCTGCCGCTGCGCGTCACCATAGGCAATGCCGCTGCGACGGAGCTGGCCTTTCGCGGTCAAGCGGTGAACCTGGCCAGCCGCACGCGCGACAATGTGGCCCGTCTCGAACTGCCCTGACGCCCGCGGGCCCGCGGCGGCTTGAGCCGTCCCTCCGGCACCGTTGGTTTCCATCCCAGCGAACGCGCCCAGGCAGCCCGACCCTTCAACGAGCCATCCGCATGAACGCACCCGAAGCCGTCGACATCATCGAAGCCGCCCGGCCCGCGGCACGCCGCTCGCGGCAGGCGCGCGTGGCCTGGGGCGATCACGTGGTGACGGTAGGCGGCGACGCACCGGTGCGTGTGCAGAGCATGACCAACACCGACACGGTGGACGTCATCGGCACCGCGATCCAGTGCAAGGAACTGGCCGTCGCCGGCAGCGAACTGGTGCGCATCACCGTCAACACGCCCGAGGCCGCCGAGGCCGTGCCGCACATCCGCGAGCAGCTCGACCGCATGGGCATCGCCGTGCCGCTGATCGGCGACTTCCACTACAACGGCCACCGCCTGCTGACCGACTTCCCGGCGATGGCACAGGCGCTGAGCAAGTACCGCATCAACCCCGGCAACGTCGGCAAGGGCGAAAAGCGCGACCGCCAGTTCGCGATGATGGTCGAGGCCGCCGCGAAGTACGACAAGGTGGAGCGCATCGGCGTCTACTGGGGCAGCCTGGACCAGGAGCTTCTGGTCGAATTGATGGACCAGAACGCACGCCGGCCGCAGCCACTGGACGCCAAGCAGGTGATGTACCAGGCGCTGGTGCAGTCGGCCCTGACGTCCGCCGACGTGGCGCGTGAACTGGGCCTGAACCCCGACAACATCATCATCAGCTGCAAGGTCAGCGGCGTGCAGGACCTCATCAGCGTCTACCGGGCTCTTGCGAGACGTTGTGAATACGCGCTGCACCTGGGCCTGACCGAAGCCGGCATGGGCACCAAGGGCACGGTGGCCAGCGCCACCGCCCTGGGCGTGCTGCTGCAGGAAGGCATAGGCGACACCATCCGCGTCAGCCTGACGCCGCAGCCCGGCGAAGCGCGCACGCAAGAGGTGGTGGTGGCGATGGAGATCCTGCAGAGCCTTGGGCTGCGCAGCTTCAACCCCAGCGTCACCGCCTGTCCGGGCTGCGGCCGCACCACCAGCACGACGTTCCAGGAATTGACCCAGCAGATCGACGACTTCCTGCGCGCGCAGATGCCGGTGTGGAAGTCAAAGTATCCCGGCGTCGAGACCATGAAGGTCGCGGTGATGGGCTGCATCGTCAACGGCCCCGGCGAAAGCAAGCACGCCGACATCGGCATCAGCCTGCCAGGCACCGGCGAGGCGCCGGCCGCGCCGGTGTACATCGACGGCGTGAAGGCGATGACGCTGCGCGGCGAGGGCATCGCGCAGGAATTCCACAAGATCGTCGAGAGCTACATCGAACGGCGTTTCGGCACGGCCACCGCAGCGCATTGACGCTGCCGGTTCGCCCGCCCAGTGGCCGCGCGGCATTGCCGTGCGGCGCCCGTTCACCGTGCCCTGACAACCCACCCGCCATGTCCGAAGCCACTTCCAACCCCAAGGCCACGCCGCTCGTCGCGGTGAAAGGCATGAACGACATCCTGCCGCCCGACTCGGCGCGCTGGGACTGGTTCGAGGACACCGTGCGTGCGCTGATGCGCCGCTACGGCTACCTGGGCATGCGCACGCCCATCGTCGAGCCGACACCGCTGTTCGTGCGCGGGCTGGGCGAGGTGACCGACATCGTCGAGAAGGAGATGTACTCCTGGATCGACAGCATGAACGGCGACGCACTGACGTTGCGCCCCGAAGGCACGGCCGGCGTGGTGCGCGCGGCCATCGAGCACTCGATGCTCTACGACGGCGGCAAGCGGCTCTTCTATATCGGCCCCATGTTCCGCCACGAGCGCCCGCAGCGCGGCCGCTACCGCCAGTTCCACCAGGTCGGGGTCGAGGCGCTGGGCTTCAGCGGGCCCGATGTCGACGCCGAAGTCATCCTGATGTGCCGCAGCCTGTGGCGCGACCTGGGCCTGGCCGACGTGCGCCTGGACATCAACTGCCTGGGCCAGGCGGCAGAGCGCAAGGCGCACCGCGAGGCGCTCGTGAAGCACCTGGTGGCCGGACGCGAACTGCTCGACGCCGAGGCCCAGCGCCGGCTGCACAGCAACCCGCTGCGCATCCTCGACACCAAGAACCCCGCCATGCAGGGGCTGGTGGAGGCTGCGCCGCGCCTGATGGACTACCTGGGCGAGGCCTCGCTCAAGCACTTCGAGGGCCTGTGCCGCGTGCTCGACGCCGCCGGCCAGCCCTACCGCGTCAACCACCGCCTGGTGCGCGGCATGGACTACTACGCGCTCACCGTCTTCGAGTGGGTCACCGACCGCCTCGGTGCGCAAGGCACGGTCTGCGGTGGCGGGCGCTACGACGGCCTGGCCGAACTGATCGGCGGCAAGGCGGCGCCGGGGATAGGCTGGGGCCTCGGCATCGAACGTGTGCTCGACCTGCTGCAGCAGAGCGGCATCGAAGCCCCCGCGGCGGTGCCCGATGTCTACGCCGTCGTGCCTTCGATCGAAGCCTTGCCGGCCGCGATGCAGGCTGCCGAAGCGTTGCGCGCCGCCGGCGTGGCCGTGTTGATGCACGCCGCGGGCAAGGACGGCTGGGGCAGCATGAAGTCGCAGTTCAAACGCGCCGACGCCAGCGGGGCGCGCCACGCGCTGATCTTCGGTGCCGAAGAACTCGCCCGGGGCGAGGTGGCGGTGAAGCCGTTGCGCGACGCCGCAGCCGCGCAGAGCACGCGCGCGCTGGCCGACCTGGCCGCCTGGTCCGCCGAACTGCGCACCGCATAATCCCGGATTCGCCTTTTCCTCCCTCTACCGCCCCGGCGCCCCGCATCCATGGCCACACAACTCGACCTGCAAGAGCAGGAGCAGCTCGACGCGCTCAAGGCGTTCTGGAACAAGCAGGGCAACCTCATCACCTGGACGCTGGTGCTGGTGCTGGGTGCGTTCGCGGCCTGGAACGGCTGGAACTACTGGCAGCGTGAACAGGCGCTGAAGGCCGGCGCGATGTTCGAGGAACTCGACCGCGCTGCCGCGGCGGGCGATGCCGACAAGGCCGGGCGTGTTTTCGCCGACCTGAAACAGCGCTTCCCCGGAACGGCGTTTGCGCAGCAGGGCGGGTTGACCGCGGCCAAGGTGCAGGTGGCCAAGGGCCAGGCCGACGCCGCCAAGGCCACGCTGGAGTGGGTGGCACAAAACGGCGCCGAGGACGAGTTGCGCACCATCGCGCGCCTGCGCCTGGCCGCCGTGCAGGCCGACGCCAAGCAGTACGACGAGGCGCTGAAGACGCTGGACGCGGCCAAGGCCGCGGGCTTCGAAGGCCTGGTGGCCGACCGTCGCGGCGACGTGCTGCTGGCCCAGGGCAAGAAGGACGAGGCCCGCGCCGCCTACCAGCTCGCCTACAAGGCGATGGACGAGAAGGTGGACTACCGCCGCCTCGTCGAGGCCAAGCTGACGACGCTGGGTGCTGCGCCCGAGGCCGCCGCTTCCGCCGCTGCAGCGGCCTCGGGGGCCGGCAAGTGACGGGCGTCCTGCGCCGCATCCCGCGGGCGCTTTGCGCGCCAGTTGCGCTGGCCCTCGTGCTGGCCGTCGTCGGCTGCGCCGCCGACAAGCCCAAGCCCACGCCGCTGGAAACCGTGGTGCCCAAGATCGCGGCGCGCCAGGTCTGGACGACCACCATCGGCCGCATCGACTTCCCGCTCGTGCCCGCGGTGCACGAGGGTGTTTTCCATGTCGCAGCCGGCAATGGGGAAGTGCTGGCGTTGCAGGCCGACACCGGCGCCGTGCTTTGGCGCGCCAGCGCGGGCACCGGCATTTCGGCCGGCGTCGGCAGCGACGGCCGCTACACCAGCGTGGTGACACGCGGCAACGACGTCGTCACCTTCGACAGTGGCCGCGAGGTCTGGCGCAAGCGTGTGCCGTCGGCCGTGGTGACACCGCCGCTGGTGGCCGGCGAGCGTGTCTTCGTGATGGGTGTCGACCGCGCCGTGCACGCCTTCGACGCCATCGACGGGCGGCGCCTGTGGGTCTATGCCAAGCCCGGCGAGCCGCTGACGCTGGCGCAGGCCAGCGTCGTGCTGCCCTACCGCAACAACCTGCTGGTGGCGCAGGCGCAGAGGCTGACCGCGCTCGACCCGCTGCGCGGCACCGTGCTGTGGGAGGTGCCGCTGGCCTCGCCGCGCGGCAGCAACGAGGTCGAGCGCCTGGCCGACCTCATCGGCCCGGCCACCCGTGTCGGCGACCGCATCTGCGCGCGCGCCTTCCAGTCCGCCGTGGGCTGCGCCGACGCCAGCCGCGGCGCCTTGCTCTGGT
>JAURZK010000015.1 GCA_030653505.1 Rubrivivax sp.
CAGTCGGCGGCGCCGCCGGGTACCGCCTGCCGCGGTCGGCACGGACCCACGAGCGCGAAACGACGACGCCAGCGAACGTCCGCAACGGGCCGAGATCAGAACCCCGCCTCATCTCGGCGCGTCGCGCATCTTGTAGCCCGCCCCGCGCACGGTGAGGATGAAGCGCGGCTGCATCGGGTCCTGCTCGAGCTTGGCGCGAAGGCGGTTGATGTGGGTGGTGACGGTGTGCTCGTAGCCTTCATGCGAATAGCCCCACACGGCGTCCAAGAGTTGGGCGCGCGCGAACACCTGTCCCGGGTGGTTGGCGAAGTGCAGCAGCAGGTCGAATTCCAGAGCCGTGAATTCGAGTGCAACGCCGGCCACGCGCACTTCGCGACGGCTGGGCTCGATCTCGAGATCGCCGTTGTGCAGCACCGCCTGCGGCATGCCCGGCGCCTGCGCGGCGCGCAGCAGTTCGGCGCGTCGCAGCAGCGCCTTCACGCGCGCCAGCAGCTCGGGCATGGAGAAGGGCTTTGTCAGGTAGTCGTCGGCGCCCAGTTCCAGGCCCAGCACGCGGTCGAGCTCGGTGCTCCGGGCGGTGAGGATCAGGATCGGTGTGGCGCGGCCCCGCGCCCGCAGCGCCTTGACGACCTCCAGCCCGTCCAGCCCAGGCATCATCAGGTCGAGCACCAGCAGGTCGCTGGCGCGTTCGCGCTGGCTGTCCAGCGCGGCCTGCCCGTCGGCCACGGCGAACACGGCGTAGCCGGCCTGCTGCAGGTTCAGCACGATCAGGTCGCGGATGTCGGCCTGGTCTTCGGCGACGAGGATGTTCGGCATGGGAACTCGGTGTCGCCCGGGGGCACGGCTTCTTACAGCGCGACTTGACGCCGATGTGACCGGGTTGTGATCTTCGGTGAGGCCGGCGCGAGGTGCGGTCTGCACAGTGTAGTCACCCGCTGCAGACCGAGAACCTCCCATGCCAACCTCCCCCGCCACTGCAGCCCGCCGCACCCTGCAAGCCGCCTACGCGGGCACGCCGCCCCGGGCCGTCGGCTGGGACGAACTGGCGCCGCAGCGCGACTACCTGGTGGGCTATGCGCGCCGCCGCCTGCTCGACCCGGCGCTGGCCGAAGACCTGGTGCACGACGTCTTCGAGGCCGTGGTCACCGGCCGCGCCAGCTTCGAGGGGCGCTCGGCGCTGCGCAGCTGGCTGGTGGCCATCCTCAAGCACAAGATCGTCGACCTGATCCGCCAACGCAGCGGCCACGACAGCCTGGACGGTCACGGCCCCGGCGACGCCGACCACCACGGCGAAGGCAGCAGCCCCGCACACACCCTGGCCTGCCCACAAGCCCGCCCCGATGAGGTGGCCGAGCAGCGCCAGCGCCTGGCGCAGACGATGGCGCGCATCCGTGCCCTGCCCGAGACGCTGCGCCGGGTGGTCGAACTGCGCCTGCTGCGCGACGAGAGCACCGCGGACGTCTGCCGCCATCTGGCGATCAGCGAGCAGAATCTCTTCGTGCGCCTGCACCGCGCGAGGCGCGCGCTGGCCTGTTGAAGGCGCGGCACGTGCTGGCCGGCCTTCGGCTTCAGGGCACGCGAGGCGTGCCGCGGTCCAGCCGCTGGTGGTGCACCTGCGTGGCGCCGAAACCGGCTTCCAGCGCGGCCAGCAACCCGGCGGCACGGAGGCGGTTGTCGCCGTGCAGGTTGCAGACGTAGACATCCAGCGTCACGCCGCCGATCTCGGGCCAGGTGTGCACCGCCAGGTGCGACTCGGCCAGCAGCACCACGCCGGTGACGCCGCCTGGCGACGGGAAGGGGTGGAAGAGTTCACCCACGGCATTCAGGCCGGCGGCCTGCACCGCTTGCATGCAATGCAGGCGCAGCGCTTCGGGGTCGGTCATCAGCGGCGCGGCCGCAGGGCAGCCGCGCAGGTCGGCGGTGAGGTGCAGGCCGTGCATGGCGGCGGATGATACGAAGTGGGCGCCCGTGGCACGTCGGGGCCCTGGGCAGGCCGCGCGACTTGTTGATCTGCAGACAGTCGGCGTGCGGGTGGGCCTCCTAGAATCGTCGTTTCCCGCTCCGCTACATCCGCCTCCGCGCGCGCCGCCATGCCCGACCTCACCCAAGATACCTCCCTGATGGCCAACGCCATCCGCGCCCTGGCCATGGACGCCGTGCAGCAGGCCAACTCGGGCCACCCGGGCGCGCCGATGGGCATGGCCGAAGTGGCGGTGGCGCTGTGGGGCGGTGCGCTGAAGCACAACCCGGCCGACCCGCACTGGGCCGACAGAGACCGCTTCGTGCTCAGCAACGGCCACGGCAGCATGCTGCTGTACGCATTGCTGCACCTCAGCGGCTACGAGCTGCCGATGAGCGAGCTGCGCAGCTTCCGCCAGCTGCACAGCAGGACCCCGGGCCACCCCGAAGTCGGCGTGACGCCGGGCGTGGAGACCACCACCGGCCCGCTGGGCCAGGGCCTGGCCAACGCCGTGGGCATGGCACTGGCCGAGAAGCTGCTGGCGACCGAGTTCAACCGCCCCGGCCACAGCGTCGTCGACCACCACACCTGGGTCTTCATGGGCGACGGCTGCCTGATGGAAGGCATCAGCCACGAGGCCTGCGCGCTGGCCGGCGCCTGGAAGCTGAACAAGCTGGTGGCCTTGTACGACGACAACGGCATCAGCATCGACGGCCAGGTCGCGCCCTGGTACGTCGACGACGTCGGCCACCGCTTCAAGGGCTACGGCTGGAACGTGATCGGCCCGGTCGACGGCCACGACGTGGCCGCCGTGCGCGTGGCCATCGATGGCGCCAGGGCCTGTGCCACCGTGCCGACGATCGTCATCTGCAAGACCACCATCGGCAAGGGCAGCCCCAACCGCGCCGGCACCGCCAAGGCCCACGGCGAGGCGCTGGGCATGGCCGAGATCGCACTCACACGCGAGGCGCTGGGCTGGCCGCACGAGCCCTTCGTCATCCCCGAGGCGGCCTACAGCGCCTGGGACGCCCGCGCCGCCGGCACCGCGGCGCAGACACGCTGGGCCGAAGGTTTCGCCGCCTACCGCACGGCCCACCCCGAACTGGCCTCCGCGTTCGAGCGCCGCATGCTCGGCCACCTGCCGCCCAACTTCGCACAGACCGCGGTCGACGCCGTCATCGCAGCGCACACGAAGGCCGAGACGGTGGCCAGCCGCAAGGCCAGCCAGCTGGCGCTGGAAGCCTTCACGAAGGCGCTGCCCGAGATGCTGGGCGGCAGTGCCGACCTGACGGGCAGCAACCTCACCAACACCTCGTCGACGCCGGCGCTGCGTTTCGACGCGGCGGGCCGCGTCGTGAGCTACGCCGACGAGGCCACCCCCGACGCGGTACGCATCGGTCGCCACATCAACTACGGCGTGCGCGAGTTCGGCATGGCCGCGGTGATGAACGGCATCACGCTGCACGGCGGCTACATCCCCTACGGCGGCACCTTCCTGACCTTCAGCGACTACAGCCGCAACGCCATCCGCATGGCCGCGCTGATGAAAAAGCGTGTCATCCACGTCCTCACGCACGACAGCATCGGCCTGGGCGAAGACGGGCCCACGCACCAGAGCGTGGAACACGCCGCCAGCCTGAGGCTGATCCCGAACCTGGACGTCTGGCGCCCGGCCGACACCGCCGAGACGGTGGTGGCCTGGACGCTGGCGCTGGGCAACCCGACGCGCCCGAGCGCCTTGCTGCTGAGCCGCCAGAACCTGCCCTACCTACCGAAGGCGGCGCTCGACGACATCGGCAAGGGCGCCTACGTGCTGGCCGAACCTTCCGAGGTGGGCCTGAAACGCAAGGCGCAGGCCGTGATCATCGCCACCGGCAGCGAGGTCGGCCTGGCGCTGCACGCGCAGGCCGAACTGGCGAAGTACAGAATTGCGGTGCGTGTGGTCAGCATGCCCAGCACCAGCGTCTTCGACCGCCAGAGCGTGAAGTACAAGACCGCCGTGCTGCCCGCCGGCGTGCCGCGCATCGCGGTCGAGGCCGGCGTGACTGACGGCTGGTGGAAGTACGGCTGCGCCGCGGTGGTGGGCATAGACACCTACGGCGAAAGCGCGCCCGCGCCGGCCCTGTTCAAGCACTTCCACCTGACGGCGCAGAACCTGGCCGACACGGTGCGCAAGGTGCTGAAGGGCTGAAGCACCTGCCCCCGATTTCGCCTCACATCGACCTCAACCCCAAGGAGAAGACCTCATGACGATCAAAGTAGGCATCAACGGCTTCGGCCGCATCGGACGCATGGTGTTCCGCGCCGCGGTGCAGAACTTCCCCGCCATCGAGGTCGTCGGCATCAACGACCTGCTCGAACCCGACTACCTGGCCTACATGCTGAAGTACGACAGCGTGCACGGCCGCTTCAAGGGTGACATCGCGGTCGACGGCAACACGCTGATCGTCAACGGCAAGAAGATCCGCCTCACCGCCGAGCGCGACCCGGCGGCGCTGAAGTGGGGCGACATCGGCGCCGACATCGTCGTCGAGGCCACCGGCCTTTTCCTGACCAAGGAAACCTGCCAGAAGCACATCGACGCGGGTGCCAA
>JAURZK010000052.1 GCA_030653505.1 Rubrivivax sp.
TGCGCTGCGACAGCACCCGAAGCTCCCGCTCCGTCTGCGCATCCAACTCGATCGTCTTGGCAACCCGCATCGCCCACCTCCTGGGCGATTGGAGTATCGCCGGCGCAAGTAAGTTCTATGACTTCACGCGCACTACACTAGACCTAAAAACAGGAAAGCGGGTTTCTCAGGACGGATTAAAAGATTCGCCGATTGCCCAAAAGCGACGCACGGAAAAATATCGCAATCAGCAAAATCATTCCAGTCCCGATTGCAACGATTACCGCGATCATGGCCCGCTTAGGCTTGGACTTGCGCTCCGGCGGGGTCGCCGCGTCTACAACCTGAATCAATGCACCCTCGCGACTTTCGTCCGAGCGAGCCAGTTCAAACTGACGGGCGTAGACGTCGAACAGCGTCTCCTGGTACTTGAACTCCCGGTATCGCCCAACGTAGTCGGGGCCGCCAGACGTATTCGTCGCGCTTTCTGCACGGACGAGCTGTTCGCGAAGCGCCTGCACCATGCTGAGTTGCTGTCTGACCTCGGGGGCACCGTCGGCGAGAGAACTGCGCAACAGGCCTAGGCGCATTTCCGCGCCCGTGGTCTCTGCCTTCAGGCGGGCATACGCGTCAGCTGCAGCTCTTGGCTCCGCTTTCAATGCGCCCGGGCTAAAGCCACTCGCCTCCAGCGCCTGTTGCGCCTGTGTCAGGCGGTCCCGGCTCTGCTGCAAATGTTTCTCGAAGAATGCCCGCCGCTGCTGCGCTTCTGTGACAGCCAGCGTCCCGGTCAGGCGACGAAGTTCATCGACGTAGCGGTTGGCTATGTCGGCGGCGCGCTGCGGGGCCTCGTCGTCGACCTCGATGGTCATCAGACCATCCTTCTTGCCCAGCACGATGCGCACATTGGCGGCAAGCGCTTTGCGTGCGTCGACGCGGAACTTGGCCTCGTAGACGTCCATCAGCTTGAAGTGGTCAACGATGCGATCCGACAAGGTGACGCTTTGCATCAGTGCGACGTAGCGCTCACCCGGGCTGCTAATCCCAGCGACGCCGCCAGCCAGTCCCCCCAGTGCACCCAGCGACGCCAAGGCCGACGCCGCGCCACTCTGCGCCTGTTGTGGCGGCAGGAACGTGGTGCTGGCCGTGAACGTGGGTGCTATCAGGTAGGTGGCACCCAGCGCGATTGCGCCGGCAGCCAAGGGTGCCAGCGTAATCAACTTGATGTGCGTCCGCAAAACTTCCATGAGTTCGACCGAACTCATGCCGGGCGCATCATCGTTCTCGGTCGAGTCGTACCCGTCGCCTTGATTTGCGTCCCTCACCTGCAATTCAAACTCCAGCCGAGCGTTTCAGCTCCAGGGGATAGTGATTTCAACGGACATGAGCGCCCACAAAGGCCTGCGTCAGATCTCATCGGCCCAATGTGTTGATAGCTGCGGCCGTCAAGCCAAGGTTCGCAAGGATCTGCGTCCAATCCTTGAACCCACGCACGAAGCCGTTCCACGTGCTCTCCAGGTCCACCTTCTCGGGCACGATGAGCGTGTCGCCCTGCGCGAGCTCAGTCGACTCGAAACCACTGAACAGCCATCCGGCATCGCGTCGGTGCACGATGCTGCCATCGGCCCGCAGGATGAAGATGTTTTCCTCGTCAGCCGTAGCTTCCAACCCGGCCGCCAGAAGGTACTGCTTGACCGTACGCCCCTTTCGCCACAGCAAGGCATTGCTGTTCGCCACGGCGCCGACGGCGTAGACGAAGCCCGGCGCCGCGGGGAGCAGGATGCGGTCGCCATCCTCCAGCGGCAGATCCGGCAGGCTTTCCGCGCTGTTGATATCAGGTGTCAGCTCCAACGCAATCCGGCCGTTGGGCTCCATGGCCCGCAGGCGTGCCAGTTGACTTGCACGGGCCTGTTCCTGGGCCGCCACCATGCGCTGCGCGGTGGCAGCGTCTGTGGCACTGGTGTTCGCGGCCTGCCGGGCCGTCGCGCTGGCCGTGGTGGCCTCTAGCCGCCGCAAGGCATCCTGCAGGGCTTCGCGCTGGCGCAGGCGGGTGGACTCGCGCGAGAACTCCGTGCCGAAGAGATAGGCCTGCTGTGTCGGGCCGCCTGCGCGCCGCAGCAATGACTTGAGGGTCTCGCCAGGGCCGATCTGGTAGATGCCCGCTGCATTCACTTCGCCCGCCACGCGTACCAGCCGCGTCGTCCTGTTCCGCGGCACCGGGATGTCCTTGACGCCGAAGATCGTGACCACGTCTCCGGGCTGCAGTTCCAGGTTGTCCTCCGGCACCTTTTCCACCACCGCCCGCCCCAGGTTGAACGGCAGCAATTGGGCGCGCACGGTCTGCGGGTCCATCCGTTCCACCACCGCGTAGTCCCAGTTGATTTCGGAAAGCAGGTTCTTGACGTCGCTGGCCACACGGTCGGCGCTCACGTTGCCGGGCTGCTCGTACTGCACCAGCATGTTCTTTCGGGTGTAGTAGTCGCGCTGTATCAGCGCCTCACGCTCGGGTATCAGGTCAGAGACGCGCATACCCGGCTTGTAGGCGTAGCGCAGTGGCGTCGCCACGTTGCCTCTGAGCGTGACGGCGTTCGAGAACTGCGGGCTGATCTTGAACAACGTCACCATGTCGCCGTCGCGGACGTTGGCCGCCAGGCCTGCGGCGTCCAGCGCGCGCTCCTGCACGGCGCGTGGCGCCGTCGGCTCGGCCGGGTTGATGCGTTCCACCAGCACCTTGTGCAGGCTGGTCAGCGCGCGCAAGCTGCCGTTGTAGCTCAGCAGTCTGGACAGCGGCTCCTGTTCGCTGCCCAATTCGTAGATCGCAGGGCTGTCTATGCTGCCCAGCAGGGCCACACGCGGGCCTGCGGAAGGGATCACGATCACGTCGCCGGGCAACAGGCGTGAATCGGCCGACTTGTCACCATCGACGATGAACTTGTACAGGTCCAGGGTCGTGACCAGACGGCCGTCGCGGCGCAGCTGGATGGCGCGCAGCGTTCCCGTATTCGCCGGGCCACCCACTTCGAACAGTGCGCCCAGCAGCGTGGTGAGACTGGAGACCGTATAGGCACCCGGCTTCTTGGCCTGACCGACCACGAAGATCTGGATGGCACGCAACTGGCCTAGTGACGCGCTGAGCTCGAAGTTCTTGAAGACCTTGGCCACCTGGGCGCGCAAGGTGCTCTCCAGTTGCGACGCCGGTGTGCCTGCGACACGGAAGGTTCCGACCCGGGGCAACGAGATCTGACCATTGCGGTCGACCACTGCCCGCAGGTCGGCATCTACGGCGCCCCAGAGACGCAACACGACCTCGTCGCCCGGGCCGATCACGTAGTCCGTGGGTACCGGGACGTTGGTGAGCGAAGGAAACGCGGGTGCGCCGAACAGCTCATAGCCAAACAGCGGGACATGGCGGCCGGTGCCTTCAAGCACGAAGCGCTGGAACTCGGTGACCTGGGCCGGCGGGTCCCGGGGGGGCTCTGCGGTGCGGGCGGTTTCCGCGCCGGCGCTGGGGCCTGCTTCCGGCATCGTGGGCTTGCCTGCTGCCGGCGGTGCCGGCCTGCTGGCTGCCCGGTTCAGGTTGATGGGCCCGCCCGACGCCGCATCGGGGCGGGCTGGCGCGGTTCCGGCCGTACCCGGCGCGGCAGCGGCGGAATCGGAATCTCCACCGGCGGCAGGTGCCAGCGTGATCTGTGCGTAGGCCGCACTGCAGCCGGCAACGGCCAACAACAGGAGTATTCGAAGCACGAACCTGGGCATCAACAAGGGTAGGGGGTCAGCTGGGCGTCGGCCCGGTTTGAAGGCAATGCGATCGCTGGGGCAGCCAGGGTGCGATCTTCGGGCCCCTGCATCGTGCACGGCGCATTGAGGCTGTGATTCGCACACTCAGCGCGATTCAAGGTCACGCCGGCGCTGCACCCGAAAGTATAGACGCGGCCCGATGCGGGGCACCCGCAACCGGGTCCGCACGCCTTTGGTTGCCCGCAGGCTCGCGCCGCCGCCAGCCCTTGAAGCCGCACTTTCGACGCCTACAATTTCGTCATGGTTTACTTGCTCGCGGCCTTCGCCGTCTCCCTTTTCGTGACTCTGCTGATCGTGCACTCGGCCAAGACGCACGGGCATATGTCCTCGGATCACGACTTGTCGGGGCCGCAGAAGTTTCACTCGACGCCCGTTCCTCGAATCGGAGGTGTCGGGCCGGTGCTGGGCCTCTTGGCGGTCATGGGTGGCATGTTCTTCGTGGACTTGCCGGCCGCGATGCTGCTCGGCACCTTGCTCGTCTGCGGTATCCCGGCATTCGGTTCCGGTCTCGTCGAAGACTTCACCAAGCGGGTCAGCCCCCGCGTTCGCCTGACAGCCGTTGGCGTCTCCGCCTTGCTCGCGGTGTGGTTGCTCGACGCCAGCATTACGCGCACAGAGATTCCCGGGCTCGACTGGCTGGTCGCCATTCCCGCGGTAGCGGCTGCGATCGCTGTCTTCGCAGTGGCAGGCATTGCGAATTCGATCAACATCGTCGACGGCTTCAACGGGCTGGCATCGATGTGCGTGGTCATCATGCTCGCTGCGCTGGCGTATGTGGCGGCGCAGGTCGGTGATCCGACGATCAGCATGCTCGCGCTTGCAGGAATCGGAGCCGTGCTCGGCTTCTTCGTCTGGAACTTCCCGGCCGGACTGATCTTCCTGGGCGATGGTGGCGCCTACTTTCTGGGCTTCTTCGTTGCTGAGTTGTCCATCCTGCTGCTGGTTCGCAACCCCGAGGTGTCGCCGCTGTTCCCGCTGCTGGTCTGCATCTACCCGGTGTTCGAGACGCTGTTCTCGATCTACCGGCGCCGCTTCATCCGCGCCGTGCCGCCGAGCATGCCCGACGGCATCCATCTGCATTCGCTGATCTACCGCCGGGTGATGCGCTGGGCCGTTGGCAGCCGCAGCGCGAAGGCGCTCACGCGACGAAATTCGCTGACTTCGCCCTACCTTTGGCTGCTGTGCATGTTTTCGGTGGTGCCCGCAGTGTTGTTCTGGTCCAACTCCGCCGTGCTGGCTGGATTCCTGACGCTCTTCGGGGTTTCATACGTGGGCCTGTACTGGCGCATCGTTCGTTTCAAGTCGCCACGATGGCTCCGGCTGCCCGTGCGCAGGACGGCCCATCGAAGGGAAGCGGATAATTCGCGGATATGACCGAACACGAACCCATCGCGATAGCCGACGAACCGGTATCCGCCCCCCCGCTCTTCAACACCCTCGCCCTCGACCCCAAGCTGCTGCGCGCCGTGGCCGAATCGGGCTACATGGCGATGACGCCGATCCAGGCCAAGGCGATCCCGCTGGTGCTGGACGGGCGCGACATCATGGGCGCCGCGCAGACCGGCACCGGCAAGACCGCCGCCTTCACGCTGCCGCTGCTGCAGAAGATGCTGCGCCACGAAAACGCCAGCATGTCGCCCGCCCGTCACCCCGTGCGTGCGCTGGTGCTGACGCCCACGCGAGAACTGGCCGACCAGGTCGCAGCCAACGTCAAGAACTACGCCAAGCACACGCAGCTGCGCTCGGCAGTGGTCTTCGGCGGCATCGACATGAAGCCGCAGACACTGCAGCTGAAGGCCGGCGTCGAGGTGCTGATCGCCACACCGGGCCGCCTGCTCGACCACATCGAGGCCAAGAGCGCGGTGCTCAACCAGGTCGAGTACGTGGTGCTCGACGAAGCCGACCGCATGCTCGACATCGGCTTCCTGCCCGACCTGCAGCGCATCCTGTCCTACCTGCCCAAGCAGCGCCAGACGCTGCTGTTCTCGGCCACCTTCTCGCCCGAGATCAGGAAGCTGGCCAACAGCTACCTGCAGGATCCGCTGCTGGTGGAAGTGGCGCGGCCGAACGCCACGGCCACGAACGTCGAGCAGCGTTTCTACAGCTGCACCGACGACGACAAGCGTGCCGTCGTGCGTCAGCTGCTGAAGCAGCGCGCGCTGTCGCAGGCCATCATCTTCGTCAACTCCAAGCTCGGCGCGGCGCGCCTGGCGCGCACCTTCGAACGCGACGGCCTGCGCACGCAGGCGCTGCACGGCGACAAGTCGCAGGACGAACGGCTGAAGGCGCTGGCCGCCTTCAAGGCCGGCGAGGTCGACCTGCTGGTGGCCACCGACGTGGCCGCGCGCGGCCTGGATATCGCCGACCTGCCGGCCGTCTTCAACTTCGACGTGCCCTTCCACGCCGAGGACTACATCCACCGCATCGGGCGCACCGGACGCGCCGGCGCGTCGGGCCTGGCCGTCACGCTGGTGGCGCGCGATGACCTGCGCCTGCTGGGCGAAATCGAGAAGCTGCTGAAGAAGAAGGTCGAGGTCGAGCCCTTCGAGCTCGAAGACGACCGGCCGCGTCGCCCGCGACGCTACGAGGCCGACGACATCCCGGCCGTGCCCGAGGTGGTGGCCGAGCGCGCCGCACCGGTGCGCGAACGTGCGCGCGAAGCACCGTGCCGCCCGCAGCCGGCGTCGCGCGACCCCTTCTTCGACAGGCCCTACGAACCCAGCAGCAACGATGCCACCCCGGCCTGGGAGTCGCAGGCCAGAGCCACGACGCCGCACGTGCCGACGCGCACCGGGCTGTCGCCCAACATCCGCCCGAAGAAGAAGGTGGCGATGCTGCTCGGCGGCAGCCGCTGAGGTCGGGCGACGGGCGGGCCTTGGCCTGCCCGCAGCGGTTCAGGCCGCCAGCAGGCTGAACACCGCCGGCCAGCGGTCGGGCATCTGCACCGGCCGCCCTGCCCACCCTGCCACGCTGTCGCTGCGGCTCCAGCCGCCCGGCAGGGTCAGGCCGCAGCTCACCGCCACGCGTGTGCTGGGGCTCAGCACCGTCGTCATCGCGCCCAGCAGCGCCGCGTTGCGGTAGGGCGTCTCGATGATCAGCTGCGTCTGGCCGAGCCGGCGCGACAGCGTTTCCAGTTCCTTCAGCCGCGCCGCGCGTGGCGCAGCATCCTGCGGCAGGTAGCCGACGAAAGCGAAGCTCTGCCCGTTCAGGCCGCTGGCCGCCAGCGCCAGCAGCAATGAACTCGCGCCGGGCAGCGGCAGCACCGGCACACCCGTCGCATGCGCCGCCTGCACCAGCGCCGCGCCGGGGTCGGCGACGGCGGGCAGGCCGGCTTCCGAGAGCAGGCCGAGGTCGTGGCCTTCCAGCGCCGGTTTCAGCAACGCGTGCCACTCGGCCGCCGGTACCGTCTCGCGGCTGCCCTTGCGCGGCCGTGGCAACTCGGTGATGTTGATGGCCTGCAGGGGCACGGCCAGTGGCGTCAGCGCCGCCACACGCTTCAGGAATGCACGGGTGCTGCGCGCGTCCTCGGCCGCCCAGTGCAGCAGTGCGGCGGCGCGGCGGATCACGCCGTCGGGCAGCACGTCGCGCAGGTTCACTTCCTCGGCGCCCAGGTCGAGTGCGTTCGGCACCAGCAGCAGCGTGCCCGGGGTCATGAGGCCAGCGGGTCGAGGCCGGCCCGGCGCAGCAGCTGGCAGGTGCGGATCAGCGGCAGGCCGACCAGCGCGGTGGGGTCGTCGCTCTCGATAGCCTCCAGCAGCGCGATGCCCAGCGTCTCGCTCTTGGCGCTGCCGGCGCAGTCATAGGGCTGCTCCAGGCGCAGGTAGCGGTCGATCTCGACGTCGCTCAGTTGGCGGAAGTGAACCTTCACCGGCGCCAGCAGCACCTCGGCAAAGCCGGTGCTGGCGCGCACCACGGCCACGGCAGTCTGGAAGACGGCGCGCCGGCCGCTGAGCAGGCGCAACTGCGCCACGGCACGTTCATGCGTGCCGGGTTTGCCGAAAGGCTGGCCGTCGAGGTCGGCCACCTGGTCAGCCCCGATGACCACAGCCTGCGGGTGCAGCGCGGCCACGGCTTGTGCCTTGGCCAACGCCAGGCGCACGGCCATCGCGGCCGGCGCTTCGTTGGGCAAGGGGGTCTCGTCGACCTGCGGCGACACGGCCTCGAAGGGCAGGCGCAGACGCTGCAGCAGTTCTCGCCGATAAGGCGAGGTGGAGCCCAGGATGAGCGGGGGCAGGGTGTTCATGGCGGCCATTCTCGGGGTATCGGCTCGTTACACTGCCGCCATGGCCCTGCACCCGGTTCCCCGACTGTCCTTCTTGCGCTCGCCAGGCGGCGGCACCGAGGTTTTCGCATGAAGGAGCGTGGTCCCGACCCGCGTGCGCTCGACGTGATGGCCCTGTGCAAGGCCGCCGGCACGCTGAAGGGCCAGTGGCCGCTGGCTGCCCTGGCGCGCTTGAGCGCCAGTCTCTGCGCCGCCAGCGACGGCAATGCCACCTGGCAGGCCCGCGGCTGGCTGGTGCCGGCGCTGGGGGGCGAGCCCGAAGTCTGGCTCGAGCTGCAGGGCGACGCCGAGGTGCCGCTGGAGTGTCAGCGCTGCCTGCAGCCCATGAAGGAACGCCTGACGGTGCAGCGCCGCTTCCGCTTCGTGCGCAACGAGGACGACGCGGCACGGCTGGACGAGGAGTCCGAGGACGACGTGCTGGCCCTGCCTGCGCGCCTGGACCTGCAGGCGCTGCTGGAAGACGAGCTGATCCTGACGCTGCCCATCGTGCCCCGCCACGGCGTCTGCCCCGAACCACTGCCCCTGCCCGCTGCCGCGCCGCTCGAAGAAGAGGCGCCGGCACCCAACCCCTTCGCCGCGCTGGCGGCGTTGCGGCGCCCGCCCGGTGGTGGCTGAGGTATGGCCCCTTCGGACGGTGCCGGTGCTATACTCGCGGGCTTTGCAGATGCTGGGCCTTCGGGGTCAGACGTCTGCGACGTTGACAGTCAGGCGGCCCGACCCCACCAGCCCGTGTACCGATTCGTGTGCCGTGGCTTGGCGGCGCAACCGCCCCGCCACCTTCAGCGCGTCAGGCAGGCCCCCTTCGTTCGCGGGCCGCGCGCGCCGACCCCAGGAGATTTTCATGGCCGTCCAGCAGAACAAGAAGTCGCCGTCGAAGCGCGGCATGCACCGCTCGCACAACGCCGTCGCGGCGCCGGGCACCGCCGTCGAGACCACCACGGGCGAGGTGCACCTGCGCCATCACATCAGCCCCACCGGGTTCTACCGCGGCCGCAAGGTCCTGAAGACCAAGGCAGACGCCTGAGTTGCGCCTGCAGGCCGCAGGTCGGTCTGCAAGACCGCCTGCTTCGCCATGCGCCGGGTTGCGGCAGGCCTCGCACCCTGAGCCGCTTGCGGCCGTGCGCGGCTGAAGCCCCGCTGTAATCCCGTGCCCCTGCATCCCGTACACGCCCCCCTGGCGCGCGTCCGTCTGGCGGTGGACTGCATGGGCGGCGACCACGGCCCCGCCGTCACGTTGCCGGCCTGCCGGGCCTTTCTCGACAAACACCCCCAGGCCGAGCTCGTGCTCGTCGGCACCGCCGTGGCGCTGGAAGGCGCTGCCACGCTGGCGCGCTGCACGCAGGTCGTCGCCACCGAAGTCGTCACCATGGACGACCCGGTGGAAGTGGCACTGCGCAAGAAGCGCGATTCGTCGATGCGCGTGGCCATAGAGCAACTCAAGGACGGCGCCCACGCCTGCGTCTCGGCCGGCAATACCGGCGCGCTGATGGCGGTGGCGCGCTACCTGCTGAAGACCCTGGACGGCGTCGACCGCCCGGCCATTGCCAGCGTGCTGCCGAACCGCAACGACGGCTACACCACGGTGCTCGACCTCGGTGCCAACGTCGACTGCGCCCCCGAGCACCTGCTGCAATTCGCCGTGCTCGGCAGCGCACTGGTGTCGGCGGTCGATGGCAAGCCGAACCCCAGCGTCGGTCTGCTGAACATCGGCGAAGAGGCGATCAAGGGCAGCGAAGCCATCAAGCGCGCCGGGGAACTGCTGCGCGTTGCCGGTGCCGAGGGGCACATCAACTTCCACGGCAACGTCGAAGGTAACGACATCTTCAGGGGCACGGTCGACATCGTTGTCTGCGACGGTTTCGTCGGCAACGTGATGTTGAAGACCAGCGAAGGCCTGGCGTCGATGCTGTCGGACTTCATCAAGCAGGAATTCACGCGCACGCCGCTGACCAAGCTGGCGGCGCTGGTGGCGCTGCCGGTGCTCAAGCGCTTCAAGCGCCGCGTCGACCCGCGCCGCTACAACGGCGCGGCGCTGCTGGGCCTGCGTGGGCTGGTCTTCAAGAGCCACGGTTCGGCCGACGCCTTCGCCTTCGAACAGGCGCTGACGCGGGCGTATGATGCCGCGCGCAACCGTCTGCTCGACCGTGTGCAAGACCGCATCGGCGACACCCTGCAGGCCGGGGCGGCCGGGCCTGAGCCCCTGCCCAGCGGCGACGCCGCGTCACCACAAGCCGCATGACCGCCCCTGCCCACGCCCACGCCAGTGCCCCCAGCGCGGCCCCGCGCTACGCCCGCATCACCGGCACCGGCAGCTACCTGCCGCCACGGCGGCTGTCGAATGCCGACATGGTGGCGTTGCTGGCCGCGCGCGGGCTGGAGACCAGCGACGAGTGGATCGTCGAACGCACCGGCATCAAGGCGCGTCACTTCGTCGACGAGGGCGTCTCGGCCAGCGACCTGGCGCTGCACGCCTGCCGCGCCGCGCTGCACGCCGCGGGCCGCACCGTCGACGACGTCGACCTCATCATCGTCGCCACGTCGACGCCCGACATGGTCTTCCCGTCCACCGCCTGCATCCTGCAGAACAAGCTGGGCGCCAACGGCTGCATGGCCTTCGACCTGCAGGCCGTGTGTGCCGGCTTCGTCTACGCGCTGAGCGTGGCCGACGCGATGGTGCGCGCCGGCGGCGTGCAGTGCGCGCTGGTGGTGGGGGCCGAGGTCTTCTCGCGCATCCTCGACTTCGACGACCGCACGACCTGCGTGCTGTTCGGCGACGGCGCCGGCGCGGTGGTGCTGGAATCGAGCGTCGAACCCGGCATCCTGGCCACCGAACTGCATGCCGACGGCAAGCATGTCGGCATCCTGTGCGTGCCCGGCACGGTCTGCGGCGGCCAGGTGCTCGGCGACCCGGTGCTCAAGATGGACGGCCAGGCCGTCTTCAAGCTGGCGGTGGGTGTGCTGGAAAGCGCCGCGCGCGCCGTGCTGGCCAAGGCCGGCCGCAGCGAAGCGGACATCGACTGGCTGGTGCCGCACCAGGCCAACATCCGCATCATGCAGGGCACGGCGAAGAAGCTGAAGTTGCCGCTGGAAAAGATGGTGGTCACGGTCGACGAACACGGCAACACTTCGGCTGCGTCGGTGCCGCTGGCGCTGGACGTGGCCGTGCGCAGCGGCCGCATCCAGCCCGGACACACCGTGCTGCTGGAAGGCGTCGGTGGCGGCTTCACCTGGGGCGCGGTGCTGCTCGACTTCTGAACTCCCGAACCTGCTGCGCCCAGCCTCACTCCACCATGCCTGCATTTGCATTCGTCTTCCCCGGTCAGGGCTCGCAGTCCGTCGGCATGCTCGACGCCTGGGGTGACCACCCGGCCGTCGCGCAGACGCTCGAGGAAGCGTCTGCCGCGCTGGGTGAAGACCTGGCGCGCCTGATCCGCGAAGGCCCCAGGGAAGCGCTGGAACTCACCACCAACACGCAGCCGGTGATGCTCACGGCGGCCATTGCCTGCTACCGGGCCTGGCGAGCCGAAGGTGGCGCGGAACCCGCCGCGGTAGCTGGCCACTCGCTGGGTGAATACAGCGCGCTGGTGGCTGCCGGTGCACTGACTCTGGCCGACGCATTGCCGCTGGTGCGTTTCCGCGCCCGGGCCATGCAGCAGGCGGTGCCGGTGGGTGCGGGTGCGATGGCCGCCATCCTGGGCCTGGACGCCAGCGTGGTGCGCGAAGGCTGCGCCACGGCTGCCGCCGAAAGCGGGGAACCTGTAGCGCCCGCGAACTTCAACGACCCCAAGCAGACGGTGATCGCCGGCAGCCAGGCCGGCGTCGACCTCGCCTGCGCCATGCTCAAGGCGCTGGGCGCCAAGCGCGCGCTGCTGCTGCCGGTGTCTGCGCCTTTCCACTCGTCGATGATGAAGCCTGCGGCCGAGGCGCTGCGCGAGAAGCTCGTTGGCGTGACGCTGCGCACCCCCCATATCCCGGTGGTCAACAATGTCGACGTCGCCGTGCAGACCGCGCCCGACGCCATCCGCGATGCGCTCTACCGCCAGGCCTTCGGTCCCGTGCGATGGGTCGAGGTGACGCTGGCACTGAAGGGCCGAGGGTTGACGCATATCTTCGAGTGCGGGCCGGGCAAGGTGCTGGCCGGGCTGGTCAAGCGCATCGACGCCGACCTCACCACCACCACGGTGCTCGACCCCGCCAGCCTGAAGGCAGCGCAGGAGATGCTGGGTGACTGAGGCCCCCACGCTCACTGCGTTCGCTACCCCCCGAGGGGGCCGTCCGCCAACGGCCCGGCGAAGTCGGTCCCGTGGCGGGAAGCTTGAACGAGTCATCGCGCACCTGGAGTTGAGGCACCGGACATGAGCGACTCCTCAACCCCAATGCAAGTCGCCTTCGTCACGGGCGCCTCGCGCGGCATCGGCCGCGCCATCGCGCTGGCGCTTGCCGGCGCGGGTTACCGCGTCACCGGCACCGCCACCACCGAGGCCGGCGCCGCCGGCATCGGCGAGGCGCTGGCAGCTTTTCCCGGCTGCCAGGGCATCGTGTTGAACGTCACCGACGGCGCGGCGCTCGACGCCGCCATCGACACGCTGGTGAAGTCGCAGGGCGGCCTGCACGTGCTGGTCAACAACGCCGGCATCACGCGCGACACGCTGGCCATGCGCATGAAGGACGACGACTGGGATGCGGTACTGGACACCAACCTGAAGGCCGTCTTCCGCGCCTGCCGCGCCGCGATGCGGCCGATGATGAAGCAGCGCTACGGGCGCATGATCAACATCACGTCGGTGGTGGGCTCAGTAGGCAACGCTGGCCAGGCCAACTACGCTGCCGCCAAGGCCGGCGTGGCGGGTTTGACCCGCGCGCTGGCGCGCGAACTCGGCAGCCGCCAGATCACCGTCAACTGCGTCGCGCCGGGTTTCATCGCCACCGACATGACACACGGCCTGCCCGAAGCCGCCAAGGCCGCGCTGCTGGCGCAGATTCCGCTGGGCCGCCTGGGTGCGGCCGAGGAAGTGGCGCACGCCGTGCTGTTCCTGGCCAGCCGAGAGGCGGGTTACATCACGGGTACCGAACTGCACGTCAACGGCGGCATGCACATGGCCTGACGCCGCCTGAAGAGCACGACCTGCAGGCGCCGCCTGCAGCCTGAAAATCCGGTACGGGCCCCGCCGGTAGAATCGCGGGCTGTTTGAACCGACCCCACTCCCGGAGGAGTCATGAGCGATATCGAAGCACGCGTCAAGAAAATCATTGCCGAACAACTCGGCGTCCCTGAAGCCGATGTCACGAACGAGAAGGCCTTCGTGGCCGACCTCGGCGCCGACTCGCTCGACACCGTCGAACTGGTGATGGCCCTGGAGGACGAATTCGGCATCGAGATCCCGGACGAAGAGGCCGAGAAGATCACGACCGTGCAACTGGCCATCGACTACGCGTCGACCCACCAGAAGGCCTGATTGCCGATGTCCAGGCGTCGCGTCGTCGTCACCGGCCTCGGGCTCGTCAGCCCGGTGGGCAATTCGGTGGCCGAAGGCTGGGCCAACCTGCTGGCGGGCAGGAGCGGCATCGACCTCATCACGAAGTTCGACGCCTCGGCCTTCGCCTGCCGCTTCGCCGGCGAGGTGAAGGGCTTCCAGATCGAGGACTACATCCCCGGCAAGGAAGCCCGCCACATGGACAGCTTCATCCACTACGGGATGGCCGCGGCCATGCAGGCCGTGCGCGATGCCGGGCTGCCGCATGGCGAGGCACTGGGTGAAGATGGTGCCGAACGTTACGGCTGCATGGTCGGTTCGGGCATCGGCGGCTTGCCGATGATCGAGCAGACGCAGATCGAGTACGCGGCACGGGGGCCACGCCGCATCTCGCCGTTTTTTGTTCCCGCCTCGATCATCAACATGATCTCGGGCCACGTGTCCATCCAGTACGGCTACACCGGCCCGAACATGGCCATCGTGACGGCCTGCACCACCGGCCTGCACTGCATCGGCGAGGCCGGGCGGCTCATCGAGTACGGCGACGCCGACGTGATGATCGCCGGCGGCGCCGAGAGCACGGTGTCGCCGCTGGGCGTGGGCGGTTTCGCGGCCGCACGCGCGCTGTCGGTGCGCAACGACGACCCAAAGACCGCGTCACGCCCCTGGGACAAGGACCGCGACGGCTTCGTTCTCGGCGAAGGCGCCGGCGTGCTGATCCTCGAAGAGTACGAACACGCCAAGAAGCGCGGCGCGAAGATCTACGCCGAGCTTGCGGGGTTCGGCATGGGCGCCGACGCCTTCCACATGACTGCGCCCAACGTCGACGGCCCCAAGCGCAGCATGAAGGCCGCGCTGCGCAACGCCGGTGTCAACGCCGACGGCGTGCACTACCTGAACGCGCACGGCACGAGCACGCCACTGGGTGACCTGAACGAGACGAACGCGATCAAGCTCGCGTTCGGCGACCACGCGAAGAAGCTCGTCGTCAACTCGACGAAGTCGATGACGGGCCACCTGCTGGGCGGTGCTGGCGGCATCGAATCGGTGTTCAGCGTGCTGGCCCTGCACCACCAGGTCTCGCCGCCCACCATCAACATCTTCAACCAGGACCCGGAGTGCGACCTGGACTACTGTGCCAACGAGGCGCGGCAGATGAAGATCGACGTCGCGGTGAAGAATAACTTCGGCTTCGGCGGCACCAACGGCACGCTGGTCTTCCGGCGCGCCTGAGGCCCCATGCGCTCGCCAACCGCGGTGGCCGTGCGCTGCACGGGCGGCTGGCCATGGCGGCTGCTGAACGTCGTGCTGCCCACTTTGGCCGCCGGTGTGGCCGCAGCCTGGGCGCTGCTGCACTTCGAGGCCCCCGTCGCGCCCGCCGCAGCGGTTGCCGCGGCCGTGCTGCTGCTGTCTTGGCGGCTGTCACGCCCGCGCGAACGGCTGCTGCAATGGGACGGCCAGCGCTGGACGGCCGACGGCCTGCCAGGGCGGCTGCAACTGATGTTCGACCTCGGCCCTTTTATGCTGCTGCGACTGCATCCCGCAGATGCCGCAAGCGGCCGCGTCCCCTGGCTGGCCGTCACCGCAGCCGAGGCCGGCGCCGCCTGGCACGCGCTGCGCGCCGCGGTATATTCGCGCCCTCCCGAAACCCCCGCCGGCGCCGCCCGCCCGGAACGAGCTGCCGACTGAATGTCTGACGCGGATGCCGATGCGCTGCTGGTGGAACGCGTCAAGCGGGGCGACGTGCGGGCTTTCGAGATGCTGGTCGTCAAGTACCAGCGCCGCGTCGAGCGCCTGATCGGGCGCATGGTGCGCGATGTCGACCTCGTCCAGGACATCGCCCAGGAAAGTTTCATCCGCGCCTACCGCGCGCTGCCCCAGTTCCGCGGCGACAGCGCCTTCTACACCTGGCTCTACCGCATCGCCGTCAACACCGCCAAGAAGGCGCTGATGGACATGAAGCGCGACCCGCTGGTGCTGGAGTCGTCACGCAACACGGGCGAAGACGGCGAGGAAACTTCACGCGCCGAGAATGAACTAACCGACGGCGAAACACCCGAAGCCTTGCTCGCCAGCAAGGAAATCGCGACTGCGGTGAACTCGGCCATCGAAGCGCTGTCTGAAGACCTGCGCCAGGCCATCACGCTGCGCGAGATCGAAGGTCTGAGCTACGAAGAGATCGCCGAGATGATGAACTGCCCGATAGGCACGGTGCGCTCCCGCATCTTCCGTGCCCGCGAAGCCATTGCGACCCGCCTGCGCCCGCTGCTCGACACTCGCGACGGCGCGCGCTGGTAACCCGAACCCCGATCGACTTCCGAAGTCACCCCTTGAGCACCGCCATGAACGCCAAGCCCTCGAACACCCCCCTGCAACCGGCCACCGACGACACCCGGGCGTACCTCTCTGCGCTGGCAGACGGTGACGCGCTGGCTGCCGACCGGGCCTGCGCAGGCTGGCGCGACGACGCCGAGGCGCGGCGCACGTGGCATGCCTACCAGCTCATCGGCGACGTCATGCGCTCCGACGATCTGGCGCGGCCGGCGACGCGCGACGCGGTGTTCCTGGCCGGTCTGCGCGAACGCCTGGCCAACGAGCCCGTGGTGCTGGCGCCCCTGCCCACGCCGGCACCGCGCCGCCAGCACTGGCTGCTGCCGGTGGCAGCGGCAGCGGGCTTCGTCGTCGTCGCCGGGGTGCTGGTGGTCGCCGGTGTCAGCCAGCCCGGCGCCGAGGCGCCCGTCGGCTTGGCGAAAGCGACCGACACCGCGCCCATGGTGGTGGTGCGCGACGAACGGCTGGACGAGTACCTGCGTGCCCACCAGGCGGCACGCGGCGGCGTGGCGGTGGCTGCGCCCGGCGGTGCACTGCGCCGCGTCGAGATGACCGTACCGGCCACACCCGCGCGCTGATGGAGGCGCTGCTTCGGCGTCGTCGGACCGAGTGGACGCGGCGCGCCTGGTTGCCGATGCTGGCGCTGGCGAGTTGCCTGCTGCCGCCGGTGGCAGGTGCTGCGCCCGATGCCGGGCCCGATGCCGCAGCCCTGCCCGCCGCCGAAGCCCGGGTCTGGCTGACGCGCATCCGCAGCGCAGCAAGCGGTGCGAACTACCAGGGCACGATGGTCTTCAGCATCGGCGGCACCGTGTCCAGTTCACGCGTGGGGCACTACGCCGTGGGCGACCAGACCTACGAGCACCTCGAGGCGCTGGACGGCCGCCAGCAGCGCATCCTGCGCCACAACGACGCCGTGCATACGCTGTGGCCGCAGTCGCGTGTGGCCGTGATCGAGAAGCGCGAGACACGGGCGGCCTGGTCGACGACGCCGCAGCAGGTCGACCCGCAGGCGCTGGAACTCTACGACCTGCGGCGTGAAGGCATGGCCCGTGTGGCCGGTCGCGATGCGGCCGTGTTCATCCTGCAGCCGCGCGACGCGCTGCGCTACCCGCAGCGCCTGTGGGCAGACGAGGCCACGGGCCTGGTGTTGCGGGCCGACGTCATCGGCCTGTCCGAAGGCGGCACGGCGGCGGCGCCGGTGCTGGAGTCGACGCAGTTCTCGGAGGTGGCCATCGGCGTTAAGCCGCGGCCCGAGGTCGTGCTGCAGGACCTGCGCAACCCGCGCAGCCTGGACGGCTGGCGCGTCGTGCGCCCGCAGCAGCATCGCACCGAACTCGCCGCCGAGGGCTGGGTGCTGCAGCGCCCGGTGGCCGGCTTCCAGCTTGCCGCCTGCGTGCGCCGCGGCATGGAAACGGCGGGCGACCAGGCCCCGGTGCTGCAGGTCGTGTTCACCGACGGCCTGACGCATGTCTCGCTGTTCATCGAACCCTACCAGGCGCAGCGCCACCGCAGCGAGCTGCGCGCCCAGCAGGGCGCCACCGGCACGCTGATGCAGCGCCGCGGCGAGTACTGGGTCACCGTCGTCGGCGACGTGCCCGTTCCTGCGCTGAAGCTCTTCGCCGAAGCCCTCGACCGTCGCCGGCCCTGAACTTTTCCGTCGTTCCTGCCTCTCATGGCACCCCACAAGCTGCATCGCATGAAAGCAAGCCACATGATCTCCGTTCGCTCCTGGACCGGCCGTTTTGCGTTCGGCCTGGCCTCCCTGACCCTGGCCGCCGCTGCGCTGCATCCGCTGCCCAGCCTGGCGCAGGCCACGCCGACCGTGCAGCTGCCCGACTTCTCCGAACTGGCGGATCGCGTCGGTCCCTCGGTCGTCAACATCCGCACCACCGAGCGCCGTGAAAGCGCCAGCAGTGCGGGCGAAGTCGACCCGCGCATGGAAGAGTTCCTGCGCCGCTTCGGCATCCCCATGCCCAACCGGCCGCAGCCCCGCGGCAACCCGCGCGGTGAGGACGACACGCCACCGCAGCAGCGCGGCGTCGGCTCGGGCTTCGTGCTCACCGCCGACGGCTTCATCATGACCAACGCCCACGTCGTCGAAGGTGCCGAAGAGGTCATCGTCACGCTCA
>JAURZK010000131.1 GCA_030653505.1 Rubrivivax sp.
AGCGCCAGCGTGCCGGCGAAGGGGCCCAGCCCGGCGGCGATCAGCAGCAGCCCAGCCCACACCAGCTCGGGCACGGCGCGCAGCGCATTCAGCAACAGCCGCGTCGCGCCGCGGCCGGGGGCGCCGTCTGCGGCGTGCAGCCGGCTCGCCGGCAGTGCCAGCAGCAGGCCAGCGGCGGCGGCCAGCACGGTACCCAGCGCCGACATCGCCAGCGTTTCCCAGGTGCCGACGGCCACCTTCGTCAGGAACGCGGGCGAGGTGTCGGGTGGGAAGAACTCGGCGCCGAATCGCCCCATGCTGCGCGCCGCGTCGAGCGACAGGAACTGGCCCCACTGCAGGTCCAGGCTCCAGAAGCTGGCCCACACCAGGAAGATCAGGGCGACGCTGAACCAGCAGGCCTTGCAGCGCAGGTTGAACAGCGGCGGCGGCAGCTTGTAGGGCAGGTTGGCGGCGGGGCGCGGGTCCATGGAATGCCTTCAGCCCAGCGCCTTGCGCAAGCCGGCACTGACGTGGTCGGCCAGCGCCACAAGCGCCACGAACACAGCCAGCATCGTGAAGACCTCGCCGCCGTGGAACATCTTCATCGAGTTGTCCATCTCCTGCCCCAGCCCGCCGGCGCCGACGAAGCCCAGCACGACACTGCTGCGGATGGCGCATTCCCAGCGGTAGACGGTGTAGCTCGTCAGCTCGGCCGCGTTCTGCGGCAGCAGACCGTAGAAGAAGGCCTGCATGCGCGAAGTGCCGTTGCGCAGCAGGTTCTGCGTGGCGTGGCCCTCGCCGCTTTCCAGGATCTCGCCGTAGACCTTGCCCAGCATGCCGCCGTAGGTCAGCGCAATGGCCAGCACACCCGAGGTCGGCCCCAGGCCGACGACACGCACGAAGACCAGCGCCCACACCAGTTCGGGCACGCTGCGCAGCACGATGAGCAGCCAGCGCACCGCCTGGCGCAGCCAGAAAGGACCGCGCGCCATGCGCCCGGACAGCGCCGAGACCGACAGCATGCCCGTGGACAGCAGCGTCAGCGGCAGCGCGATCACCAGCGCCAGCGTCATGCCCGCCGTGGCGATGGCCACGGTCCGCCAGGACTCGCGCGCCACCATGGCCAGGAACTCGGGCGAATGTGCGGGCGGCAGGAAGGTGGCGAGGAACTGGCCGGTGACCTTCAGGTTCGCGGGTTCGACCAGGATCCAGGGCTTGAACTCGGTGGCCACCATCAACGGCCACAGCAGCACGAGCCCGGCACCCAGCCAGAACACCCGCGCCAGCCAGGCCGGGTCGCGGTCGGGCGGCGTGACGGCAGCGCGGGGTGCAAGTTCCACGGCCAGTCGCCCTCAGCGGCAGTGCATGGCCACCGGCGCTGGCGCGGCAGGCGGCGTGTCGGCGGCCGCTGCCGGGGCGCCGAGCAGTTCGTGTTCGTGCTGCGCGTACAGGCGTTCCAGCCGTTCACGCGTGACTTCGGCCGCGGGCAGGTCGAAGGCCAACTGGCCGTCGCGCAGCGCCACGATGCGCGGAAAGTGCGCCAGCGCCACGTCCACCTGGTGCAGCGTGGCCACCAGCGTGACGTCGCGCGAGCGCGCCTGCTGCACCAGCGTCTGCACGGCCTGGCGCGAACGTGTGGGGTCCAGCGCCGACAGCGGCTCGTCCACCAGCCACAGCCCGGCCGGCGCCAGCAGCGCGCGCGCCAGGCCCACGCGCTGGCGTTCGCCGCCCGAGAGGCGGTCGACACGTTCGAACAGCTTGTCGGCGAGGTCGAAGGACTCCAGCGCCGCATGCGCCGCCGGGATGTCGCTGGGGTAGAACAGCGAACGCAGGCTGGCCAGCAGACCCATCGCCGGCAGCCGGCCGGCGAGCACCGCGGTGACGACCCGCTGCCGCGGCGGCAGCGGCGGCACCTGCGGCGCCAGGAAGAGGCGCCCGCGCAGGCGTTGCAGCGCACGCCGCGGCAGTGCCCAGGGGTCCTGCCCGTTCACCTGCAGCGTGCCGGCGGTGGGCGGCAGCGCGCAGGCCAGCACCTGCAGCAGCGTGGTCTTGCCGGCGCCCGAAGGGCCGATCACCGCCACGTGCTCCCCCGCCGCCACCTGCAGGTTCAGCGCCTGCAGCGCGGGCGCTGCGCCGGGCCGCGCCGCCGGGTGGCGCGCGGCGACCTCCACGAGCTCGAGCTTCACGTGCGCGCCGTGATCGAAAGTGCAGGCAGGCTCAGATCAGCCCGGCGCTGCGCCCGGCCGCCTCGAGGCCCTTGTAGTTCTCGGCCGAGGTCGGGATGTAGCGCGTGGCGCGGTTGAGCTGCAGGATCTCCTTGCCTTCAGGCGTGGCGGGGTCGATGTCGAGCAGTGCCTTCTTCACCTTCTCGCGCAGCTCGGCCGGCATGTCGGCATGCACCGACCAGTTGTAGTTGAAGAACGGCGGCGTCGTGAAGAACACATCGACGGCCTTGGTGTCGACCTTGTTCTCGGCGACGAACTTCTTCCACACCGTGATGTCGAGCGCCGCGGCGTCGACCTTGCCGCTGACGACGCTGGCGATGGTGGCGTCGTGCGCGCCGCTGTAGGCGACGCGGCGGAAGTCCTTCTCGGGCGTGATGCCGGCGTTGAGCAGGTTGCTGCGCGGCATGAGGTGCCCCGACGTGCTGCTCTGCGAGCCGAAGCTGACCTGCTTGCCCTTCATGTCGGCCAGGGTCTTGATGCCCGAATCGGTCTTGGCGATGAACACCGACTGGAACCTGGTGTCTTCCTCGCGCTGCGCCAGCGGGATGATCTTGCCGCCCGACCGCAGATTGGCCTGCACGAAGGTGAAGCCACCGAACCACACCAGGTCGACTTTCTTGTTGACCATCACCTCCACGGCCGCGGGGTAGTCGCTGACCGGCGTGAATTCCACCTTCATGCCCAGCTTCTTCTCGAGGTAGGCGGCGATGGGCCCGAACTTGCGCGTCTGCTCGGTGGCCGCCTCTTCGGGAATGGTGGTGACACGGAAGACCTGCTGGGCGTACGACAGGCCGCCGACCGCGAGCAGGGCACAGCCCAGGACAGCACGGCGTGTGGCCAGGGAGACGGGCTTGATCATGAAAGGCTCCGGGGTGTTTGCAAGGGGTTCGGGTGCTCGGCGCGCCAGGTGCCCGGCACGACCATGACCACGCCGCACTGCTAGAGTGCACCGCAAAGCCACGGGCCCGACGCAACCGGCCGGCAGCAAGACCCGATGAAGACCCCAGAATTCCTGCAGATCCACCGTGTCGAAGATGCCGTGCTGGCGCACGAGGCAGCCGAGGGATTGCGCGCCACCCGCGCCCACGTCTCGCCCAAGTTCTTCTACGACGCGCTGGGCTCGCGGCTGTTCGATGCCATCACCGAACTGCCCGAGTACTACCCCACGCGCACCGAGGCCGCCATTCTGGCGCAGAACGGCGCGGCCATCGCCGACGCGGTGCTGTGCGCCACCGGCCCCGCGCCGGCGTTGATCGACCTGGGCGCCGGCAGCTGCGCCAAGGCGGCGCGGCTGTTCGGCCCGCTGGTGCCGCGGCGCTACGTGGCGGTGGACATCTCGGTGGACTACCTGCGTCAGGCGCTGGCCACGCTGCAGCGTGAACATCCGGCAATGTCGCTGGTGGGTGTCGGCCTGGACTTCTCGACGCGTCTGGCACTTCCCGCGGCCTTGACCGACGGGCCGTCGCTGGTGTTCTACCCGGGTTCGTCGATCGGCAACTTCGCGCGCACCGAGGCGCTGCGCCTGCTGCGCGAAGCGCGCAGGACGGCCGCCGGCGGGGCGCTGCTGATCGGTGTCGATTTCGTCAAGCCGGCGGCGGTGCTGGAGGCCGCCTACGACGATGCGCTGGGTGTCACCGCGGCCTTCAACCTCAACCTGCTGAGCCACCTGAACCGCCTGCTGGGCGCCGACTTCCGTGTGCGCGACTGGCGCCACGTGGCCTTCTTCGACGCCGACGCCTCGCGCATCGAGATGCACCTGGAAGCCCGCCGCCGGCTGACCGTCAACTGGGCCGGCGGCGAACGCCAGTTCGACGCCGGCGAGCGCATCCACACCGAGAACTCGGCGAAGTGGCAGCCTGCGGCCTTCGAGGCCCTGCTGCGCGAGGCTGGCTACACCGGCGTGCGGCGCTGGACCGACACGCAGGGCTGGTTCGGCGTCTTTCTGGCGACGGGCTGAGGGCGGCGCTGGGGTGATGCGGCGCCATGCCGCTGCGGCACGCGACATGCGTCGCCGTCGCCCCGGCCGACCCATCATTTACATCGCGCAGCTGCGAAACCCGGCCGGCACGTCGTTGCGCGCCGGCGGGAAGTAGTTGCGGTAACGCGGGTGACGCAGTCGCGGCTGGGTCATGAAGGACGCACCGCGCAACACCGGCCGGCCGTCGAACCAGGGCGCCGAGTAATCGCGGTAAGGGTGGGCACGGAAGCCGGGGTAGGGCGCGAAGGGGCTGGCCGTCCATTCCCACACGTCGCCCCAGCGGAAGGCCGGGCCGGCGGTGAGTGCGGCGCGTTCCCACTCGGCCTCGGTGGGCAGGCGGCGGCCGGCCCAGCGGCACCAGGCCAGTGCCTCGTGCTGGGTCAGGTGGCAAGCGGCTTCTTCCGGCCGCAGCGGCTGCCAGCGGCCCTGGCGGTTCTGCAGCCAGGTGGCGCCTTCGCGCTGCAGGTAGCGCGGCGCGCGCGCGCCGCTGGCTGCCAGCCAGACGCGGCCGCCGCGTGTCCACCAACGTTCGTCGGCATAGCCGCCGACCTCGACGAAGGGCAGGAACTCGGCCCAGCGCACGGCCTGGGCGTCGAGTATGGTGGCCGGCAGTTCGACACCATGGGCGCAGAGCTCGTTGTCGAAGGCAAAACCGGCGTCGGCCGCGCTGCCCAGCGGCCAGTGCCCGGCGGCCAGGGGTAGCGCGGGTGGTGGCGGGGGCAGGGCGGCGGGCTGCCAGCGGCCATCCTCGATGGCAATGCCCAGGGCCTGCGCCATGTAGAGCGCGGCTTCGTGGTGCATGTCCTCGTGCAGCAGCGCCAGGCGGAAGAAGTACAGGCTGCGGTCGTCGGTGCTCGCGGGCGGCAGCCGGGCCAGCAGGGCCAGGGTCTCGTCGAGTTGCTGCTGCAGGTCGGCGCGGGTGGCCGCGGCATCGGGCAGCGGCAGCTGCCAGCGGGTGTGATGCGGCACCAGGCTGGAGTTGTAGAGGTGGTCGGCGTCGGCGCGCGACGAGGCCAGACGCGGCGCGTCGGGGTCGGCGTCCACGCCCTGCGCGTGCGCGGGAAAGCGCCCCAGCCACCAGCTGTGGAACCAGCCGATGTGCCCCAGTTCCCACAGCGGCGGGTTGAGCTCGTCGCGCTGCGGCACCACCAGCCCGGGCAGCGCGGCCTCGTAGGCCGCAAAGGTGGCCAGCGTGTCGCGCCCGCTGTCCTGCAGCGCCTGCGCCAGGGCCGCCGCATCGCCTTGACGCGCCAGGCGCGCGGGTGCGCCCACGGCGGGGGTATCGGGGTGGTCGGCGTGACCGGCCGGCGTGGCCCGGCCGGCAGGCGCTAGGCTTGCGTCATGCATCGTCAGTCCATCGTCATCGTCACGCCAGCGTTCGCATCGGCGAACAACGGCAATTGGCAGACTGCGCGCCGCTGGGCGCGCTTCCTGAGTCCAGCTTACCGTGTTCGCCTGGCCGGCCGCTGGGACGCGGCCGACGCCGATCCCGACGTCGGTGGCGATGCCGATTTGCTGATCGCGCTGCACGCCCGCCGCTCGGCGAGCTCGGCGGCCGCCTGGCGCGCCGCCCACCCTTCGCGTCCGCTGCTGCTGGCGCTGACCGGAACCGACCTCTACCGCGACATCCACACCGACACCAGCGCGCAGCGCTCGCTGGCGCTGGCCGATGCCTTGATCGTGCTGAATCAATTCGGCGCCAAGCAACTGCCGGCCGAGTACAGGAGCAAGTGCGAAGTGGTACTGCAGTCGTGCAGCGCATTGCGCACCCTTGCGCACACGCAACGCCACCTGCGCGCGCTGATGGTCGGTCACCTGCGCGACGAGAAGGACCCGCAGACCTACTTCGCCGCCGCGCGCCTGCTGGCGCGGCGCAGCGACATCCTGCTCGACCACATCGGCAACGCGCTCGACCCCGCACTCGGCGTCGAGGCCGCCGCGCTGGCCGCGGCGCAGACCAACTACCGCTGGCTGGGCGGCCTGCCGCACGCCGCCGTGCGCGGGCACATCCAGCGTGCCCATGTGCTGGTGCACGCGAGCCGCATGGAAGGCGGCGCGCATGTCGTGATCGAGGCCATGCGCAGCGGCACGCCGGTGCTGGCCTCGCGCATCGACGGCAACCTGGGGCTGCTGGGCGCCGGGCACACGGGCGTCTTCGAGCCCGGCGATGCGGCGGGCCTCGCGGCCCTGCTGGCGCGTGCCCGCGACGATGCGGCTATGCTGCCGGCCCTGCTGGTGCAACAGGCCCGGCGGGCGCCGCTCTTCGACCCGCAGGCCGAAAGCGCTGCGCTGCTCGGCCTGGTCGCGCGCCTGCTGGCCCAACCGGCCGGCGGCCCGGCCACAGCGCCCTCTCTCACGTCTCCCCCCGCCGCTCCAGGAGCCCGCCGATGAATGCCCCCCCCAACGTCACCGATCGCCTGGCCGAGCCGCGGTTGACCTCCCTGTCCCACGGCGGCGGTTGCGGCTGCAAGATTGCTCCCGGTGTGTTGAGCGAAATCTTGAAGGGCACCGCCGCGATGCCCATCCCGAAGGAACTGCTCGTCGGCATCGAGACCGCCGACGATGCGGCGGTCTACCAGCTCAACGACGAGCAGGCACTGATCGCCACCACGGACTTCTTCATGCCCATCGTCGACGACCCCTTCGACTTCGGGCGCATCGCCGCCACCAACGCCATCAGCGACGTCTACGCGATGGGCGGGCGGCCGATCATGGCGCTGGCGCTGGTCGGCATGCCGATCAACGTGCTGTCGACGGCCACCATCGGCCGCATCCTCGAAGGGGGTGCCTCGGTCTGCCGCACGGCGGGCATCCCCATCGCCGGCGGCCACACCATCGACAGCGTCGAGGCCATCTACGGCCTGGTGGCGCTTGGTCTGGTGCACCCCAAACACGTCAAGCGCAACGCCGACGCGCAGCCGGGCGACGTGCTGGTGCTCGGCAAGCCCATCGGTGTGGGCGTGATGAGCGCGGCGCTGAAGAAGGGTGAACTCGGCGACGCGGCCTACGCGAAGATGATCGCCTGCACCACGAAGCTCAACACCGCCGGGCCCGACCTGGCCGCGCTGCCGGGCGTGCATGCGCTGACCGACGTCACGGGCTTCGGCCTGGCCGGTCACGCGCTGGAAATGGCGCGCGGCGCGAAGTGCGACGTGCACCTCGACTGGCCCGCCGTGCCCTTGCTGCCGGGCGTGCGCACGCTGGTGGGCCGGGGTTTCGCCACCGGCGCTTCGGGGCGCAACTGGGCGGGCTACGGTGACGGGGTGGTCGTTCCCGCAGGCTTCGCGGCCGAAGACCAGGCGCTGCTGACCGACCCGCAGACCAGCGGTGGCCTGCTCGTGGCTTGCGCGCCGGGCGCGGTGGACGAGGTGATGGCGGTGTTCGGCCGCCATGGCTTCGACGCTGCGGCCGTCGTCGGCCGGATCAGCGCGACGGCGGGCACGCCACGCGTCATCGTCGCCTGACGCGCCGCCGTGCCGCCGTTGCGTCGCTACGGCTTGGCGTCGGCGCGCCGCAGGCGCGACAGGTCGAAACCCTGCAGGCGCAGGCGCGCCATCAAGGCGTCCCACACCGCGGGTTCCACGGCGGGCTGGCGCGACAGCACCCACAGGAACTCGCGTTTCGGCTCGCTGACCACGGCCAGCTGGTAGGCCGGGTCGAGGTCCACCACCCAGTAGTTGCCCCAGACGAAGGGCAGCCACGAAAGCCAGGCCGGCGCAAAGCGCACCTCCAGCGTCGGTGAGCCCTCGGGCCCGATGCGCCGCGCTTCGCCGATGGCCTGGTCGACCTTGCCGTCGGCCAATGGGCAGCGGTTCACCACCCGCACCGTGCCGCCGGGCTGCAGGCTGTAGTCGGCCGAGGCCGGGCCGGCGCACTGGCCCTGGAAGCGGTTCGGGAACTTCGCCACCTCGTACCAGGTGCCCATGTAGCGCTGCAGGTCGAGCGTGGCGATGGGGGTCAGCGGCGCTGCAGGGGCCACCGGCGCCTCCGCGGCACCGGCGGCCAGCGCGCCACAGAGCGACCAGGCAACGAGGCCGCGCCGAACGAAGCGCTGGTGCGCAGACGGCGGGCAGGGCAGGGGCAGACGCGGTGGGCTTGGATTCATGAAGTCTCGGGTTCGGGCTTGTGCTTGCCGGGGTGGCGGCGGGCGAGGCGCAGCGCTTCCTGCGCCGCCCCGGCGGCGACCCAGGCGGCGTGTTCTTCGGGCGTCTCGAGCGTGATGCGCCCCAGGGCACCCGAGCGGAAGTCGTTGAGCACCGCCTCGGCGGCCTTCTGCAGGTTCAGGCCGCCGCCGGCCTGCACGTAGCCGCGCTGCCGCGCGACCAGGTCCAGCAAGGCATCGGCGTGCATCGTGGCCACCGCCGCCGCGTCGGGCAGCTTGTAGCGTGTGGCCAGGGCCGCCGCGTAGGCGACCTGCAGCCGTTCCAGCAGCGCCAGCGCCACTTCGTGTTCGTCGTAGGCATTGCGGCCGATGGCGCCGCTGGCGGCGAGCGCGTAGCCGTCTTCAGGCGCCGTGATGCGGGGCCACAGCATGCCGGGCGTGTCGTAGAGCGTCACGTCGCTGGCCAGCACGATGACCTGTTCGGTCTTGGTGATGCCGGCCTCGTCGCCGGTCTTGGCGGCCTTGCGCTTGACCAGCGTGTTGATGAGCGTGCTCTTGCCCACGTTCGGTATGCCGCAGATCAGCACCCGCAGCGGCTTGACCATGCCGCCGCGCAACGGTGCCAGCGTGCGGCAGGCCTGTATGAGCCGCGCCGCTGGCGCCGCTTCGCTGGCGTCCAGTCCGATGGCGCGCGTGGCGGGCAGCGCGTTGTAGTGCTCCAGCCAGAGCGTGGTGCGCGCCGGGTCGGCCAGGTCCTGCTTGTTCAGCAGCTTCAACGCCGGCTTGCCGGCGGTCAGGCTGGCCAGCAGCGGGTTGGCGCTGGCGCCGGGCAGGCGCGCGTCGAGCATCTCGATGACGACGTCGATGCCCGACTTCAGCCGCTTGCCCATCGCCAGCCGCGTCGTGTGCATGTGGCCGGGGAACCACTGGATGGCCATCGTCTTCAGCCCTCGCCGGCGATGGCCGCCGCCACCGCGTCCCAGGTGGCCTCGAAGGCCTGGGGGGTGTAGCCGGCGCCCGAAGGCAGCCAGTCGGCGGTGTGGCCTTCTGCGGCCAGGGTGTAGTGGCCCACGACGTCCAGGTGGTCGGCGCGTGCGACGTGCAGCACACGGCCGTGCAACTGGCTCAGCGTCGGCACGATGCCGTCGCTGGTGGCGGGCGTGGCACTGAAGCCCAGCGCACCGTCGAGCAGTCGCTGCGTGGCCTGTGCCGGCACCGGGTAGGGGTAGTGGCGGTGCGGCCGGCCCGTCAGCCCGTGCAGCAGTCGGAACAGCGCCCGCAGCGAGACGTACTCGGGGTCGAGCAGCCCGCTCAGCTTGAGGTCTTCGCGCGGCGGCGGCACACCGGCGACGACGCAGCCGTAGGCGATGTCGGGGTGGTCGGCCACCGCGGCATCGAAGAGGTCGATGCCTTCCGGCGTGAGCTGCAGCACCGCGCCCTGGTCGTTCTGGATCTCGTCGAGATAGCGCCACACCGGGTCGTCGCGGTCGAAACGCAGCCTGTCGAGCAGGCCCTTGGCGAGGCGGTCCAGCGGGCCCTGTGAACGCCCGAGCCAGTCGTCCAGCCGCGCCGCCAGCGCGATGGCCCTGGCGGCGGCCACGATGGCGCCGCGCCCCTGGCCCGAGGTGGCCAGCGCGCTCAGCACCATCAGCAGCGTCTGCCCTTGCACCGTGCTGAAGTGGTTGGCCAGCGGCGTGCCGTGGTGCGGCGTGGCCACGGAAGTCGCGGTGCGCGTCAGCGCGGCCACTTGCGCCGCTGCTGCACCGCTGGGGCCACGCAGGCCCGGCGTGAGCAGCAGCCGCATGTCCAGGCCGCCTGTCGAATGGCCGATGAAGTGCAGCGCCGGCGCCCTCAACGCGCCGCGGCGGCGCACCTCGCCCAGCAGTCCGGCGGCGCGGCGGGGTATCGACGCCGTCGGCCGGGTGTTGCAGCACACGATGCGCGCTTTCACGCCGCGCCGGCGCAGGGCCGCGCCGAGCGTGCGTTCGACGTCGGCGAAGTAGCTCACCGCCCCCACCGTGGTGAAACCGAAGAAGCCGGGGACGAGGAAAACGAGAGGGGCAGTCACGCGACGATTGTGCGGCCGCCACGCCGATGCCCAGCCCGGGTCCGTCGGCGGCGCCCGTCGTCGCAGGCACCGACGGGCGCTGCGGCGTCGATATGATGCCTGGCCGAGCCCAGGCGCTGTCGTTCGCCGTGACGAAAGCGGCCAGGCCCAACTCCTGGAGTGCCCGTGAAACAGCTGGATGCCACCGCCACCGGCGTGTACCTGATCGCCGTGACCCCGTTTGCCAGCGACGGCGCGCTCGACCTGCACAGCGCCGACCGCATGGTCGACTTCTACCTCGGCTGCGGCGTCACCGGCCTGACCGTGCTGGGCATCATGGGCGAGGCCACCAAGCTCACGGCCGACGAGTCGAGGGCCTTCGTCGCGCGCGTGCTGGCCCGCGTCGACGGGCGCGTGCCCGTGGTCGTGGGGGCCTCGGCGGCAGGGTTTGCGCCGATGGCCGAGCTGACGCGCAGCGTGATGGACCTCGGCGCGGCCGGCGTGATGGTCGCGCCACCGTCCACCGTGCGCACCGACGAGCAGATCGTCGCCTACTTCGACATGGTCAACGAGACGCTGGGCGCGCAGGTGCCCTGGGTGCTGCAGGACCACCCGGTGGCCACGGGCGTGCAGATGTCCACCGCGGTCATCCTGCGCATCCTGAAGAACGCGCCGGGCTGCGTCATGCTGAAGGCCGAAGACTGCCCCGGGCTGGCCAAGATAGGCGCCATCCGCGCCGCCAGCCAGGCAGGCGACGTGCGCCGCGTCGCCATCCTGACGGGCAACGGCGGCGGCCTGTTCCTGCCCGAGGAACTGAGCCGCGGCGCCGATGGCGCGATGACCGGGTTTGCCTACCCCGAAATGATGGTGGACGTGTGCCGCGCCCACGCCGCCGGCGACGTGGAACGGGCCCACGACCTCTTCGACGCCTACCTGCCGCTGGCGCGCTACGAGCAGCAGGCCGGCATCGGCCTGGCGGTGCGCAAACACCTGCTGGCCGAACGCGGCGTGATCGCCAGCGCCACCGTGCGCAGGCCGGGCCCGCGGCTGTCGGCGGCCGATGTCGCCGACATCGCGCGCCTGACCACGCGCCAGGCGCGGCGCCTGGCGCAGCTGGGCTGAGCACGCGCTGCCACGCCCCATTTCCCCTGCCACCGCCCGAAGCCGGAGTCCCGCATGAACAGCGACATCGACATGAGCCTGGACCCCCACGTGGTCGAGGTGCTTTCCCAGGTCACCACCGCCACGCTGACCACGCTGCTGCTGAAGAAGGGCCTGCGCAACGTGTGGCTGCGCGGCGCGCGGCCCTTGCGTGCCGGGCAGCCGCGGCTCGTGGGCCGCGCCTTCACGCTGCGTTTCGTGCCGGCGCGCGAAGACCTGGCCACGCCCGAATCGTGGGCCTCACCCATCTCCACGCGGGCCGCGATCGAGGCCATGCCGGCAGGCTGCATCGCGGTGGCCGACGCCATGGGCGTCTGCGACGCCGGCATCTTTGGCGACATCCTCTGCGCCCGCATGGCCCAGCGCGGCGTCGCGGGCCTGGTGACAGACGGCGTGGTGCGCGACGTGGCCGGTGTGCTGGGCACCGGGCTGCCGGTGTGGTGCCGGGGTGCGGCCGCGCCGCCTTCGGTGGCCGGCCTCACCTTCGTGGCGTGGCAGCAGCCCATCGCCTGCGGCGGCGTGGCCGTGTTCCCTGGCGATGTGCTGGTCATCGACGACGACGGCGCGGTGCTGATTCCGGCCGTGCTGGTCCGTGAGATGGCGCAGCTGGCACCCGAGCAGGAGCGCATGGAGGCCTGGATCATGCAGCAGGTGAACCAGGGCGCCAGCCTGCCGGGCCTGTACCCGATGAACGCCGAAACCCGGTCCCGCTACCTGGCCAGCGGCCAGCCCGGAGCACTGCCAGGCCCCTAGGCGTTTCACCGGCTGCAGGCCGTCAGCCGCGTCACGCCGCCGTCGCTGGCCAGCCAGTGGCCCATGGGGTGGCACACGCCACGCAGGCAGAGCTCGAAGTCGGGCGTGAACTCGGAACGTGTCAGTCGCAGTTCCTCGGGGTGGGTAATGGCCGGCGTGTAGGTGTACCAGCCACCGACGAGGCGCGCGCCTTCGGGGGGTTCCATGCCCGCGGCAGAGCCGCGCACACGCGCGGCACTGGCGCGCAGCCGCGGGGGCGCTTCGCGCGTGGCGCCGGGCAGCACCAGGTAGTCTTCTTCCCAGCGCTGCTTTTCGATCGAATGTGTCCAGGCCAGCGTGAAGGCTTCGGCCGCGACGAAGACCGGCGTGCCGTGTGCCGCCGTGCTGCCGGGCGCGGCGGCCGTGGCCACCAGCATCAGACACATGCCGAGCACGGACACTGTCGGGCAGGCCCCGGGCTTCAGCCCAGCGCGCCCGCCGCGCGAAGGCGGCGCGTGCGCCAGAAGTGCCAGGCCACCAGCAGGGCCACCGCGCCCAGGCCGATCTCGTCGGTGAGGGGCAGCGCCACCACCAGGAAGCTGGCCGACGTCACCGCCAGCACACGCTCCAGCAGGTTCAGCCGGCCGATCAGAAAGCCGATGGCGCCGGCGCCCCACATGGCAATGGCCACCAGCGCCTTGAAGACGATCCAGGTGGTGTCGACCCAGGTGCCGGTCTGCAGCATCAGCGCCGGGCTGTAGACGGCCATGAAGGGCACGATGAAGCCGGCGATGGCCACGCGCAGCGCCTGCATGCTGATCTTCAGCCCGGTCTCGCGCGCAATCGGCGCCGCCGCGAAGCAGGCCAGCGCCACTGGCGGCGTCAGGTCGGCCATGATGCCGAAATAGAACACGAACATGTGCGAGACGATCAGCGGCACGCCCAGTTCCAGCAGCACCGGCGCGGCCAGCGAACTGGTGATGATGTAGTTGGGAATGGTGGGTATGCCCATGCCCAGCACCAGGCAGGTGACCATCGTCAGCAGCAGCGCCAGGAACAGGCTCTCGCGGCCGATGGCGATGATGGTGCCACCCAGTTCGGCCGCCACGCCGGTGAGGTTGATGACACCGATGATCACCCCCACCAGCGCGCAGGCGATGGCCACCGGCAGCGCATGGCGCGCGCCGTCCACCAGTGCCTTGACCGCCAGCGCACGGGCGTCGGCGCCGGTGCGCAGGATGAGCGTCAGCGCCACCAGCAGCGCCGTCAGCACGAAGAAGGTGCCGACACCGAACTGGAAGAAGCCGGCGCAGGCGAACCCCAGCAGCACCCAGGCCAGGACGCGCAGCGCCATGCCCTTGACGCCGCTGATGACGGCCGCGCCGAAGATCAGGATCACCGTCAGGCCCAGGCCGACCGAACCCGAGAACAGCGGCGTGTAGCCCGAGAACAGCAGCGCCACCAGCCCGGCCAGCGGCAGCAGCAGGTACCAGCGCTGGCGCACGGCGGCCCAGGGGTCGGGGCATTCGGCCTTGGGCAGGCCCATCAGGTTCTTGCGCCCAGCCTCCAGGTGCACCATCCAGAAGGCGGTGACGAAGTAGAGGATGGCCGGGATCAGCGCCGCCTTGACGATGGCGATGTAGGGCACGTTGATGGTCTCGGCCATGATGAAGGCCACCGCACCCATCACCGGCGGCATGATCTGCCCGCCCATGCTCGCCGTGGCCTCGACCCCGCCGGCAAAGGCCGGGCTGTAGCCGAAACGTTTCATGAGCGGAATCGTGAACTGGCCGGTGGTGACGACGTTGGCCACGCCCGAACCGTTGATCGTGCCCATCAGGCCCGACGAGATCACCGACACCTTGGCCGGGCCGCCGCGCGTGTGGCCCACCGTGCCCATCGCGAAGTCGTTGAACAGCGAGATCATGCCCGCCTGCTCGAGGAAGGCACCGAAGAGGATGAAGAGGAAGATGTAGGTCGACGACACGTAGGTCGGGGTGCCGTACAGGCCTTCGGTGCCGAAGCTGAGTGTGCTGACCACCTGGTCGAGCCCGTAGCCCCGGTGCGCCAACGCACCCGGCAGGTGCTGGCCGAAGATGGCATAGAGCAGGAAGACGGCGCACACCAGCGGCAGGCCCCAGCCCATGACACGGCGCGCGGCCTCGAACACCAGGCCCATCAGTGCCAGGCCCACCACCCAGTCGGCGCGGGTGAGGTCGCCCGAGCGCAGGGTGAGGTCGGCCTCGAACTGCCACTGGTACAGGCCGGTGGCAAAACCGACCATGCCCAGCATCCAGCCCAGCAGGCGCCAGCCCCGCGAGCGGCCGCCCATCGGCGGAAACAGCGCAAAGATCATCAGCAGCACGAAGCCGACGTGGATGGCGCGGATGACCTGGCTGGACAGCGGGTGGAACGACGCCATCCAGAGCTGGTAGCTCGAAAACGCGATCGCCACCCAGAAGATGGCCCCGCGCAGCCGGATGCCGTGGCTGTCCTGGAAGTGGGTGCTGTTGTCGTCGTTCATGCGCGCCTGGGGTCGACTGCAATGGAAGCGGCCCCACGAAGGGGCCGCGTCGGTGTGCGTGGTGTGTCGGCAGGCCCGGCTACTTGATCAGGCCCACCTCTTTGTAGTAACGCTCGGCCCCGGGGTGCAGCGGCACGGGCATGCCCTTGACGGCGTTCTCGCGCTTGATCGCCTTGGCCGCGTTGTGAGCCGCGTAGAGCGTCTCGATGTTGTCGTACAGGGCCTTGGTCATGCGGTAGGCGATGTCGTCGGAGACACCGCTGTGCGTGATCAGGAAGTTGGGGATGGCGGCGGTAGGCACGTCGACCGCCTGACCGCTGTAGGTGTTGGCCGGAATCACGCTGGCCTGGTAGGCGGCGTCGCCGACCTTGGCCACCACGTCGGCAGGCACGGGGATGACGACGATCTTGACCGCCGTGGCCAGGTCGCGGATCGAGGCCACGCCCAGGCCGGCCGATTGCAGCGTGGCGTCGAGCTGGCGGTTCTTCATCAGTTCGACCGACTCGCCGAAGGGCAGGTACTCGACCTTGGCCAGGTCGGCGTAACCGAAGCCGGCGGCCTTGAAGATGGCGCGTGCATTGAGCTCGGTGCCCGACTTGGCCGCACCGACAGAGACACGCTTGCCCTTCAGGTCGGCGAGCGTCTTGATGCCCGAATCGGCGCTGGCCACGATCTGGATGTAGTTGTTGTAGGTGGCCGACAGGCCGCGCAGCTTGTCGAGCTTGCTCTTGAAACCGGCCTCCTCGACACCGTTCCAGGCCTGGGACACCGAGTCGGCCAGCGACAGCGCCAGTTCACCACGGCCGGCCTGCAGCAGGTTCAGGTTCTCGGCCGAGGCCTTGGTCACCTGCGCGGTGGAGCGCACGTTGGGAATGTCCTTGGCGAAGATCTGCGACAGGGCCACGCCCAACGGGTAGTACACACCGCTCTGGCCGCCGGTGAGCACGTTGACGAACTGCTGTTGCTGCGCCTGCGCCACGCCGGCGGCGAGCGCCGCGCCGAGACTCAAGCCCAGGGCGATTTTCTGGAAACAACGCATGGTGTGGCTCTCCGTAGCTGGGATGGGATCAACGGGCAGAATAGTTGGGCCGTGGGCCGCAAGTCCCCCCGGGAAATACCTAGACCGCATGCAGAGCGCGAACGTGCGGGTGTGTCGCCGGTTTGCGGGGCAACGGCCGGCGCGGGGCTAGACTCGGGTCGGTCACCTCCGGGAGCGCACGATGAATGCAGCCTTGACGATCGGCATCCTTGCGGCATCGTTTTGCACCAACGCGTTTGCCGCCGGGCCGCAGGTGCCCAAGGTGATGAGCGACGCGCCGCCCACAGCGGGCGCCTGGCGCATGGAGATGCCGGGCATGGACAAGGCTGCGGCTGCGCGCATCGGCGGCAGCATGACCGTCTGTCAAACCGCCGCCGAGGCGATGGTGCGCGACGACCGGAAGCAGGACAAGTCCAAGCCCGCGTGCAACATGAAGCTCACTGAGGACACCGCGACCAAGGCAGTGATGGAGATGCGCTGCCCCGACCAGGCCAGCCGCATGACCATCACCCGCGTCGCCCCGCGCTCCTACGAGATGGAGATGCAGAACCTGGCGAAGCCGTCGGACGCGCCGATGCGGATGAAGATGACCTACACCGGGCCCTGCTCGAAGAGCGACAGCGTCATCTCGATGGACAAGGACTCGCCGGCCTGCAAGCAGATGCGGACGCAGCTGCCCCAGATCGAAAAGGCCAGGGCCTCGTGCGCCAAGGCGGGCGCGAACCGGGCTTCCTGCGAGCAGATGGTCGCGCAGCAGCGCGCGCAGATCGCATCGATGTGCGGGCCCTGACCGGCGGCTTCGCGGCCCGCAGGGCGCGATCATCGATCGCGAAGCATTGATTACCATGCACAAGCGCGCTCGCAGCCGCAGCCGCAGCCACAGCGTCAATCCGTCGAGCGTCCGGATCGACAAGCAAGAGTCCCGTGCAGTCAAGTCAACACCACAGCCCCTGGCGCCTGTCCGTCGCACCGATGATGGACTGGACCGATCGCCATTGCCGCTATTTCCATCGCCTGCTCACGCGCCACACCCGCCTGTACACCGAGATGGTGACCACCGGCGCGCTGCTGCATGGCGACGTGCCGCGCCACCTCGACTTCAACTGCGAAGAGCACCCGCTGGCGCTGCAGATCGGCGGCAGCGAGCCCGAAGATCTGGCGCGCTGCGCGAAGCTCGCGGAGCAATGGGGCTACGACGAGGTCAACCTGAACTGCGGCTGCCCGAGTGAACGGGTCCAGCGCGGTGCCTTCGGCGCCTGCCTGATGGCCGAGCCCGCCCTGGTGGCCGACGGCGTGAAGGCCATGCGCGACGCCTGCAGCCTGCCGGTGACGGTGAAACACCGCATCGGCATCGGCCGCGACGAGAGCTACGGCTTCGTGCGCGACTTCGTCGGCACCTTGAACCTGCGCGGTGGTTGCGAGGTCTTCATCGTGCATGCCCGCAATGCCTGGCTGCAGGGGCTCAGCCCGAAAGAGAACCGCGAAGTGCCGCCGCTGCGTCACGAGCAGGTCTACCGCCTGAAGGCCGAGTTTCCGCAGCTCACCATCGTCATCAACGGCGGCGTCACGACCGACGCGCAGATCGAGCAGCACCTGCAGCACGTCGACGGCGTGATGGTCGGCCGCCATGCCTACCACGAGCCCTGGGCGCTGGCCGGCTGGGACGCGCGCTTCTTCAGTGCGACGAACCCGGTGAGAGACCGTGCCGAAGCCGAAGATCAGATGCTGCGCTACATGGACCGCCTGGTGGCGCAGGGCACGCCGTGGTTCCACGCCGCGCGCCACATGCTGGGCCTGCACAACGGCCTGCCGGGCGCACGCCGCTGGCGCCAGGTCTGGTCGGACCACATGCTCAAGGCGCTGGCACCGGCCGAAGTCTCCGAGCTGGCACGCCAGGGCTTGCGGCCTGCGGCCGGGGCCGGGGCCGGGGCCGGGGCCGACACGATGTTGCCCGCAACAGCTTGAACATCGACGCGAAGGAGTTCAACGATGGCCCAGTCGACGCCGAAAACCGTGCCCACCGGCGTTCCCGTGGCGAGCTTCCTCGCCACCGTGGCCGACCCCGCACGCCGCGCCGACTGCGAGACGCTCGTGAGCTTGATGGAAGCCGCCACCGGCGAGCGTGGGCAGATGTGGGGCGGCGCCCTCGTCGGCTTCGGCCTCTTCCGCTACCACTACGCCAGCGGCCAGGGTGGCGACTGGCCGGTGGTGGCCTTCTCGCCGCGCAAGACCGACCTCAGCGTCTACATCATGCCGGGCTTCGAGCGCCATGCCGACCTGTTGCAGCGCCTGGGCCGACACAAGACCGGCAAGAGCTGTCTCTACCTGAAACGCCTGGCCGATGTCGATATCGACGTGCTGCGCCAGCTCATCGAGGCATCGGTGGCTGCGATGGCACCGCAACGGCTGTTCCCGCCCAAGAAGGAAGTCCAGAAGTGACCTCGCCCCTGCTGGCCATCATCGGGGGTAGCGGCCTGTACGACCTGCCCGGCCTGACCGACACACGATGGGAAACCGTCAACACGCCCTGGGGCGCGCCGTCGGACCAGATCTTCCGCGGCCGCCTGCACGGCGCCGAACTGGCTTTCCTGCCGCGCCACGGCCGCGGCCACCGCATCCCGCCTTCCGAGGTGAACTACCGCGCCAACATCGCCGCGCTGAAGCATCTAGGCGCCACCGACGTGCTGTCGCTTTCCGCCGTGGGCGGGCTGCGCGCAGACCTCCCGCCGGGCAGCTTCGTCATCGTCGACCAGTTCATCGACCGCACGGTGGCGCGTCCGGCCAGCTTCTTCGGCACCGGCCTGGTGGCGCATGTCTCGATGGCGCACCCGGTGTGCTCACGCCTGGGTGCGCACGTGGCCGCGGCGCTGCAGGGGCAAGGCGTCCCGCACGTGCGCGGCGGCTGCTACCTGTGCATCGAGGGGCCGCAGTTCAGCACGCTGGCCGAGTCGCAGCTGTACCGCAGCTGGAACTGCAGCGTCATCGGCATGACGAACATGCCCGAGGCCAAGCTGGCGCGCGAGGCCGAGGTCTGCTACGCCAGCGTGGGCATGGTCACCGACTTCGATTGCTGGCACCCCGCGCACGACGCGGTGACGGTGGACGCCGTGATCAAGGTGCTGCTGAGCAACGCCCAGGTGGCGCGCACTTTGGTGGCCGGGCTGGCAGGCGCGGTGACGGCCGACCCGCAGGCGGCCGCCTGCAGCTGCCGCCACGCGCTGGACCATGCGCTCATCACCGTGCCCGAAGCGCGCGACCCGGCGGTGATGGACAGGCTGCGTGTCATCGCCGGCCGCGTGCTGCCGCCGCCGGCAAAGGCCTGAGGCGCTGGCGATGAAGGTCAATGGCGTCGCCCTGCGTCCGCTGCGCGCGCTTCCCGACGGGCAGGGCATCGAGGTCATCGATCAGCGTCTGCTGCCCTTCGACTTGCGCATGCGGCCGCTGCGTTCGGCGCGCGACGTCTTCGTCGCCATCCGCGAGATGTGGGTGCGCGGCGCGCCGTTGATCGGTGCCGTGGCGGCCTACGGACTGGCGTTGCAGGCCAGGCGCGATGCATCGGACGCCGCGCTGCGCAACGCGGCCAAGTTCCTCAAGGGTTCGCGGCCCACGGCGGTGAACCTTGCCTGGGCCGTCGACCGGCTGCTGACGCAGGTGCTGGCCGTGCCCGAGGCCGTACGCGCCGACACCGCCTGGGCCGGGGCCGGGGCCATCGCCGAACAAGACGTGCAGGTCAACGAAGCCATCGGCCGCCACGGCCTGCCGCTGCTGCAGGCCGTGGCCGCGCGCAAGCCTGGCCCGGTGAACGTGCTGACGCACTGCAATGCAGGCTGGCTGGCCACGGTGGATTGGGGCACCGCCACCTCGCCCATCTACCAGGCGCATGCGGCCGGCCTGGCCGTGCACGTGTGGGTCGATGAAACGCGCCCGCGCAACCAGGGTGCCAGCCTCACGGCCTGGGAACTGGGCCAGGCGGGCGTGCCGCACACCGTGGTCGCCGACAACGCCGGCGGCCACCTGATGCAGCATGGGCGCGTCGACCTCTGCATCGTCGGCTGCGACCGCGTGGCCTCCAACGGCGACGCCTGCAACAAGATCGGCACCTACCTGAAGGCGCTGGCAGCGCACGACAACGGCGTGCCCTTCTACGTCGCGATGCCGACCTCGACTCTCGACATGGCGCTGGCCGAAGGCGTGCAGGGCATCCCCATCGAGGAACGCAGCGGTCGCGAACTGACGCATGTCAGCGGCCGCACTGCGGCGGGCGAGGTGGTGGAGGTTCAGCTCACGCCCGACGGCTCGGCAGCCGCCAACCCCGCCTTCGACGTCACGCCGGCGCGGCTGCTGACGGGACTGATCACCGAACACGGCATCGTGGCGGCCGACGCCGCCGCCCTGCGCCAACTGATGGCGGGTCGGCGATGACGCGTGCGGTGAACGGGGCGATGACTGAACGGCAGGCCCGCGAAGCGCTGGTCGCGGCCGTGCGCCGGCTCGACGCCCTCGGCATGAACCGCGGCAGCACCGGCAACGCGAGCCAGCGCTGGACGGTGGGCGGCATCGACGGCATGCTGATCACGCCCACCGGCATGGGCGCCGACGAACTGCAGTCTGCCGACCTGGTGTGGGTGGGCGTGGACGGCGACGTGCAAGGCCCCTGGCAGCCCTCGTCGGAGTGGCACTTCCACCTGTCCACCTACCGTGCGCGGCCCGACCTGCACGCCGTGGTGCATACACACGCCACCCACGCCACGGCGCTGGCCTGCCTCGACCGCCCCTTGCCCGCCTTCCACTACATGGTCGCGGTGGCCGGTGGCGACGATGTGCCGCTGGTGCCCTACTTCACCTTCGGCACCGAGCAGCTTTCGCTGGCCGTGGCAGCCGCGATGGCCGGCCGCGACGCCT
>JAURZK010000056.1 GCA_030653505.1 Rubrivivax sp.
GCCACCAACGCCCTCACCCTGCGCGACCCCTGGTCCCTGGTGCCCTCGCTGGGCAACCTGGAGGCCTACGTTTCGGCCGTCAACCGCATGCCGATGCTGACGCCGACGCAGGAAACCGAGCTGGCGCGGGCGCTGCGCGACAACGGCGACGTGCAGGCTGCCGGGCGGCTGGTGCTTTCGCACCTGCGGCTGGTGGTGTCGATCTCGCGCCAGTACCTCGGTTACGGCCTGCCGCAGGGCGACCTGATCCAGGAAGGCAACGTCGGCCTGATGAAGGCCGTCAAGCGTTTCGACCCCGACCATGGCGTGCGCCTGGTCAGCTACGCCATGCACTGGATCAAGGCCGAGATCCACGAATACATCCTGAAGAACTGGCGCATGGTGAAGGTGGCCACCACCAAGGCGCAGCGCAAGCTCTTCTTCAACCTGCGCTCGATGAAGCAGGGCATGAAGGGCGACGCCGCCGAGGCCGACACGCACCGCAACACGCTGACGCCCGCCGAGGTCGCCAGCATGGCGCGTGACCTCAACGTGAAGCCCGAGGAAGTGGTCGAGATGGAGATGCGCCTGTCGGGCGGCGACGTGGCGCTGGAGCCGCAGAACGACGACGGCGAAGAGAGTTACGCCCCCATCGCCTACCTGGCCGACGAGAACAGCGAACCGACGCGCCTGATCGAGGCCCGGCACCGCGACTGGCTGTCGGGCGACGGCATCTCGCACGCACTGAACGCGCTGGACGAACGCAGCCGCCGCATCGTCGAGGAGCGCTGGCTGAAGGTCAACGACGACAGCTCGGGCGGCATGACGCTTCACGACCTAGCAGCGGTCTACGGCGTCAGCGCCGAGCGCATCCGCCAGATCGAGGTGGCGGCGATGAAGAAGATGCGCAAGGCGCTCGAGACCGTCTGACGGCGTCGCCCGCACCGTACGACGAGCGGCCCTGCGGGGCCGCTTCGTCTTTCCGGCCCACGGCGGCCGCTGACCGCCTTCAGCCCTGCTTGAGCAGGAGTTGCAGGTCGTGCTTCAGCGCCTCGGCACCGGTGCCGTAGCGCGTGAAGAGGCGCACCTTGCCCTGGGTGTCGAAGACGTAGCTGCCCGCCGTGTGGTCCATCGTGTAGCTGCCTTCGGTCTTGCCCGGCACCTTGGCGTAGAAGACCTTGAAGCGCTTGGCGATGGCCTTGGTTTCTTCGAGGCTGCCGCGCAGCGCGATGAAGTCGGGGCTGAAGTTGGTGATGTAGGCCTTCAGCACCTCGGGCGTGTCGCGCTCGGGGTCGATGCTGACGAAGACGCCCTGCACCTTCTCACCGTCGGCGCCCATGGCCTTCTTTACCTCGGCCAGTTCCAGCATCGTCGTCGGGCAGACGTCGGGGCACTGCGTGAAGCCGAAGAAGACGACCACCAGCTTGCCCTTGAACTCGGCCATGTGGCGAACCCGGCCGTCGGTGTCGGGCAGCAATAGGTCCTGCGCGTACTCGGCACCCGTGATGTCGATGGCCTTGTAGGCCGACGGCTTGGCAGCGTCGCAGGCGGACAGCGCCAGGGGCCCCAGTGGCAGCAGCGCCGCCAGGCCCAGGGTGATCAGGAGACGACGCGTTGCAGCCATGGGCTCACATAGTGGTCGACCAGCAGCGCGGCGAACAGCAGCGACAAGTGCCAGATCGAGAAGCGGAAGGTCTTTTTCGCCAGCAGGTCGCTGTAGTCGCGCCACAGGTACCACGCGTAGACCATGAACATCACGCCCAGCACCACGGCGGCGGCCAGGTAGATCCAGCCGCTCATGCCGTAGACGAAGGGCAACAGCGTGGCGGCGAAGAGCACGAAGGTGTAGAGCAGCACCTGCAGCCGCGTGAACTCGGAACCGTGGGTGATAGGCAGCATGGGCAGGCCGGCCTTGCGGTAGTCCTCGACGCGGTACAACGCCAGCGCCCAGAAGTGCGGCGGCGTCCACAGGAAGATGATCAGGCACAGCATCAGCGCCTCGGGGCCCACGTCGCCGGTCATCGCGGCCCAGCCCAGCACCGGTGGCATGGCGCCGCTGGCACCGCCGATGACGATGTTCTGCGGCGTCAGCGGCTTGAGGATCACCGTGTAGACCACCGCATAGCCGACGAAGGTGGCGAAGGTCAGCCACATCGTCAGCGGGTTGACCCAGAAGTACAGCACCGCGCTGCCCAGGGCGCAGAGCAAGGCCGAGAACGTCAGCGTGTAGGGGATGGTCAGCTCGCCCTTGGCGGTGGGCCGCCAGGCGGTGCGCTTCATGCGGCTGTCGATCTGCTGCTCGATCAGGCAGTTGAAGGCCGCCGCGGCGCTGGCCACGAGCCAGATGCCCAGCGTGGCCGCGCCGGCCAAGCGCCAGTCGGGCAAGCCGGGCTGGGCCAGCAGCACGCCGATGAGGGCGCAGAAGACGATGAGCTGCACCACCCGCGGCTTGGTCAGCGCGTAGTACTGGGCCCAGCGCGTCATGGCGGGGCGGGGGGCGGCGAGGGTCTGGCTCATCGGGAGTAACCGCGCATTTTAGGCGGCCGCCACCCGTGGCCGGGGCCGGGCCGCAGATCGCGGCGCCGTGCGTGCGAGCAGCAGCGTCAGCACCAGCACCAGCGCGGCGGCGCCTGCGGAATGCAGCAGCGCCGCGGCCAGCGGCCAGCCGAGCACCACGTTCGACAGCCCGCTGAGCAGCTGCGCCAGCAGCAGCGCCGCCAGCGCCGCGCCGAAGCGCCGCGCCACCGCTGCACCGGCGCGCCAGAGCCGCCACGCCAGCGCCCCCAGGACCACCGTGGCCACCAGCGCAAACAGCCGGTGTGCCATGTGGATGGCCACCAGGGCCTCGAAGGGCAGCAGGCCGCCGTGCCCCGCCATGCCCAGTTCACGCAGCAGCGTGAAGCCGTGCGCGGCGTCCATCGCCGGCCACCACTGGCCATTGCACTGCGGAAAGCCCGTGCACGCCAAAACCGCGTAGTTGGTGCTCACCCAGCCGCCGAGCGCGATCTGCAGCACCAGAACCACCAGCGCCGCCCAGGTCCAGCGCCGCAGCGCGGACGGCAACACGAACGGCCGCTGGCGGAAGGCCTCGTGCTGCGCCGCAAGCAGCGCCAGCAGCGCGAGGCCGCCCAGCAGGTGCAAGGTGACGATGGCCGGGTACAACTTCAGCGTCACCGTGTACTTGCCGAACAGGCCCTGAACGATCACCCACACCAGCGTCAGCGTCGGCCACCAGGGCGAAAACGGCAACCGCCGCCGTTCACGCCAGGCGGCTGCAGCCATCACGAGGATGAGCACGCCGACCGTCATCGCCAGGTAGCGGTGGATCATCTCTATCCAGGCCTTGCTCCAGGTCACGGGCCCGCTGGGCATGGACGTCTGCGCGGCGTGGATGTCGGCGCGCGCGCCCAGCGGTGAGGCTTCGCCATAACAGCCGGGCCAGTCTGGGCAGCCCAGGCCCGAGTCGCTCAGGCGGGTGAAGGAGCCGAAGACGATCAGGTCGAAGGTCAGGAAGAGCGTCAGCGCCGTCAGCGCGGCCAGACGCCGCTGCGCGTCGCTGCCGCGCTGGCGCAACCACACCCACGACAGCGGCAGCAGCGCGATCACCAGCGCCAGCAGCGCCAGGCGCAGCACGGGCGCGAAGTCGACCAGAGGTTGTTCCATGGCAGAGGCCTCAGCGGCCGGCCTGGTCCCAGAAGGCGGAGGCACGCAGCACGCGGTCGAGGTCTCGCTTGACGCGCGCCGGTTCGGGCTGCGGTGGCATGCGCATCATCCATTCGCCCATAGGGTCGACGACGTAGAGGTGGTCTTCCAGCACCTGGCCTTCTGCCGGTGCCAGCCAGCGTGCGACAGCCTCACGGTCGGCGCGCAGCGCCATCACCGGCACCTTGCCACCGATGGCCTCGCGCAAGGCCGGCGAGATCGGGCCGTCGTCGGTGACGAGCCAGACCTTGTCGAGCCGTTCGCGCTCGCGCCCCATCATTTCGCGCAGCTGACGCTGCATGAAGAGGCGCTGGTCGCACGCGGCGTCGCAGGCCGACGGACCCACCAGCACCATCAGCCACTGGCCGTGCAACGACTTCGCCGCCACCGGCGTGCCGTCGAGCGTGCGCAGCGCCAGGTCGGGCAACGTCCGCGTGGGCAGGATCAGCGTGCCGTAGTTCGTCCGCCCTTCGGGCCGGATGACGAAGTAAGTCAGGTAGGACGCGACCACCGGCGCGGCGCACACCAGCAGCACCAGCAGCATCTTCAGGCGGCCGCGCCGGGTACGGTGGTGTGCGTCGGTGGCCGGGTCGGCCAGGTCGGGCCCGGCGACGCCGTGCACGGTCAGCGACAGGGCCTCAGGCGCGCCTGGCGCGTCGTGGGCGGAGGAGTTGGAACCAGGCATAAAGACCGATGATGAGGGCGCAGAGCGCAAACCACTGGAAGGCGTAACCGTAGTGCTTCTGCACGTCGGCGGCGGGCGCGGGCCACTGGCGCAGCAGGCCATCGGCGGGCGGGGTGGTGCCGTCTTCCTGCACCACGCTGAAGGGGCGCAGCGGCAGACCGGTTTCCCTGGCGTACGCTGCGAGGTCGAGATTTTGCCGGATCGGCCCCGACGCCGCGCTGGCGAACTCGTACAGCCGGCCCGGGGCGGGGGCGATGCGACCCTGCACCTGCACGCGGCCCTCGGGCGGCGGCGGCACGGCGACACGGGTGCGGTCGAGCAGGTCGCGCGGCACCCAGCCACGCTCCACCAGCACGGCGCTGCCGTCGTCAAGGCGCAGCGGCGTCACGGCGTAGAAACCCGGCTGGCCGCGCATCTGGCGGTTTTCCAGGTAGACGGTGTAAGCAGCCAACCACGCGCCCTGCAGCAGCACGCTGCGGTGCAGTTGCGCTGCCACCGCGTCGGGCGTGCGCGCCAGCGCGGCGGCGGGCAGCGGAGGCAGGGCGCGTTGGCGCTGCTGCGCGTCGTGCAGCGCCACCTTCTGCGCCGCGCGGTCGAGCTGCCACAGGCCCAGCCACGCCGTGCCCGCCGCGCCCGCGAGCGCGGCCAGCAGCACGATGACGGCGCGCAGCTTCAGCATGGCACCAGGCCGGCGCGGGGATAATCCGCGCCGATGAGAACCGTGATCGTGCTGATGCTGGTGGCGGTGCTGGGGGCCCTGGCCAGCGCCGGCGTGTTCATGCTGCGCAAGGGCAAGCCGAACGACCGCCGCGGCATGATGGCGCGTGCCCTGGCCTGGCGCGTCGGGCTCTCGGTGGCACTGTTCCTGTTCATCCTGCTCAGCTGGTACATGGGCTGGGTGCGGCCCACCGGCTTGCCGACAGGCCGCTGATCCAAACAACAAACGCCGCTCCCCGCGGCGTTTGAGATCAAGCTTCCCGCCGCGGAACCGGCTTTGCCGGGCCGCTGGCGGACGGCCCCCTCGGTGGGCAGCGAGCGCTAGCGAGCTTGGGGGCTCACATCCCAGCTTGGGAGCCCACAGTCACAGCCAGTACACCCGGATGTACAGCCCCAGCCAGACCACGTCGACGAAGTGCCAGTACCAGGCCGCACCCTCGAAGCCGAAGTGGCGCTCGGGCGTGAAGTGGCCCTTCATCAGGCGCAGCGTGATGAACAGCAGCATCAGCATGCCCACCAGCACGTGAAAGCCGTGGAAGCCGGTGAGCATGAAGAAGGTGCTGCCGAAGATGCCGCTGCTGAGCTTGAGGTTCAGGTCGCGGTAGGCATGCACGTACTCGAAGGCCTGCACGCCGACGAAGGTGGCGCCCAGCACCACCGTGATCCACATCCAGGCGATGGTCTTGCCGCGCTGGCCGGCGATGAGTGCGTGGTGGGCGATGGTCAGCGTGACGCCCGAGGTCAACAGCAGCGCGGTGTTGATGGTGGGCAGCGGCCAGGGGCCGATGGTGTTGAACGGCTCCACGGTGCCTGCCGGCGAGGCCGTGACGCCGCCGCCGACGCTGGGCCAGATGGCCTTGAAGTCGGGCCACAGCAGCTGGTTTTCCAGGCTGCCCAGGCTGGGCACCGCGTGCACCCGCGCCCAGTACAGCGCGCCGAAGAAGGCGGCAAAGAACATCACTTCGCTGAAGATGAACCAGCTCATGCTCCAGCGGTAGGACACATCGACACGTTCGGAGTACTGGCCGCCTTCGCTCTCGCCTATGGCCTGGCTGAACCACTGGAACAGCACCGTGAGCCAGAAGACCATGCCGACCAGCAGCACGTAGGCGCCCCAGCCGGCGCCGTTGATCCACTGGCCGGCACCGAAGATGACCAGCAGCAGGCCGAAAGCCACCAGCACCGGATGGCGTGACGGCGCGGGGATGAAGTAGTAGGGCGTATGGCCTGCGGAGTGCGTGGCTGACATGGGGTCTGTATCTCCTCGAACCTGAAACGGATGTGCTTGTGTCTGTGGAGGCTCAGCCGCCGGCCACGCCGCTGCCGACGACCCAGCGCACGAGCACCACGAGCGCGGCGATGAAGGCGGCCGCGGCCAGCACGCCGGCGATGACGACGTGCACGGGATTGAGCTTCTGGATGTCCTGCGCGTGGTCGGCCGAGCGGCGCACGCCGAAAAAGGACCAGCCCACGGCGCGCAGCGTCTGCACGAAAGAGCCCCTGCGGGCGGCCGCTTCCTTCAGGCCGCTCATGCGCCGGCCCCCTTCGGTGCTGCCGGTGCAGTCACCGCGCCCAGCTGGCCCGCGGGTGCCGCGGGCACCTTGCCGCCGACCTCGAAGAAGGTGTAGGACAGCGTGATGGTGGTGACGTCCTTGGGCAGCTTGGGGTCGATGACGAAGGCCACTGGCCACGACTTGCTCTCGCCGGGGGCCAGCGTCCATTCGGTGAAGCAGAAACATTCGAGCTTGTTGAAGTGCGCGCTGGCCTGCATCGGCGCATAACTCGGGATGGCCTGCGCGGCCATGGTGCGGTTCTGCTTGTTGCGGAACTCGTACATCACCGTCGTCAACTCGCCCGGGTGCACCTGCAGCGAACGCTGCGCGGGCTTGAAGTCCCAGGGGCCACGGACGTTGGCGTCGAACTCCACCGTGATGGTGCGCGTGGTGTCGACCTGGGTGTTGGCCGGCGCCTTGGGTTTGCTCCAGCTGCCGCTGGCGATGCGCTGATCGGACAGGCTGAGCACGTTGATGCCCAGAGCGTCGCAGATGGCGCGGTACATGGGCACCAGCGCGTAGCCGAAGCCGAACATCACCAGCACGACGACGAGCAGCTTGCCCAGCATGCGGCGGTTGTCGGCGAAGAGGCGGTGGGCCACGGCGTGTCTCGGCTTCAGTGGCTGAAGAAGATGATCTTGGTGACGAAGCCGATGGCGAACATCAGCGCCACCGAGGCCAGGATGATCCCCAGGCGAACGTTGGCCTTGCGTTGCTGCTGGTTCAGCGCCATGGCCAACGTCCTCAGCCGACCACGCGCGTGGCGGTGACGTCGAGCTTGGGCGGCGTCTCGAAGGTGTGCCAGGGCGCCGGCGATGGCACCTCCCACTCCAGGCCTTCGGCGCCTTCCCAGGGCTTCTGCGGTGCCGGTTCACCCTTGCCGCGCATCATGGGCACGACGACGAAGACGAAGAAGTAGACCTGCATCAGCCCGAAGCCGAAGGCCCCTACGGACGCCAGCATGTTGAAGTCGGCGAACTGCATCGGGTAGTCGGCGTAGCGGCGCGGCATGCCGGCCAGGCCCAGGAAGTGCATCGGGAAGAAGGTGATGT
>JAURZK010000058.1 GCA_030653505.1 Rubrivivax sp.
TGAGCGCAGCGAACGAAGCGAGTTATGCGGCACGCCCTCGAGGCGAGCAGCGCAGGGCAGCCTGAGCGAAGCGAAGGCCGCCACAGTCGGCGACGCCGCCGGGCACCGCCTGCCGCGGTCGGCACGGACCCACGAGCGCGAAACGACGACGCCAGCGAACGTCCGCAATGGGCCGAATCCCGCCCCAACGGAAGAGGGCGCCTTCAGGCGCCCCCGGCAGGAACGCGCTGTCGGCGTGCCTACTTCTTCGCCGCGGCGGCCTCGTCGGCCATGCACTTCTTGAGGTGGCTGTTCTTCGCCGCGCCGGCCAGCTTCTTGTCGGCGGCAGACTTCGCGCACGCCGGGCTGATGGCAGCGGCGGCACCGGCATCCTTCTCGCACTTCTTGATGAAGCTGGTCTTGGCGGCACCCGACAGCTTCTTTTCTGCGGCCTTGGCGCCGCAATCGGCGTTGGCAGCGAAGGCCTGGCCGGCGAACAGGGCGCAGGCGGCGAACAGGGCTGAGAGCAGGGTCATTTTCACGGGGAGCTTCTCTTTCGTGTGGAGGTTGGTCGTCTGGCCGCTGTCGATTGAATCAGACCCGTCGACGCCCGGCCAGCCCTCAACGCGCGGACCGGGGTTTGCGATGACGCTCCACGGCCGCCGCCGCCTGCGTCACATCACGCGCCGCGGGTGGGCCAGCGACTCGTGGGCAGCGTGCAGGCGGCGCACCAGCACGCCGATGAAGGCCTTGTCGAAGAGGTGGCGCGTCGGCAGCGACAACTGTTCCATCGTTTCGGGGGTGAAGGCCAGGGTGGTGGCCTGCTGCGACACCAGTATGTCCACCGAGTGCACGCGCAGCTCGGGGTTGGGCGCCAGGTAGGCCATCTCGCCCACCGAACTGCCGGCGCCCAGCGTGGCCACCGCCTTGCCGTCGCGGTAGACGTCCACCTGGCCCTGCGTGATGATGTGGAAGGTGTTGCCTTCTTCGCCCTTGCGGAACAGCGCTGTACCGAACCCGTGGCGTTGCCACTTCGCGCGGTGCACCACTTCCCACAGCTCGACGTCGCCGAAGCCGGTGAAGAACTCCTGCGATCGCAGCAGCGTGAAGCGTTCGGAGTCGAGCACCTCCTGCACCGAGCCGCGCGACAGCGTGGCGTCGGCGCCCAGTTGCGACAGCACCTGTGCGAACTCGTTCCAGTCGGCCGGGCGCAGGTCGCGGTCCTTGGCCAGGCAGCGTTCCACCAGCGACTGAAGTTCCTTCGGCACACCCTCGCGCAGCAGCGCCAGCGAGGGCGCGGTGCCGTGGTAGATCTGGTTCATGATCGCCTGCTGCTGCTGGGCGTCGAAGGGCGGCCGGCCGGCGATCAGGTGGTAGAGCACGGCGCCCAGCGAGTACATGTCGGCTCGGCTGTCGAGCACGTCGCCGTCGAGCTGCTCGGGTGACATGTAGGCCAGGCTGCCCACGCGGTAGACCTGCGTGTGGTCGGCGCCCTGGTTGAAGACGCTGCCGAAATCGGTGACCTTGACCTGCGTGATCTGTTCGCCGTCCACCTCCACCAGCAGGTTGGCGGGTTTGACGTCGCGGTGGATCAGCCCCTGGCGGTAGCAGTAGCCCAGCGCCATCGCGCACTTGAAGCCCACTTCGACGATCTGCGCGAGCGGCAGCAGGCTGTCGGCGCGGCAGTAACGGCGCAGCGTGCCGCCGCTGACGTACTCCATCACCAGGTCGGGGGCGTCGACGTCGGCCACGGCGTCGAGGATCTGCACCACGTTCGGGTGGTTCAGGCGCCCGACGAGTGCCGCCTCGGCGGCGAAGAAGCGCCGCTGGTAGTGCGACTCGCGCGAATTCGGCATCAGGCCGGGGCGCACACGCTTGATGGCCACGTCGCGGTTGGCGAAGGGGTCGTGCGCCAGGAAGACCTCGCTGGTCGCGCCTTCGCCGATCTTGGCCTTCACTGCGTACTTGCCGATGCGCTCGGGCGCGCTGCCTTCCGGCAGGTCGGGGTCGGCGTTGATCAGTTTCGACAGGGGCATGCCGCAGAGGCCTCACGGTGACGGACGCCGACACATTGTGGACCGAAGCGCCTGCGACGCGCTGCGATGGCGCCACGGTGACAGGGGTGCAAAAAGTAGAATCTTGCGCATGATCCAAGCCAAGCACGAGTTGCAGCAGGCCCTGCAGGGCGCCCTGGTCGACCTGGCCACTGCTGCGGGCGCCCCCGCGCCGGCGGCCGTCTTCGAGTCGCCCAAGCAGGCCGCGCACGGTGACCTGGCCATCACCGCGGCCATGCCGCTGGCACGCGCCCTGAAGAAGAACCCGCGCGAAATCGCCGAACAGCTGGTGCGCGCACTGCAGGCCACGCCGCCTTTCCAGCGCTGGGTGCAGGCACTGGAAATCGCCGGCCCGGGCTTCGTCAACCTGCGCCTGTCGCCGGCCGCCAAGCAGGCGGTCGTGGCTGAAGTGCTGGCCAGCGGCGCCGCCTACGGCAACCAGCCCGGCAGCGGGCGGCGCGTGATGGTCGAGTTCGTCTCGGCCAACCCCACTGGCCCGCTGCACGTCGGCCACGGCCGCAATGCCGCTCTGGGCGACAGCATCAGCCGCCTGCTCGAGACGCAGGGCGACCACGTGCAGCGCGAGTTCTATTACAACGACGCCGGCGTGCAGATCAACAATCTGGCGGTGTCCACGCAATGCCGGCTGAAGGGCCTGAAGCCCGGCGACGACGGCTGGCCCGCGGCGGCCTACAACGGCGAGTACATCGCCGACATCGCCGCCGACTTCGCGGCGAGGAAGACGGTGCACGCCGACGACCGCGGCTTCACCGCCAGCGGCAACCCCGAAGACATCGACGGCATGCGGCAGTTCGCCGTGGCCTACCTGCGCCACGAGCAGGACCTGGACCTGCGCGCCTTCGGCGTCAAGTTCGACCACTATTTCCTGGAAAGCAGCCTCTATACCAGCGGCCGCGTCGATGACACGGTGCGGCGCCTGGTGGCCTCCGGCAAGACCTACGAGAAAGATGGTGCGCTGTGGCTGCGCACCACCGACTACGGCGACGACAAGGACCGCGTCATGCGCAAGTCGGCGCCGGCCGGTGCCGACTCGACACTTCCGGGCGGCAGCGTCTACACCTATTTCGTCCCCGACATCGCCTACCACCTCGCGAAGTGGGAGCGTGGTTTCACCCAGGTCATCAACGTGCAGGGCACCGACCACCACGGCACCGTGGTGCGCGTGCGCGCCGGGCTGCAGGCCCTTTCCGAGACATTCAACCTGGGCATCCCGGCGGGCTACCCCGACTACGCGCTGTACAAGATGATCCTGGTGATGAAGGACGGCCACGAGGTCAAGCTGTCCAAGCGCGCCGGCAGCTACGTCACGCTGCGCGACCTCATCGAATGGACGAGCCGCGACGCGGTGCGCTTCTTCCTCGTCAGCCGCAAGTCCGACGCCGAGTTCGTCTTCGACATCGACCTGGCGCTGAAGGCCAGCGACGAGAACCCGGTGTTCTACGTGCAGTACGCCCATGCCCGCATCTGCTCGGTGCTGGCGGCCTACCAGGGTCCGCGCGACTTCCACGCCGCCGACCTTTCGCTGCTGACCGCGCCCACCGAAGCCGCGCTGATGCTCAAGCTGGCCGACTATCCCGGCGTGCTGACACGCGCCGCGGCCGACCTGGCGCCGCACGACGTCGCCTTCTACCTGCGTGAGCTGGCCGCCAACTTCCACACCTACTACGCCGCCGAACGATTCCTCGTCGACGACCCGACGCTGGCACGTGCCCGCATGGCACTGCTGGCGGCCACGGCGCAGGTGCTGAAGAACGCACTCGGCGTGCTGGGCGTCTCGGCGCCCGAGGCGATGTCCCGCGAGGCCGTGGCCGCGGCTGCCGAGGTGGTGGCATGAGCCGGGTGGCCGCGGGCAAGGGCGGCGCTGCCCAGCCGTCGGCACAGCGCAAGCCGCAGCGCGGCGGCTTCGTGCTGGGCCTGGTCGCCGGGCTGCTCATAGGCCTGGCGCTGGCGCTGGGCGTGGCGCTCTACATCACCAAGGCCCCTGTGCCCTTCATCGACAAGGTGCCGCAACGCACCGCCGAGCAGGACAGCGCCGAGGCCGAGCGCAACCGCAGCTGGGACCCCAACGCGCTGCTGGGCGGCAAGCCGGCGCGCCCCGCAGCCCCGGCCGGCGAACCGGGTGCTTCAGCGGCCGCACCGGGTTCGCCGGCCGTGGCGACGCCGCCGATGGCCGGCCCGGCTTCAGCGGCCGCAACCCGGCCGGGGCGCGACCCGGCCGCCATCTTGTCCGGCGTGCCGACACCTCCCGCCCCTGCCGCCTCGGCGTTGGCCTTCGACTTCTACCTGCAGGCCGGTGCCTACACCCGCACCGAGGACGCCGAAGGGCAGCGCGCGCAGCTGGCCATGCTGGGCCAGCAGGCGAAGATCAGCGAAAGGGCGCAGGCCGGCCGCACCGTGTACCGCGTGCGGCTGGGCCCTTTCCCCAGCCGTGAAGAGGCCGACGCGCTGCAGGGCAAACTCCAGGGGCAGGGCGTCGAGTCGCAGATCGTGCGCGTCGAGCGTCCCTGAATCCACGGACAAGCGGCTGAAGAGCAGGGCGATGACGGGGGTCACGACATCCACCACGAGAGGACAGCCATGAAACGGCGCGAGTTTTCCACCCACCTGACCGGTGCCGGCCTGGGCCTGGCCCTGGCCGGCAAGGCGTTCGCGCAGGGCGCGCCAGAAGAGGGCAAACACTACGTGCGGCTGCAGACCGCCGGGCCGGTGACCTTGCCCACACCCGACAAGAAGATCGAGGTGATCGAGTTCTTCTGGTACGGCTGCCCGCACTGCTTCACCCTCGAGCCGCTGATCTCGGCGTGGACGAAGACGCTGGCCCCGGACGTCTACTTCCGGCAGCTGCCCTTCGCCTTCATCGGCCCGCCCGAGCACCAGAAGCTCTTCTACGCGCTGGAGGAACTGGGCCAGCGCGAGGCGCTGCAGCGCCGCATCTTCAACGCCATCCACGTCGAACGCCAGCGCATCAACAGCGAGGCCGAGATCACCAACTTCGTCGCCGCCAACGGTGTCGACCGCGCCAAGTTTGCCGACGCCTGGAAGTCCTTCGGCGTCAACACCAAGCTCAGCCGCGGCAAGCAGCTGTCGAACGCCTACAAGATCGACGGCGTGCCGGCCATCGGCATCCAGGGCCGCTACTACACCTCGGCGACGCTGGCCGGCACGCACGAGCGGGCCCTGTCGGTGGCCAACTACCTGATCGACCGCGCGCGCAAGGGCTGAGGCAGGACGTCAGGTCGTCCCTGCGGACGACCTGTCGCCTGCCGAAGGCCCGGGCGCATGCTTGCGCACGGGCTGAGCAGGCCCCCCGGCACGGGGCGCCCCGCCCCGGTGTCATTTCACGGCGACGGCGGGCGGCGGCGGCGGATCTTGTGGCTAGAATGGTCTGCAAGTTCCGTGCCGAATTTCATGCCGCCTCTCTCATCGTTTCCTCTGGTCTGTGCCCTCGCCTGTCTGGGCGCTGCCGGTGTTGCCTGGGCCGAGAAAGCCGACCGCAGCAAGCCCATCGTCGTCGAGGCCGAGCGCGGCTCCACCTTCGACCTGCAGCGGCAGGTGACGGTGCTCAACGGCAACGCCGTCATCAGCCAGGGCACGATGGTGCTGCGCGCCGAACGCATCGAACTGCGCGAGGCGCCCGACGGCTACCGGGCCGCCAGCGCCATCGGGCTGCCGGGCAAACCCGCCACCTGGCGCCAGCGCCGTGACGGTGGCACCGACGAGGTGGTCGAAGGCAGCGCCGACCGCATCGAGTTCGACGGTCGCGCCGACACGCTGCGTTTCGTCGGCAACAGCGCCGTTCGGCGCCTGCGCGGCGGTGTGGTGGCCGACGAAATCACCGGCGCCACCATCGTCTGGGACAACACCGCCGAAATCTTCAAGGTCGAAGGCGGTGCCACCAGCGCCACCAACCCCACCGGCCGTGTGCGCCTGACGCTGACGCCGCGCGCCGAGCCCGCCAGCGGTGCCACCGCGCCAGCCCCGGCACCTGCGCCGCTGACGCCCAGCCGCAGCTTGGGAGCGCCGCGCTGATGCTCGCCCCCACCGCGTCGGCACTGGCCGCCGGGCCCGCCGCGCCGCCACCGCCGCAGGCCACCAGCCGGCTGGAAGCCAGCCACCTGCAGAAGCGCTACGGCGCACGCACCGTCGTCAAGGACGTGCACCTGGCCGTGAGCGCCGGCGAAGTGGTGGGCCTGCTCGGCCCCAACGGCGCCGGCAAGACCACGACCTTCTACATGGTCGTGGGTCTGGTGCGCGCCGACCAGGGCGAGATCCTCATCGACGGCCAGCCGGTGCAGGGCTTGCCCATCCACCGTCGTTCGCGACTGGGGCTGAGCTACCTGCCGCAGGAAGCGTCGATCTTCCGCAAGCTGACGGTGGAAGAGAACATCCGCGCCGTGCTCGAACTGCAGCTGGGCCCCGACGGCCGGCCGCTGAAGCCGGCCGTCATCGCCGAGCTGCTGAACAAGCTGCTGCACGACCTGTCGATCGAGAAGCTGCGCGACTCACCCGCCCCGGCACTGTCGGGTGGCGAACGCCGGCGCGTGGAGATCGCGCGCGCGCTGGCGACGCAGCCGCGTTTCATCCTGCTCGACGAACCCTTCGCGGGGGTCGACCCGATCGCGGTCATCGAGATCCAGAAGATCATCCGCTTCCTGCGTTCGCGCGGCATCGGCGTGCTCATCACCGACCACAACGTGCGCGAGACGCTGGGCATCTGCGACCGCGCCTACATCATCAGTGAAGGCAGCGTGCTGGCCGAAGGCACGCCGCAGGACATCGTCGCCAACGCCGAGGTGCGCAAGGTCTACCTCGGCGAGAACTTCAAGATGTGACATGAAGCCCCAAGGCTTGTCGCTTCGTGCCTTCACCACCCCACGGGGGGGGCGAACCGGACAGGAGACCGTCCCTGCGGACGGGCTCCTGCCAGTGAGCGCCTGCGGCGTCCTCGCCGCTGGCTCACGCTGCGGCCCGGCGGAGCCGGTTCCGCGCGTGGGCTTGATCGCGGCTGCTCAATGAAGCCGTCACTTCAGGTACGCCTGTCCCAGCACCTGGCGCTGACGCCCCAGCTGCAGCAGTCCATCCGCCTGCTGCAGCTCAGCACGCTGGAACTGCACCAGGAAGTGGGGCAGATGCTGGAGCAGAACCCCTTCCTCGAAGCCGAGGACGAGCTGCTGGCCAACCCCTTCGAGACGCCACCCGAGCGCCAGGCCGTCGACCGCGTCGCCGACCGCGTGGGTGATGGCGAGGCCGCCAACGAGGCCCCCGACGCCGGCGAGGCCGTCAGCGAGATCCGGGGCGAGGAGTTCGGCACCACCGCGCGCGACGACTGGGAGAACGGCACCGAGGGCGACGATTTCGACGGTATCCGCGAGACGCCATCGTCAGCCTCCTCGTCGGCGGCCAACGGCGAGGGCGACGACTTCGAGGCGAAGGAGAGGGGCAACGGCTCCGGCTCGCTCGAGGACCACCTGCGCCTGCAGGTGATGGGCATGCGCCTGTCGGAGGCCGACCACGCGGCGCTGCTGGTGCTGATCGAGAGCCTGGACGCCGACGGTTACCTGGCCGACGCGCTGGACGAGATCGCCGAGCGCCTGGCCGAGATGCTGGGCGTGGACGACGCCGAAGGCCGCGACGACATCGACGCCCGCCTGCGCTGCGCACTGAAGTGGCTGCAGAGCCTGGAGCCCACCGGGGTGGGCGCACGCAATCTCGGTGAGTGCCTGTGCCTGCAGCTGAAACAGCTGCCCAAGACGCCGGCGCGCCAGCTCGCGCTGCGCATCTGCGACCAGTACCTCGAACTGCTGGCGCGCCGCGACGTCAAGCGCCTGACCGCGCTCACGGGCACCGACGAGGCCCTGGTGCGCGACGCGCAGCTGCTCATCATGGCTTGCGAGCCCAAGCCGGGCCGGCCCTTCGCCGCCGACGAGGCCACGGTCGTCGTGCCCGACGTCATCGTGCGCAAGACCGGCCGCGGCCTCAGCGTGACCTTGAATCCCGACGTCATGCCCAAGCTGCGCATCAACGACCTCTATGCCGCAGCGGCGCGCGGCCAGCGCGGCGCCTCGGCCAACCCCGGCCTGAGCGCGAGGCTGCAGGAAGCGCGCTGGTTCGTGAAGAACATCCAGCAGCGCTTCGACACCATCCTGCGCGTCAGCAAGGCCATCGTCGAGCGCCAGAAGGCCTTCTTCACGCACGGCGCCATCGCGATGAAGCCGCTGGTGCTGCGCGAGATCGCCGATGAGCTGGGCCTGCACGAAAGCACCATCTCGCGCGTGACCACGGCCAAGTACATGGCCACGCCGCAGGGCACCTTCGAGCTGAAGTACTTCTTCGGCAGCAGCCTGAACACCGACGCCGGCGGCAACGCCAGCAGCACCGCGGTGCGTGCGCTGATCCAGCAATTCGTGACGGCCGAGGACACGAAGAAGCCGCTGTCCGACAGCCAGCTCAGCGACATGCTCGAAGAGCAGGGCATCCAGGTGGCGCGGCGCACGGTGGCCAAGTACCGCGAAGCGCTGAAGATCGCACCGGCTTCGCTGCGCAAGGCGATCTGATGCCAGCGCTCTTCCTGCCCTGCGCCGGCGGCGTCGAGGCGCTGCTGGTCGACGAAGTGCAGCGCATCACCGGCATCACCGCCGAGGCCACGCGCGGTGGTGTGTGGGTCGAAGGCGATCCACTTACCGCGATGCAGCTGAACCTGGAAAGCCGCCTGGCCACGCGTGTGCTGTGGCCGCTGACCGATGGCCACTACCGCGATGAACACGACCTCTACGACATGGCGCGGCGTGTCGACTGGGGCCACTGGATCTCGCCGGCGCAGACGCTGCGCGTGGATGTCACGGCCATGCGTTCACCGCTGCAGAGCCTGAACTTCGCCGCGCTGCGCATCAAGGACGCGGTGTGCGACACGCTGCGCGAGGCCACCGGCGAACGCCCCAGCGTCGACACGCGCCGGCCCGACCTGCCCATCGCGCTTTTCGTCGGCCCCGAGCACGCGACGCTCTACGTCGACACTTCGGGCGAGGCGCTCTTCAAGCGCGGCTGGCGCGAAGACACCGGCGAGGCGCCGCTGAAAGAGACGCTGGCCGCCGCGATGCTGGCCGCCATCGGCTGGCGGGGCCGCGCCGAGGACGGACCCCTCTTCGACCCCTGCTGCGGCGCGGGCACCATCGCCATCGAGGCGGCGCAGATCGCCTGCGGCATCGCGCCCGGCGGCCTGCGCCGCTTCGCCTTCGAACGGCTGCTGCCCTTCCGCGAGCACCTTGCCGCCTGGCGTGAACTGCAGCTGGCCGCGCAGGCCCGCGTGCACGCGCCGGCGGTGCCCATCTTCGCCGGCGACGTCAGTTTCCGCATGACCGACTTCGCCACCCGCAACGCCGAGCGCGCCGGCGTCACCCACGCCATCGACTTCAAGACCGCCGACGCCTTGCAGCGCCCGCCGCCCGCGGCCAGCGGCACGATCCTGATCAACCCGCCCTACGGCGAGCGCATCGCCCCCAAGGGTCAGGGCACGGGGCGGCACCCAGCGGCGCCGCTGCACGCCGCCGGGGCACGCGAAGGCTTCGAGGGCGGCGGCAGCTCGGCCGAGTTCTTCGGCAGCCTGGCTTCGCACTGGAAGCGCCAGTACGCGGGCTGGACGGCCTGGCTGCTCAGCCCCGACATGAAGCTGCCTGGCCTGATGCGGCTGAAGGAAAGCCGGCGTGTGCCGATGTGGAATGGCGCCATCGAGTGCCGGCTGTTCCGCTTCGACCTCGTCGCCGGCTCGAACAAACGCGCCGAACCCGTCGCCTGAGCGCTCTCAGCGGAACACCGCCAGCGCGTCGACGCGGCGGTCGATCTCGGCCAGCATCGTTTCATAGGCTGGGGCACCGACACTGCCGTAACGCTGGCGGAATTCGGCTTCGGGCAGGAACTCGGGCAGATCTTCCAAGGGCGGCATCAGGTCGGCGTCCTTCACGCCCCGCGCCAGCGCCGCCTGCAGGCGCTGCGGCTGTGCCACGGCCCACTCGCCCAGGCGCGTGCCGGCACGGTTGGCGGCCATGTCGTTCCAGCTGAAGCCACTGCCGCCCTGGGCATCGGCCACTTCCTTGTAGGCGCCGATGGCGCGCGACAGCGGCCCCGTGCCCTCGGCGGCCAACGCGGCCGAGATCAGCAGGTGGCGCGGAAAGTCGTCGCGCCCGGCCAGCGTCACGCGCAGCGGCCGCGGGCGCGGCCAGGCGCGTGCGGCGGGCAGCAGCGCCCCCACGCCACGGCCGTTGACGAAGAGTGTCAGCACGACGAGCGCGGCGCGGTTCTCGGCCGCGGCGTCGGCGGGCGTGATGGCGCTGCGCTGCCGCGCCAGCTCGAACATCGGGCCCACCAGCGGTGCCAGCGACACCGTCCAGCCGGCGCCCTGGCGCGCCACCACCTGCACTAGGTGGTCGTAGTAGGCGCGCAGCCGCGCCTGGTCGCCTTCGGGCACCAACGCGCCCAGCATGCGTTCGGCGCTGTCGTCGCGCCAGGCGTAGACCACGGCCAGGCGCTGCGGCATGAAGTGCACGCGGCGCACGACCTCCGCGGCCACCTCCACCTCGGTCTGCACGCCGGCGCGGCGCGCCAGCCAAGGCAGCGCACGTTCGGCCAGCGCCGCGGGCAGCGGCAGGCGGCCGACGTGCACCGCGTCGATCACCGGCAGCCCGCCCGTCTCCAGCAGCCGCAGCTCGACGTTGAGCCAGCGGCCGAAGGGGTTGCGCGGCACCGGCACGCTGCTGCGCACGATGGCCACACCCCGCTGCAGGCTGACGGCGGTGTAGGCGTCCAGCCGGCGCAGGGCAGCGTGGTTGAAGAGCAGTTCGAGGTCACGTTCGTCCACCTGCACCGCGCTCACGGCGCCGGGCCGGGCGCGGCGCGGGTCGTGCGTTCGCAGCAGCGTGAGCGCCCGCGCCACGTCCGCCACCGCCGGCGGCTGGTAGAGCGCAACGGTGGGTTCACCTTGCAGGGCGGCGGTCAGCGCCAGCAGCGCCACTGCCGTGACTGCCAGCAGGGCGAGGGCGCCCGCGAGCAGCAGTTTCCTCATGGGCCCGAGTCTGCCATCCGGGCGCCCCTGTCATGTGCCTCGCCTGGCGGCGAAGGCATAATTTGCGCGTCGTTCCTGTGGAGAAACGCCTTGGACCCCGCACCCCTGCGGTGACCGTCCGTGCAGGCCTTCGGTGCCGGCACGCGACCGACCCTCGCCGCCTTCGAAAGCCCACCTCAGCCCCGCCGCCGCGCGCGGGCCGCCGCTCCCGGAAGAATCGCCATGCTCAACGTCTTCACGCTGGCCCACGGCCGGCTGGTCCAGGCCGAGATCGAGCACCTCGACGTGCTGTCGCTGCTGCAGCCGGTGTGGGTCGACCTCGAAGCCCCCACCGACGAAGAGAAGGACTGGGTGCAGCGACGCTTCGACCTCTCCATCCCGAGCGACGCGGTCGACGACGACCTGGAAGAGTCGGCCCGCTTCTACGAGGAAGACAACGGCGAACTGCACATCCGTTCCGACTTCCTCATCGACCCGGGCGACGGCAGCCCCGAGGCCCAGGCCGAGCCGGCGCGCAACGTGCGCGTGGCCTTCATCCTGGCCAAGAACGTGCTGTTCTCGATCCACGACGAAGACCTGCCCGTGTTCCGCCTGCTGCGCCTGCGCGCGCGGCGCATCCCGGCGCTGATCGAGGACGCCAAGGACGTGCTGCTCAAGCTCTACGACGCCGACGCCGAGTACTCGGCCGACCGCCTCGAGGGCATCTACGACAGCCTGGAGAAGGTCAGCGCACGTGTGTTGACGCAGGACGTCGACGACCGCGCCGCAGGCGCCGCGCTGACGGCCATCGCGCGCGAGGAAGACCTGAACGGCCGCATCCGCCGCAACGTCATGGACACGCGCCGCGCGCTCAGCTTCATGATGCGCAGCCGCATGCTCAACGCCGAGCAGTTCGAGGAAGCGCGGCAGATCCTGCGCGACATCGACAGCCTGGACAGCCACACCGCCTTCCTCTTCGACAAGATCAACTTCCTGATGGACGCCACGGTGGGTTTCATCAACATCAACCAGAACAAGATCATCAAGATCTTCTCGGTGGCCAGCGTGGCGCTGCTGCCGCCGACGTTGATCGCCAGCGTCTATGGCATGAACTTCAAGTTCATGCCCGAACTGGACTGGCAGGCGGGTTACCCGTTTGCGCTGGGGTTGATGGCAATCTCCGTGGCCGTTCCGCTGATCTACTTCCGGCGCAAGGGCTGGCTGCGCTGAACGTCCGGATTCGGGCCCACGCGCAGACGTGTCCTGCGCACAACTCCGCAGCCTGCGCGGTGCCCCGCGTCGACGCCATCGTGTAATCTCAACCGATCGTTTCCGAGGGACCCGGCGCCGATGTTTGGCGCAACAGCGAGCATGCACAACGAGAGCAAGAACATGGCCAGAGCCTGGGGTTGCCGCGCCGTGCTGGCCGCGATGCTGCTGGCCGCCGCGCCGGCCTGGGCCCAGTTCAGCATGGTGCCCGCACCGCTTGCCGCCGGTGCCGCCAAGCCGTCGGCGGCCACGGCAGACAAGGCATACCGCACCGACGCCGCGCGCCACCTTTACGCCGCGTTCCCGATGCGCGTGATGCGCGGCAAGATGCCGCCGCTGATGTACTCGGTGATGGTGGTGGAGACCGAGATCGACGCCACCGGGCAAGTGGTCAACGTCAGCGTCGTGCGCAAGCCGGCGGCCGACGAGGTCGCACCCTGGGTCATCGCGATGATCAGGCGCGCGGGCCCCTTCCCGGCCCCGGCCGCGATGGGCACGGCCACGGTGCGCTATCTCGACATCTGGCTCGTCGACAAGTCGGGCCTGTTCCAGCTCGACACGCTGACCGAAGGACAACGCTAGCTGTTCACGCGCCGCCTCAGCCAGCGCATCAGCGCGCCCAGCACGGGCAACTTCTCGTATAGCTCTTCGGCCACGTCCCAGTAGTCGCGGTGCAGCCTGATGCGGCCGTCTTCGGCCAGCAACAGGTGCGAGCCGCCGCGCACCACAACTTCGGCGCTGCCGCGCTTGAGGCGGAAGACGAAGTCCCAGGTCAGGAAACACTGCCCGCCCTGCACGACGACGTCGTGGATCACGAAACGCGGCGCGTGCAGCGTGCGAAACATGTGCTCGAAGATGTGTCCGATGGCAGGCACGCCCTGCACCTCGTTGAACGGGTCCTTGAAGTGCGCGTCGTCGGTGTAGATCTGTGCCAGACGCGGCAGCTCGGCCGGCGAGAGCTGCTCGAAGAAGTCGATGATGCGCGCGATGCGCGGGTCGTCGTGGCGGGCCATCAGTACCGCCCGGCCGTTCCGAAGGTCCTGAACGCCGCCTCGGCGAGCCGCGAACGAAGTGAGGGCGGGCGCGTCACTTCACATCCCCGTCGAGCGTCGCACGGCGGCGAAATAGCTGCCGTACCCGAGGTGGCGCAGCGCGTGCATCCAGAAGGTGAAGCGTTTCGGGAAGTGGATCTCGAAGTCGCCGTGCCGCCAGCCGCGCAGGATCTCCACCGCCGCCTGCCCGGGTGTGATGAGCGCCGGCATGCGAAAGCCGTTCTGAGCCGTCAGCGGTGTCTCGACGAAACCCGGGTTGATGATCGACACGCCCAGGCCCAGCGGCTGCAGGTCGAGGTAGAGCGTCTCGGCCAGGTTGATGAGCGCAGCCTTGGTCGGCCCGTAGGCCAGGCTCTGCGGCAGGCCGCGGAAGCCGGCCACGCTGGACACCAGGCTCAGGTGGCCGCCGCGGCCGATCTCGGCTTGCGCCTGCAGCTGCGGCAGCACGGCGTCCAGCAGGTGCAGCGCGCCGACGTAGTTCACCTGCACGTGTTTCAGCGCCTGGTCGAGGTCGAAGGCCGTGGCGCGCATCGGCGTGTAGGTGCCGGCGCAGTAGATGGCCAGGTCGATGCTGCCGTGTGCGGCGACGATGTGCGCCGCGGCGTCGCGCATGGCGTCGCGGTCGGTGGCGTCGAGCGCGATGGCTTCGCTGCGGCCGTGGCTGGCGACGAAGCTGTCGAGCCCGGCGCGCCCGCGCGCCGAGACGACCACGCGCGCGCCCGCCTCGTGCAGCGCATGCGCCGTGGCGCGGCCGATGCCGGTGGAGGCACCGACCAGCCACGCCGTCTTGCCGGCCCAGCCCGTGATGCGGGGGTTCAGCGCCATGGGCTCAGGGCTTGTAGAAGGACAAAGTGACCTCGCCCAGGCGCAAGCCGAACTTGCTCATCACCGCCTTGTTCAGCATCACCTTGTCGTCCATCAGGTACATCCAGTCGTCGAACTGGACCTCGTAGACCTTGCCGTCCACCGGCAGGCTGAGCGTGTAGCGCCAGTTCAGCGCGTTGCCTGCGGACTGGCCTTCGGCGACGCCCACCACGTCGTCGGCTCGGCCCGTCCAACGGCCGTTGCCCTCGTCGGTGAGGCGCCAGACGCGGCGCTCGGTCTTGCCGTCGCTGTAGGTGAAACGTTCGTCCAGCGTGCCCTGGTTTCCGTTCCAGCTGCCCGTCATCTGCACCGTGAAGCGCCGCGCCACCTTGCCCGAACGGTCGGTGAAGATGCCGTGCGCGACCAGGGGGCCGTTGAAGTAGGTCTTCAGGTCGAGCACGGGCTTGTCTGCCGCGTAGTCGGCCGGGGTCGGTGCCGAGGCGCAGCCGCCGAGCACGGCAGCGCCGAGGGCGAAGATGCCGAACAGCAGCGTCAGGCGTTTCAGAAGGCGGTTCATGGTGGGGTTTCCTTGCGTAACCAGAGTGTCCAGAGCAGCCCCGCGGCACCGAGCTTCAGCACGCAGGGCAAGAGGCAGTAGGCCAGGGTCAAGGCGCGCAGCGCGCCTTCGTCCTGGCCACCGGGGCTGTAGCCGAAGGCGCCAAGCAGGGGCAGCGCGATGCCCGCGGCCAGCGCCAGGTTGAGCTTGGTGGCGAAGTTCCACCAGCCGAAATAGGCGCCTTCCAGCTTCTGGCCGTGGCCCGCGTGCTGGATGACGCCGGCGAGCAGCGCGCCGGGCAGCGTGAGGTCGGCGCCCAGAGCGAAGCCGCTGGCCACACAGACGGCGGTGAAGGCAGCGACGTCGCCGGCGCCCAGCAGCGCGGCCCAGGCGAAGGTGACGATGGACAGCACCATGCCGGCCAGCCAGGCTTTCGCCAGGCCCAGGCGTGCCACCAGCCGCACCCACAGCGGCATGCTCAGCGCGCCGGCGGCGAAGTAGCTGGCCAGGAAGAGCGGCTCGAAGGCGGGTGCCTGCAGGCGGTCGCGGATGAAAAACAGCACCAGTGTCGCCGGCACGGCGCTGGCCACGCCGTTGAGCAGGTAGACGGCCAGCAGGCGGCGGAAGGCCGGCGTGCGCAGCGGCACGGCCAGACTGGGCAGCGTGGCCGGGGCGGCCTCGATGCGTGGCCTGGGCGCGCGCGTCAGCAGCGCTACGCCGGCGGCCAGCAGGAGCGTGAAGACGATGCCGGTCACCGACAGCCCGGCCACCGAAGGCAGCACGCTCGCCACCAGCACACCCACCAGCGCCAGGCCCTCGCGCCACGAGACGATGCGCGCACGCTGCCCTTCATCGCCGCCCAGGCGTGCGCCCCAGGCCTGGTGCAGCACCGTCAGCACGCTGTAGCTGAGGTAGGTGACGGCCAGCAGCACGCCGCACCACCACAGCAGCGCTTCGATGCCCTGCACCGCGGGGAAGAAGAGTCCGCGGAAGCCCAGCGCCAGCACCACCGCCGCGATCGCCGCGGCCATCAACACACGGGCCGCCGACACCGTGAACCAGCCGTCGACCAGCCGCCCGATCCATGGGTCGGCCACGGCGTCGAGCAGCCGCGCGCCCAGCAGCAGCGCGCCCAACGTGGCCAGCGGGATGCCGAACTCGGCGGCGTAGTGGTTGGGCAGCACCACGTACAGCGGCAGCGCCACGAAGGCCAGCGGCAGGCCCAGGCCGCCGTAGTGCAGGCCCTGCACCCAGCCGCCGCGCCAGGCCGGCGCGACAGGCGTGGCGGACGTTGCGGACACGGTGGGAGCCGCGGTAGCCGCGGGCACCGGCGTCACGAGCCGCGCAGCCCGAGCAGCTGTTCGCGCATCGCCGGCTCCGAGGTGCGAGGCGAGAGCCAGATGCCGAAGAACATGCGTGCGAAATCGGCCTCGCGGGGCTCGCCGCGCAGGCGGCCGTTGACGAAAAAGCGCGCGCCCGTGCCGGGCACGTTCAGCCCGGTGATGCGGTCGCCGGCGTCGACGTCGGGAAAGAGCTGCTTCATGTTGCCCAGCCAGCGTTCGGCCACGGGCTCGGCGATCTCGCCCTGGCGGCGCATCTCCACCAGCGAACGTTCGGCGATCTGCGCACCCTTCAGGCTGCGTGCGTACAGAAGTTCAAGCGCAAAGGGCGCCGCGGTCCAGTCGGCGCCCGGCGGTTGCCCGCCCACCCACAGCCGGGCATCGTAGACCCGCAGGCCGAAGAAGCGCAGCGTGGCCGAGCCCAGCGGCCGCGCACCGGGCAGCTCGGCGCTCAGTTCGGGTGGCAGGCCGGTGGTCGCGGGCGACTGCGCTTGTGCGCCGCCGGCCGCCAGCAAGGAGGTGGCAGCGAGCAGCAGGCGGCGGCGCGACAGCGTGTTCATGGCGCCCTGCGCAGCGTGAACTGCATGACGTTGGTGTTGCCGGTGTCGAAAGCCGCTTCGCAGTACGCCAGGTAGAACTCCCAGATGTGCATGAAACGCTGGTCGAAACCCAGCTGGCGCACCTGCGGGTCCTGGTGCAGGAAGGCGGCGCGCCAGCGGCGCAGCGTCTCGGCGTAGTCGGGCCCGAAGGCACATTCGTTGATCACTTCCAGCCCGGCCCTGGTGGCCTCGGCGCGGAAGGCCTGCGGGCTGGGCAGCAGGCCGCCGGGAAAAATGTACTGCTGGATGAAGTCGGTGCCGCGCACATAGCGTTCGAAGAGGTCGTCGCGGATGGTGATGGTCTGGATGCAGGCATGGCCGCCGGGCTTGAGCCTGTCGCGCAGCGTCTTGAAGAAGCTGTCCCAGTATTCGCGGCCGACGGCCTCGAACATCTCGATGCTGGCGATGGCGTCGAAGGGCTCGTCGGTGATGTCGCGGTAGTCCTGCAGGCGCAGGTCGACCTGTTCGGCCACGCCGTGGCGCTGCATGCGTTGACGCGCGAACTCCAGCTGCTCGGTCGACAGCGTCACCCCGGTGACGCTGGCGCCGAATTCGCCCGCGGCGCACTCGGCCAGCGCACCCCAGCCGCAGCCGATCTCGAGCAGCCGCTGCCCCGGCTGCAGCTCGCACTCGCGCAGCGCGCGCCGCACCTTGGCGTGCTGCGCCTCGTGCATCGGCTTGTCGTAGTCGCCCTCGAACAGCGCGCTGCTGTAGTTCATCGTCTCGTCCAGCCACAGGCGGTAGAACGGGTTGCCGATGTCGTAGTGGGCGTGGATGTTCTTGGCCGAACCGCGGCGCGAGTTGCGGTTCAGCAGGTGCTTGACGCGGTAGGCCAGCCGGCCCCACCAGGTGCCGTAGACCACTGCGTCCACCGCGTCGCGGTTGGCGATGAACAGCTTGAGCAGCGCGGCCAGGTCGGGCGTGGTCCAGCTGCCGGCGATGTAGCTCTCGGCGAAGCCGATGTCGCCGCTCTTCAGCGCCGCGGCGCACACGCTCCAGTCGTGCAGGCGCAGCGCGGCACGCGGTTCGCCGTGTTCACCGGCCTTGCCGAAATGGGCTTGCGAACCGTCGGGCAGTTGCACGTCGAGTGTGCCTACGCGCAGCGCCTTCAACAGGCGGAAGACGGCTCGCGCCGCCGCCGGGGCGGTGGGCGGCAGCGTGGCCAGTGACGGCGCGGTGGAGGCAGTGGATACGGAGGAAGAGGGCATGGCCGACAACTCAGGAGGCTGGGGTGAAGGGGATACGCAGTCGGGTGGGAAAAGGATGCCGGCGGCCCGTCTCAACGCGAGACGAAGGCCTGCGGCGGTGCGGGCTTGCCGTGGAAGGGCACACGCTTGAGCCACAGCCGCAGCGCTTGCCAGTGGATGCGCGCGATCACGCCCAGCGTCATCAGCGGCATGCCGAAGAAGGCGGCGCGGGCGCTCTGCGGCGTCAGCGGCTGCAGCTGGCCCGAGACGCTGGTCTGCAGCAACGCGCCTTCGGCGTCGTCGTGGTCGATGCGGGCCACCGTGCGGTCGGCCGTGCGCATGAAGCGGAAGCGGTACTGGCCCTGCACCTCGCAGAAGGGCGAGACGTGGAAGACCTTGTGGGCTGTCAACTCGAGGCCGTAGCCCAGCCCGTCGCCGGCGAGCAGGTAGCAGTGGCGTTCGCCGAAGGTGTTGTTGACCTCGGCGACGATGGCTGCCAGCGAGCCATCGGCGCGGTGGCAGTACCAGAAGCTCACTGGCTGGAAGACGAAGCCCAGCACCCGCGGGTAGGTGTGCAGCCAGACCTCGCCGTCGGCGTCGTCCACGCCTTCGCCAGCCAGCAGTTCGTCCAGCCAGGCCAGCGCATCTTCACGGCCGTCGCCGTGGTCGCGGTCGTAGAAGCTGAGCAGGCCGCGGCGGTTGCGCGGCAGGCCGGCGCAGGGCTGGTCGCGCAGGCTGCGCATCGGCAGCAGCACGAAGTACGTGGGGTAGACGAAGGCGTTGGCGGTCGGCCGCAGGCGGCGGTGGCGCACCACGCCCAGGCCCAGCAGCGCGCCGGCTGGCGCGCCGGCGCTGACCGCGACCGCGGCCAGGGGCGTGGTGACGGTGGTGGTCATGCCGCCATCGCCTCGGGCACGGCCTGCCACGAGCACCGCACACGCTCGACGATGTCCAGCGCCGACATCAGCCCGTCTTCGTGGAAGCCGTAGCGCGTCCAGGCGCCGCCGAACCAGACGCCGCCGCGGCCCTGCAGCGTCGGCAGCCGTTGCTGCGCGGCGATGGCTGCGCCGTCGAAGACCGGGTGGCTGTATTCGAAGTCCTGCAGCACCTGGTCCGGCGCCGGCATGTGCGCCGGGTCGGGGTTCAGCGACACCACCACCGGCTGTTGCCAGGGCAGCGGCTGCAAGCGGTTGATGAGGTAGTGCAGGCAGACCGCTGCCTGCTCGCGGCCGGTGTCGGCGGCGCGCGCGTAGTTCCACGCCGCCCAGGCCAGCTTGCGCCTGGGCAGCACGGCGGCATCGGTGTGCAGCACGGCGCGGTTCGGGTGGTAGCGGATGGCGCCGAGGACTGCGCGTTCGGCCGCGCTGGCGTCGGCCAGCAGCGCCAGGCTCTGGTCGCTGTGGCAGGCCAGCACCACGTCGTCGAAACGCTCGCTGCCGGCGTCGGTGGCCACCGACACGCCGCCGGGGCCGCGCCGCACGCTGCGCACCGGCGTGTTCAGCCTGGCGTCGGCGATGCCCTGCAGCAGCTTGGCGACGTAGTGCTTCGCCCCGCCCGTCACCGTATGCCACTGCGGCCGGTTGCTGACCTGGATGAGGCCGTGGTTGTGGCAGAAGCGGATCATCGTGGCGACGGGGAAACGCAGCATCTGGTCGGTGGGGCAGCTCCAGATGCAGCCGATCATCGGCAGGAGATACCACTCGCGGAACGCGGCGTCGAAACCGTGGGCATCCAGGAAGTCGACTATGGGCTGCGCGAGTTCACTCTCGGCGCCGTGCTCGGCGATGGCCGTCGTCAGCCTGTTGAAGCGGCCGATGGCCGCCAGCATGCGCAGGAAGCGTGGGCGCAGCAGGTTGCTGCGCTGCGCGAACACGGTGTTGAGGTTGTTGCCGCTCCACTCCAGGCCGGCCCGACCGGCACCCCGCACCTGCACCGAGAAGGACATGTCCGAGGCGCTGGTCTCGACTTTCAGTTCGTCGAAGAGCCGCACCAGATTCGGGTAGGTGCGGTGGTTGAAGACGAGGAAGCCGGTGTCGACGCCGTGCGTGCGGCCTTCGAGCGTGACGTCGACGGTGTGCGTGTGGCCGCCGAAGTAGTCGCCGGCCTCGAAGAGCGTGACCTTCGCCTCTGGCGCCAGTCGGTGCGCTGTGGCCAGGCCGGTGATGCCCGAGCCCACCACCGCCACGCGCTTCACCGTGCACCCCCGTTCAGCCCTTCAGGGGTACCGCAGGTGGCGGTACCCCTGGCTGTAAAGACTGCTGTGCGGCGCCCCGAAACGAACGAGGGAGGGAGGAGGGAGGAGGAGAGACGCCTCGAGGTTGTCGTCAGGAAACCCGAACGTCCGCACAACAGAAAAACCGTCATCACGTTCGGCGCGGTTACAGCGCCGAACTGATGCGTCAGAAAGCGACCGGGTGCAAAAGTTCCACGCGGCGTACGGGGCGTCCGTAAAGATGCGTTTCTGCGCAGGTGCCCGACCTCCTGCCTGTCACTTGTCCGCCTGCCCATCGCTGCCCCTGTGCTGTTGTCGCTGCCCTGACGCTGTTTCCGAGCCCCGCGCGAGGTCGGACGTAAACTAGTTGGTCGCATTTAGACCGAACGGTAATGTACCAAAGATCGTGGTGGTCGATGTCCACTGCAGGTGTGCGGTAAATCCGGGCATCGGTGGACTGCCACAGCGCTGTCCTAATCAAACTTGCCACTTCGGGTGAATCTTTATCGACATCTTGCGTCAAAACGCTATTCTGTCCAGGACATGAAAACCCGCAACCTGCTGCCTACACGCGGCCCCGAGGCAACATGAACGACGCGGCACGCGACACCACCCTCACCCTCTCGATCGCTGCCGTCGAGCGCGACACGGGCCTGAGCAAGGACACGCTGCGTGTCTGGGAGCGCCGCTACGGCTTCCCTGCGCCAGGCCGCGACGGCGTCGGCGAGCGCGCCTATCCGCTGGTGCAGGTGGAGAAGCTGCGCGTCGTCAAGCGCCTGCTCGACGCCGGCCACCGCCCGGGCCGTGTCGTGCCGCTGCCGCTGGACGCCCTGCAGCAGCTGGCCGACCAGACCGTCGACCAGCCGCAGCGCGGCACCGAAGCCCTGCTCGGCACCGACGACGTGCGCGAGCACCTCGAGTTGATACGCAGCCACGACGTGGCAGGCCTGCGCAGCGCGCTGACGCACCTGCTGGCGCGTGTCGGCGTCGCGCGCTTCGTGCTCGAAGGGGTGGCGCCGCTGAGCACCGCTGTGGGCGACGCCTGGATGCGCGGGCAGATGGAGGTCTTCGAGGAGCACGTCTACACGGAAGTCGTGCAGACGGTGCTGCGCCAGGCCATTTCCGGCATCCCGGCCGCGGGCGACGCGGCACGGCCGCGCGTGCTGCTCACCACCTTCCCCGGCGAGCCGCACGGCCTGGGCCTGCTGATGGCGCAGGCCATGTTCGCGCTCGACGGCTGCCACTGCATCTCGCTGGGCCTGCAGACTTCGGTGTGGGATACCGTGCTCGCGGCAAGGGCCTACCGCGCCGACGTCGTGGGCTTGAGCTTCACCGGCTGCATGAACCCCAACCAGATCGTCGCGGGCCTGGGCGAACTCGCCGCCAAACTGCCACCCACGGTGCAGGTATGGGCTGGCGGCAGTGCGCCCGTGTTGCACCGGCGCAGCGTGCCACGGGTGCGTGCGCTGGCCAGCTTCGACGCACTGGCCGGCGAACTGCAGCGCTGGCGCCAGGCCGCGGCGGCCGCCGCGTCGCCGACATGACCCCGGGGTGACAGGCCCGGGACCCCTCCCTAGAATGCCCGGCATGCAGCCTGCCAAAGCCATGTTGTACCCCGAGCTCTTCCGCCAGCTCGAAGCCGTGCGCTGGAACATGGAAAACGACATCCCATGGGACAGCTTCGACGCCAGCCTGCTGACCGAAGAGCAGGCGCAGACGGTGAAGATGAACGCCATCACCGAGTGGGCGGCCCTGCCGGCCACCGAGATGTTCTTGCGCGACAACCGCGACGACAGCGATTTTTCTGCCTTCATGTCGATCTGGTTCTTCGAGGAGCAGAAGCACTCGCTGGTGCTGATGGAATACCTGCGCCGTTTCCGCCCCGAGCTGGTACCCACCGAGCAGGAGCTGCACGACATCCGTTTCGAGTTCGATCCGGCCCCGGCGCTGGAGACACTCATGCTGCATTTCTGCGGTGAGATCCGACTCAACCACTGGTACCGCCGCGCCGCCGAGTGGCATACCGAGCCGGTGATCAAGCACATCTACACCACGCTGAGCCAGGACGAGGCCCGCCATGGGGGCGCCTATCTCCGGTACATGAAACGCGCCATCGGGCGCTTTGGCGCCGAGGCCAAGACCGCTTTTGCGAAGGTCGGCGTGCTCATGGCCAGTGCCCGGCGCACCGCGCAGGCCCTGCACCCGACCAACCTGCACGTGAGCAAGGCCCTGTTCCCGAACGACACCATCCAGAGCCGCCTGCCTGATCCCGCGTGGCTGGAGCACTGGCTGGACAAGCAGATCAATTTCGACGCCGCCTGGGAGAGCCGGGTGGTTGAACGCATCCTGCACAACCTCAGCCTGCTGT
>JAURZK010000063.1 GCA_030653505.1 Rubrivivax sp.
AGCACCTGCAGGCCAGCGTCGTGCACATGAAGTACTGGAACGAAGGCGCGCCGCTGCTGAACTGGACGCTCTTCCTGCTCGTCGGCGCGCTGGCCGGCGCGGCGCTCTCGGGCTGGCAGGCGAACCGTTTCAGCTTCAGCACCGAGCGCGGCCCGCGCATCACCGACGGCCAGCGCCTCGTGCTGGCCTTCGTCGGCGGCTTCATTGCCGCCTTCGGTGCCAAGCTGGCCAAGGGCTGCACCAGCGGGCAGGCGCTCACCGGTTCGTCGGTGCTCAACGTCAGCGGCCTCCTCTTCCTGGCGGCGGTCTTCGTGGCCGCCTTCGCCGTCGCGCAGCTTGTGCGCAAGGAGTGGTTGTGATGTTCCCGCTGTCCACCTACAACGAGTTTTCGCTCGCGGCCGAACTGGCCATCGCGCTGGTGCTGGGCGTCGGCTTCGGTTTTGCGCTCGAACGTGCCGGCTTCGGCAGCGCCCGCAAGCTCACGGCCGTGTTCTACCTCTACGACATGGCCGTGACGAAGGTGATGTTCACCGCCGTCGTCACCACGCTCGTCGGCCTGGCGGTGCTGTCGGGTGTCGGGCTCTTCGACATGTCCGAGATCTACCTCGAGCCCACCAACTGGACGGCACAGATCGTCGGCGGCGCGCTCTTCGGCGCCGGCTTCGTGGTCGGCGGCTACTGCCCCGGCACCTCGATGGCGGCGCTGGCCACCGGGCGCAAGGACGGCATGCTGTTTGCGCTGGGCATGCTGGTAGGGGTGTGGGCCTATGCCGAGTTCACCCCCGGCCTGGACGAATGGTACAAGGCCACCGCTTCGGGAGTCATCACGCTGCCCGAAGCCACCGGCATCACGATGGGCTGGTGGGCGCTGATCTTCGTCGCCGTGCTGGCCTTCGGGGCCTGGGGCATGGCGAAGCTGGAAAAGCGCTTCGCGTACCTGAACCCGGCCCGCTGAACGGGGCATCATCACGCTACGCGGCGTCGCTGGGCAGGCGCCGACAAGAAGTACCTTGGGGCCTGCCCATGCCCCCAAGCACGAACGAGGAGTCAAGACATGAAGTGGAACTGGAAACCGCTGCTGGCCGGTGCACTGCTGGCGCTGGGTTGGCAAGCGGGCATGGCGCAATCGCTGATCCTGGACACCGCGGGTGTCGAGGCCGCCATCAAGCGTGGCGCCGTCGTATGGGATGCACGTGACACCGACGACTACGCCGACGGCCACATCCCGGGCGCGGTGAACTTCGGTTACGCGGGCGATCTCTTCCGCGACCCCAACCGCGAAGACCCGCCCTCGGCGGCGGTGGCCGCGCAGCTCTTCGGTGCCGCCGGCATCGACGTGCTCAAGCGCGAGGTCGTGGTCTACAGCACCAAGGCCGACCCGTTCGCCTATTACGCCGCGCGCATGCTCGAGTACTACGGCGGCAAACACGGCAAGGTCTACCACGGCGGCGTCGAAGACTGGAAGGCGGCCGGCAAGGCACTCACGAAAGAGCCGACCCGGCTGCCGCCCGTCACGCTGACGCTCAGCGACGAGCGCGTGGGCACGCTGTGGACGAAGGACGTGGTCGAGCGCGTGCGCGCCGGCGGGGCGCAAATCATCGACGTGCGCACACCCAAGGAGTACTCGGGTGACGACATCCGTGCCATCCGTGGAGGCCACGTGGCCGGTGCGATGAACATCCCCTACGAGGCGAACTGGGTCGACGCTGCCACGCCGGCGAAGCTGGCGGCCAAGAAGGTCAGCAACAAGGACGGCATGTCGCTCAAGCCCATGGCCGATCTGAAGGCCACGTACGCCAAGCTCGACCCGAACAAGGAGACCGTCGTCTATTGCCAGAGCGCCGTGCGGGCGTCGGAGACCGCCACGGTGCTGCGCGAACTCGGCTTCGGCAACGTCAAGGTCTACGAGCCTTCATGGTTGGGCTATGCGGGCGTGCTGTCGGCACCGGCAGAGAACGAGGTCTACGTCAACGTCGGTGCGCTCAATGGCCGCATCGCTTCGCTGCAGGGCCGCGTCAAGTCGCTCGAAGCCGATCTCGAGAAGCTGCAGCAGGCCGGCAAGCGCTGACAAGCGGCATACCATTGGCAGGCAGGGCCGGGCGCTTCGATGCGCGCGCCTGGCGGCAAACCCCAGATGAAGTAGAAGGACCATGGCCCTGCTCACCAGCGAAGACCACCGCACCGATTTGGTCAACCGCCTGAAGCGCGCCGAAGGGCAGCTTCGCGGCATCCAGCGCATGATCAGCGACGGTGAGCCCTGCCTGGACATCGCCGGCCAGATGGCCGCAGTGCGCAAGGCGCTGGACAGCGCCTACGTGCGCATGACCGTGTGCTTCATGCAGCAGGAACTGGGCGCGCGGGTCGGCATCGAGCCGGGCCAGGAAGCCGAGATGGAGGCCTTCCTCGACGAGGTGCAGACGCTGCTGGGCAAGATCCGCTGAAGCCGGCGGCCCGGTCGAAGGGGTCGAGCCGGCGCACCAAGCAAAACGGGGAAGGCATTGCGCCTTCCCCGTTTGCCTTGCAAGAGGACGCTGCCGTTCAGCAGCCGCCCTTCTTTTCCTTCTTCTTCGCCGGCTCGGCCTTGGCGGCCGCCTTGGCGTCGGCCTTGGCCTTGGCCGCAGCCGAGGCGGCCGAGGCGGCGGCCTTGGCAGCCACGGCTTCCTTCTTGGCCGGCTCGGCGGCAAACGCCAAGCCGGTGGACAGGGCGAACAGGGCCGTCACGACGGCCGTCATCAGCTTCTTCATGCAGTTTCTCCGAGACAAGAGCGGCGTCGCCACCGCGGAAGGGGCAGGGCACAGCCACGCTGCACCCTTGACTTTAAAAACCCGACCCGGAATCCGGGCCCTTGGACAAGACGGGGCGGATGTTAAGGCGTGCCTCAGCCGCCCCCAGGCTCCCAACGTGCGGGCGCGCGGCACGGTTGACGTGCGTCAAGGGTCTTTCGCCGCGACGCGCCGGGCCGTGTTGCACCGGATTGACAAGCGCTTCAGACCTCGTCGTCGGCCGGAGGCAGTTCGTCCAGCAGCTGCGCCGGCAGCGGCCGGGGCTGGAGCCGCTGGCTGCGGCGTGTGGCGGTGCCGATGTTGACGCAGCACACCGCCAGCTCACCCTCGGCCAGGCCGCACAGGCGGTGCATCCGCGGCGACGCCATGGCTTGTCCGCTGGTGAGCCCCGCGCCGTAACCCAGCGCGTGCGCGCCGAGCAGCAGGTTCTGCAAGGCCGCGCCCAGGGACACGAGGCGTTCCGGCGCCGGCACGTCGGGCTCGCGCGGGCCCAGGCAGGCCACGGCCAGCAGCAACAACGGCGCGCGGTAGGCCTTCTCGCGTGCCTGCGCCAGCTGCTCGGGCGTGGCCGCGGGGTCGCGGTCGGCCAGCGCACCTGCGAAGGCATCGGCCAGCCGATGGCGCTGTGCCGCAGGCACGGCAATGAAGCGCCAGGGTGTGAGCTGGCCGTGGTCGGGGGCAGCGGCGGCCAGCGCCAGCAGCGACTGCAACTCGGCAGGTGTGGGGCCGGGCTCGACGAGGCGCTTGGGCAGCACGGTCTGGCGCGATTCAATGAGCTCGCGCACGGTGGCGAAGACGCCGTCGGTGTCGGCAGGAAAGGACGGGGCGCTGGGTGCATCCATGGCCACGGCATTCTGACGTGCCGCCGCCTCAGCGTGACGCACCCTGGCGCATCCACACCGCGTCTTCCTGTTCCAGCTCTTCCAGGCGGCCCTCGATGTCGCCGATGCTGCGGTCGAGCTCGGGAAGCATCACGTCCTGCAGCGCACGTGCGCGGCGCACGGCGCGGCGGTACTCGGCCGACAGGCGTTCAAGGTTGCCGGCGACGGCGGCCAGTTCGGCTGCCGTGGCCAGCGCAGCGGCAAAAGCGACGCGGCAGGCCTCGGCTTCGGGCGAGGGCAGCACGGCCACCTCGGCCGGTTCACGGCCGGGCAGCCACTGCGCAGTCTGCAGCTGCACGCCCATCAGCGCGCGCGGCCGGGCCAGCACCGCGGCGTCGGTGGCGTGCGCGGCCGGATGCACCTGCAGGCCTTCCAGCCCATGGCGCGCCACCGCCGCGGCCAGCGTGTCCAGTGCCTGCGCATGCCGGGCATCGAAGTCGGCTTGCAGGCGGGCATGGTCCTGCAGCTGGCGCAGGATCTCGCCGGCCAGCAGCAGGCACTTCTCGTCCAGGAAGACGTAGCCCTCGTGCATCGCACGGCGCTCGTCCTTCATCTCGATGACGGCGCTGCGGGTGGGACTGGTGTCGGCCATGGCCGGTGGGGCAGGGCCCGCGCGGGCCCCGCCGTCAGGTTTACTTGGCGAAGATCAGCGTCAGCGTGTCGTCGCCCATGGCGTGCTGCACCTGCGCGTTGTCGAAGGCCGCGAACCCGAACAGGTACTTGCCGCCCAGGCTGTTGAACTGCACGTCGGTCTTGCTGCCGGTGACCAGCTTTCGCGCTACCACCGACGTATGCATGCCGGCCTTCCAGCTGGCGTTGACCCGGATGTCGGCGCGGTCACCCTTGAGCTGGTTGGCGATGTAGGACGCGACCTCGTCGCCGGCCTTGAAGCGGCTGTCGTCGAAGGGCACCTGGTCGCCGTCCTTGACGTAGTAGAAGCCGCTCACGTTGCCAGGCAGGCCGTTCTTGTGCATGAAGGCCGGCTTGCCGCCTTCGAGCTTGATCGCGGTGTAGTCGCCGCCGGGGTTGCCCGCGTCGCTCTTGCGGCCGGCGTTGGGGCTGGTCTTCGGGTCGTAGCGCGTGGCGTCGGCGTACTGGTCGTCCACGTAGCCCCAGGTTGCGCCGCGGGCGCCCTTCATGTGCCACATGTCCATCACCTCGCCCGGCGTGCGCGTGTACTTGTTGCCATAGGGCTTGCCCTCGCCGATGTGGCAGGCCACGGCGCAGCCCTTCTTGTCGAAGTTGGCCACCGTGCCGATGGGCCACAGCATGGCCCATTTGTCCTCGTAGTAGATGTTGTCGTCGCCGCCCTTGTTCGCCGGGTCGACCAGCTTCTTCCAGCTGCCGTCGGCCTGCTTCTGGTAGGGGCCGCGGCGCTGCGAGTTGGTGGGGTCGGCGTATTGCACGAGGAAGTACACGGTGTCGCCGTAGTACGCGGCCTTCAACGTGGCCGTGGTCTCGCCCTTGACGAAGTTGGTGCCGCCCGACAGTGGCACGCTCAGGCCGCGCGCCTGCGCCCACACGGGGTCGGCGGCGCCCGCAGCCAGGTTCGGCGCGGCGCTGGCCTTCACGGCGACGAGCGTGTTGGGCCGCACGGGCTCTTGCACCGACGAGCACGCAGACAAGGCCAGCAGGCTGGCGGCCATGGCTGCGGTGGTCAGGCTGAAGCGGGAACGCATGGTGTATCTCCTCGAGCGGATAGGTTGAAGTGCATTGACTTCCCCAGGGTCCGGCGCCTGCGCTTCAGCGTGGTGCACTGCTTCAGGGATGGCGCGATGTTGCGCGCGGCACGTGGGCCGGCCATGACACATGTCAAGGCGCCGCGATGCATGTCGCGCGTGTTGCCGCGGCACCGCAGCCGGTCACGGCGTTCGTTCGATGTGCGCCGCAATCTGCGCGTCCGACAGCCGCGTCAGTTCGCTGTCGGGCAGACCGGCCAGCAGCCGCCAGCCCAGCGCCATGCTCTGCTCTAGCGTGCGTGCGTCGTCCTGGCTGGCCAGCGTGGTCTCGAAGTGTGTGCCGAAGCGCAGGTAGCGCCGGTCGGTGTCGGCCAGCCCCTCTTCGCCGACCACGCTGGCCAGCACACGCGCCTGCGCGGCGCGGGCGTAGGCGGCGTAGAGCTGGCTGGCCAGGGCCGGGTGGTCTGGGTGGGTGTAGTGCTTGCCGGTGCCGTCCTTCATCAGCCGCGACAGGCTCGGCAGCACGTTGATGGGCGGGTAGATGCCGCGCCGGTCGAGTTCACGCGACAGCACGATCTGCCCTTCGGTGATGTAGCCCGTGAGGTCGGGGATGGGGTGGCCGATGTCGTCGGCCGGCATCGTCAGTATCGACAGCTGCGTCAGGGTGCCCGGCGCGTCGCGCAGGCAGCCGGCACGTTCGAAGAGCGTGGCCAGGTCGCTGTACATGTAGCCCGGGAAGCCCTTGCGGCTGGGGATCTCGCCCTTGCTCGACGAGACCTCGCGCAGCGCCTCGCAGTAGTTCGTCATGTCGGTCAGGATCACCAGCACGTGTTTGCCTTCGACGAAGGCCAGGTACTCGGCGGCGCTGAGCGCGAAGCGCGGCGTCAGCAGGCGCTGCGTGCTGCTGTCGCTGGCCAGGTTCAGGAAGAGTGCCGTGCGTTCCAGCGCGCCACCCTGTTCCAGGCTGCGGCGGAAGTACTCGGCGCTGTCGTGCGGCACGCCGATGCCGGCGAAGACGATGACGAAATCGTCGGCCTGCTCGCCGCGGAGGCGGGCGTGGCTGGCGATCTCCACTGCCAGCCGGTCGTGCGGCAGCCCGCCGCCGCTGAACAGGGGCAGCTTCTGGCCGCGCACCAGGCTGTTCAGCAGGTCGATGCTGCTGATGCCGGTCTCGATGAAGTCGCGCGGCAGCGCACGTGCCACCGGGTTCATCGGCAGGCCCTCGATGGGCACCTTGCGGTGCACGGCCACCGGCGGGCCGCCGTCGATGACCTGGCCGACGCCGTTGAAGACACGCCCCAGCAGCCCCGGCCCGAGGCCGAAGGCCAGCGGCTCGCCGTGGAAGCGCACCACCGTGCCTTCGAGCGACAGGCCCGAGGTCGACTCCATGACCTCGATGGTCATGAACTGCTCGTCGATGGCCGCAATGCGGCCCAGGCGCGAGCGGCCGTCGCTGCCGCGCACGTCAACTGCGTCCTGCAGGCCGACGTCCAGCGTGCGCCGCAGGAAGAGCAGCGGGCCTTCAAGCCGCGTGGCGGCGCCTTCAACCGTGAGCAGCATCGCGGGCTTCCGGGCGGGTTTCGGGGGTGGGCGACGCCGTGCCGGCAGTGGCGATCTGCGCGAACTCGCGTTCCAGTCGCGCCTGCAGTTCGGCCAGCTTCGGCAGCTGGTCGTCGGCCACCTCCTCGCCCATGCGCTGCAGCGCGCGCAGCCCGGGCAGGGCAGCCACCTGCTCAGGCGTGGCGCCGGCCGCGCCCGCGGCGTCGACCATGTCGATGAAGCGGCCCAGCAGCTTCATCATCGCGGCCTGGCGCGCCGGGCTGCAGACACGGTCGATCTCGCTGAAGGCGCTCTGGCGCAGGAAGGCCTCGTTGACGAGTTCGGCGCACAAGAGCGTGAGCTGCTGACGCGCCGGCAGCGCGTCCTTGCCGATGATGCGCGCCATGCGTTCGAGCTGCGCCTGGTCGTCCAGCAGCGTCAGCAGGCGGCGGCGCAGCGCCAGCCAATCGCCGTTGCCCTGTGCCGCCCACCAGGGCGCGAAGCCGCGGGCGTCTTCGGCGTAACTCTGCAGCGGGTGGATGGCGGGGTAGAACCGCGCCTGGGCCCGCTTCACGTCCAGCGCCCAGAAGGCCTTCACGTAGCGCTTGGTGTGGCTGGTGACGGGCTCGCTGAAATCGCCCGACGGCGGGCTGATGGCGCCCATCACCGTCACCGAGCCGCGCTCGCCGCACAGCGTGTCGGCGAGTGCCGCACGTTCGTAGAAGTCAGCCAGCCGGCTGGACAGGTAGGCCGGGTAGCCGCCTTCACCCGGCAGTTCACCGAAACGGCCCGAGACCTCGCGCAGTGCCTCGGCCCAGCGGCTGGTGCTGTCGGCCATCAGCGCCACGTGCAGGCCCTGGTCGCGGAAGTACTCGGCCACGGTGATGGCGCAGTAGATGCTGGCCTCGCGCGCGGCCACCGGCATGTTGCTGGTGTTGGCGATGATCACCGTGCGCTCCATCAGCGGGCGGCCGCTGCGCGGGTCGGTGAGCGTGGGGAACTCGTCGAGCACGCCGGCCATCTCGTTGCCCCGTTCGCCGCAGCCGAGATAGACGATGACATCGGAGTTGCAGCCCTTGGCCAGCGCCTCCAGCAGCACCGTCTTGCCGGTACCGAAGCCGCCCGGGATGGCCGCCTTGCCACCCTGGGCCACGGGGAACAGGCTGTCGAGGATGCGCTGGCCCGTCACCAGCGGCGCCTGCGTGGGCAGGCGGCGCAGCACCGGGCGCGGCACGCGCACGGGCCAGACGTGGCTCATCGCCAGCTCGCGCAGGCGGCCGTCGGCCTGGCGCAGCCTGAGCACGGTGTCGGTTTCCGTGTAATCGCCGCTGCGCATCGCCTGTTCGACGACGCCGGCCGCGTCGGGCGGTGCCAGACAGCGCTGCGTGCGGCCCGCAGCGTCGGTGGCGGTGCCGATCACCGCGCCGAGTGCCATCACATTGCCTGCGGCCAGTTGCGGTTCGAAGTGCAGCCGTGTGCTCGACGGTGGGCGCAGCCCGGGCTGCACGTAGTTTCCGCCGGTGCCCGACAGGGGCCGCAGCAGGCCGTCGAAGATCTGCCCCAGCAGCCCGGGGCCGAGGCGGATGGCCAGCGGCTGGCCGTCGCCGTGGACCTCGGTACCGGGGCTCAGGCCGGTGGTGTCCTCGTAGACCTGCACGACGAGCGTGTCGTCGTGGATGCGCACGACCTCGCCCAGCAGCCCCTGCGGCCCCACGCGCACCGACTCGCGCAGCGCAAAGGGCCCCTGGCGCTTCGCGTGCAGCACCGGGCCGGCGATCCAGCGCACGATGGCCAGGCTCATCGCTTGGCGCTCCTCATGAGGGGTTCTCCAGCAGGCGCAGCAGCGCGGCGTCGATTTCGTCGGCCTCGGCCAGCAGGCCGGCAAGGCTGCCGTCGACGACGTTGCCGGAGGCGACCACCTTCAGCCCGGCGGCGATGGCGGCATCGGCCTCGAAGGCAGGGTCGGCATGTCCGCGCTGCGCGAGCCCTGCGGCCGCGGTGGCGAGTTCCTCGGCCGGCCAGTCGCAGGCGTGCACGATGCGCCAGCCCGCGGCCGGCAGTCGCGCATGCGCCACGTCCAGCACCCGCGCCACCCAGGCCGCGCGCGCTGCGGGCTGCGACCAGCGCGCCTGCAGCGCCGCCGGCAACTGCTGCCGCGCCAGGCCCAGCAGCAGCGACGTGCGCTGCTGCGCCTGCAGGCGCTGCTGCGTGGCCAGCCGCGCCTGCGCCGCCGCCACCTGCGCCTGCAGCGCGCGGCGTTGCTCGACGAAGGTCTGCCGCATGCGCTTGCGAGCCTCGGCGTGGGCCTGGCTGCGCAGCGCCGCGGCACGCGCCTGCGCCTCGCCCAGGACCTGCGCGCATTGCCGTTCGCGGTCGGTGTCGACGAGTTCGAGCAGCGCCTGCAGCGAGGCCTGCACGGGTGGCGCGAATGTGGGGACGTTCATGCTTCCAGGCCCAGCTGTGAACGCAGCCGCGCCGCCAGGTCGGGCGGCGGCGTGCCACCTTGCAGATCGGGCACCACCAGCACCAGCGGCGCCAGCGCGAGCTGCGCGTGGTGCAGCGCGGGCACCGCCACGGCACGCGCCACGCTGGCCGACACCAGCACCAGCGGCGCTCTTGCGCACGCGTCGGCCAGCGCCGCAGTCTCGCTGCCGGCAGCGGGCGTGTGCACCTCGGCACCGGCCAGGCGCCAGCCCGCGCCACTCACTTCGTCGCCCAGGTAGACCGGTGCCGGCATGATCCTTCAGCCCAGTCGGTTGAGCATGAGGATGGAGACGATGAGCCCGTAGATCGCGATGCCTTCGGCCAGCCCGATGAAGATGAGCAGGCGGCCGAAGAGCTCGGGCTTCTCGGCCAGCGCGCCGACGGCCGCGACGCCGACCTTGGCCACGGCAAAGCCGGCGCCCAGCGACGACAGGCCGGTGGCCAGTGCCGCGCCGATGAAGACCCAGTTGCTGTCGATGCTGCCGCGCACGGCGGCGCCGCCTTCGGCCGCGGCGCTGGCGTCGGGCGCGGCCAGCAGCAGGGCCGTGGCGGCCGCGCCGAGCAGCAGCGTCAGCACGGCCAGCGTGGACAGGGTGGACCGGTTCACAGGCGAGGGGAACATTCATGTCTCCTGGGTGGCTCGAGAGGTGGCTCAAGGGGTGGCATACGGGGGCGCGGGCAAGGGCCGGAAGACCCGGCCGCTGCCCTGCATGAAACGCGTGAAGAACTCGAAGAGCACGAGCCGCGTGGTCTGTATCGACACCACCATGGCCTCGAGCACGATGACGATGGCGTTGCCCAGCACCAGCACCAGCACCTTGGCGACGGCGCTGTCGGTGGCGTCCATCAGCGCCACCAGCGCCGACGAGAGCCCGGCGTGCGCCAGCGCGAAGGCGCCGACACGCGCGAAGGACAGCGTGTTGATGAGGATCTGCAGCGTCTTCTCCAGACCCTCGCCCAAGGCGCTGAAGGCCGCCGTGACGCGCCCGGCCTGCACCGCGTGGCCCACGCACCAGGCGAGCGCGCCGAAGGCCGCCACCCAGCCCCCGGCGGGGTCGACGAAGGCCGCCAGCAGGCCGAGGTAGGTGACGATGAGCCAGAGGTCGGTTCGCAGCCAGCGTGCGGCCTCGCCACGCCAGAAGGCGGCCATCGCGTCCAGGCCCAGGCCCAGGGTCAGCAGCACGGCGCCGCCGATCAAGGGCGCCACCAGCACCGCCAGCGGGTCGTCCAGCGGGTGCAGCCACAGCGCCGGCGGCATGAAGGGCAGGCCGTGCAGGCCGAAGCAGCTGCCGAAGACGAAGCCGAAGGCGATGGCCGACAGGCCGCCCACCATCAGCAGCCGCGCGACGGCGAAGCGCCGGCGCAGCCACCACGCGCCGGCGGCCAGGACCAGGCCCTGGCCGACGTCGCCGAACATGTAGCCGAACATCAGCGGCACGGCCAGGGCGAGCAGTGCGCTGGGGTCGGCCTCGTTCGACGCGGGCATGCCCAGCGCGCGGCTGAAGAGCTCGAAAGGCCGCGCCCAGGGCGGGTTCTGCAGCAGCAGCGGCGCGTGCAGGGCCTCGGGCGCTGCCGCGTGGCGCAGCAGGGCGCGTGCGCCGCTGGCTTGCAGCGCGCGGGCCAGCGTCTGCCCACCGGTATCGCTGCACCAGCCCGTGACCCAGCACAGCAGGGCGCCGGCTTCCAGGGCGTGCACGTTGTCCAGCAGCCATTGCAGGCGGTGCACGTCGCCCAGGGCGCGCGGCAGCGTGTGCTGCACTTCCAGCGCCTGCAGCGCGGCGCGTTCGCTGCTGATCAGCCGCGCCAGCGCAAGCAGGCGTTGCGGCACATGGACGGCAGGGTCCAGCGCCGGGTCGCGCAGCCAGGCGGGCAGTTCGTGGCTGCTGCCCTTGAGCGTGCTGACCCGCTGCGCCAGCGCCTGCAGCGCCGCCGGTACGCCCGCCACCAGCAGGTGCGGCGCGTGGTCGATGACCAGCACGCTGGCCAGCGTGTGCTGGTCACCCGCCGTGGCGGCCAGCGCGGCTGCGGCGTCGGCGCCAGGCGGCAGCACGAACAGGCGTGCCTGCACCAGCGGCCCTGCAGCCGCCAGCTCGTGCGCGGGCAGCGGGCTGCCGGCGCGTGCGTCGAGCACACGCGCCCACAGCTGCAACTCGGCGGTCTCGGCTTCGGCGCGCTGCAGCGCGCGGATGTGCGGCTCTGCGTCCTGCGCCCAGGCCTGCACTGTCTGCAGGGCCAACTGCAGCGCGTGCGCAGGTGCGTCGGGGAAGGGCGAGGGGCGACAGGCCGACGCCGGCGGCCAGTAGGCGGCGTAGCGTGTCTCGAACTCGGCGAACTGCGTCAGCAGGGGCAGCACGGCATCGGGGTCGGCGGGCAAGCCGGCGCCAGGGCGGGCGTCGAGTTCGACGGCGCCGGTGCGCGCCAACGCTTCCAGCACCAGCGTGGCGTCGTCGCGCGCGGTGAGGATCTCGAACCAGCGGGCAGGGCGCGGGCGCAGCATCAGGCGGCCTCGGCCATGGGCGCAGACGTGGCGGGGAAGAGCACGCGGCGCAGCAGTTCGCCGCGCAGGCGTTCGAGGTCGAGTGCACACAGCGCCAGGTGCACGAAGGCTGCCGCCGGCTTGGCCGCGGCGCGCCGCAGCCAGGGCGTCAGGCGGTCCTGCAGCGCGCGGCGCAGCAGCGTGCCGGAGCCGGCGGGCGCCGTGGCGAAGTTGCTGCCATGGGCCTGCAGCAGCGCGGCCACTGTGCGCAGGCTGTCGTCGGCCTGCAGTGGCCGCGGCAGCAGGCTTTCCCACTCGCGCCACCACGCGGTGCCCAGCGTCTGCGGCGCGGGCCAGGCCGGTGCGAGTGCGGCGGCCGCCGTGCCGCCCAGTGCCGCTGCGCGCGCTGCGGGTGCGGCCGCGCACACCACGCGCAGCAGCGCATCGTCGTGCATCCACGGCCGCACGGGGCCACCACGCACCAGGTGCTGCAGCGCCGGCAGCAGCGGCGCCAGCGCGCACCAGGTGATGGCCGGTTGCCAGGCCAGCGGCATCCAACCGGCCGTTTCGTCGACCACGGCACGCCAGTGGCCGAGCATCACGGCCTCGATCTCGCGCGCGCTGCTGCGCGGCGTGAGCCCCACCACCCAGGCCCGCAGCGGTGAGCTGCGCGCGGCGTCGAGCAGCGCGCCGTACTCGCGCGTGGTCTCCAGCCGTTGCCAGGCCACGTCGTCGGCGCGCGCGCCGTGGCGGGCCTGCAGGCGGGCCTGGGCGTATTCGAGGCTGCCGCACTCGATCACGGGGCGCCTCCCGTCAGTTCGGCGGCCAGCAATCGCACGGCGCGCGCCAAGTGTTCGCTGTCCTGCGCCGCCAGCGCGGGCGGTTGCGCGATGGCGGTGGCCTGGGTGTCGAGCGCTGCGGTGCGGGCCCTGGTTTCGTATTCGAAGGCTGCGGCCACGCGGCGCATGCGACGATCGGCGCGCGCTGCGATGGCACGGGCATCGGCGCGTGCGGCTTCGGCGAGGTGCTTGGCCTCGGCCTGTGCGGCCGCCAGGGCGTCGCGCGCGGCGTGTTCACGGCGCAGCACCAGGGCGATGGCCTCGTCCGCCGTGGCGGCGGCGGGCAGCGGGAGCGGGTCCAGGGCCATGTCGCGTGAGCCTCACGGGGCGCGTCGTGCCGCAGCGCGGCGCGCTGCACTTCGGTGCGACCAGGGGCAGTATCCCGCCGTGACTTGCCGGCGGGGATTGACCTGACGCAACAAGCCCGGTGATGCGGGTCTGTGCGCCGGCCGGGCATGCCAGCGGCCTGTGGCCAGGTCGGCCGCTCAACCGTGGAGCAACGCCTCCTCGACGGCCAGGTGCTCGCGGTAGAGCGCCGTGAACTCTGCCAGCGCGGGGCGCAGGAACTCGACGTCGCGGGGGCCTTCGCCGCGCGCCACGGCCTGCAGGTGCGGTTCGAGTTCGAGCCAGTCTTCCTCGATCCAGTTGTGGTCCTGCTGCAGGCGCTGCACCTGGGCGCGCACGGCGGCGTCGTGGCCCGCGAGCAGCCCGGGGAAGACCTGGGTCTCCTCGGCCTCGTGGTGCGCGCGTGCCGGGCCGTTGAAGAAGTCGCAGGCCTGCGCGGCCAGCACGGCCGTCTGCGCATGCTGTGCGGGCAGCGGCAGCAACTGCGCCAGGCGCTCCATGTGGTCAAGCACCTGCGCGATCTCGCGGTGGGTCTTGTCCATCAGTTCGGGCGCCAGCAGCAGCGGCACGGCAGGATGGCGGGGGCGTGCAGGACGGCGTGCGGTGGTTGCGGACATGGTCTCTTCGTTCGTCTGGAGTCTGGGGCCATTGTTCGGCGCGCGCAGCGGCCGTGCCCTTGTTCGAGATCAAGGGCGCGCAATAACTCGGGGCCGCTTGATGCCCGTCAGCGGACATGTCGGTGCCGGCCGCTGCCGCGCGCAGTGAGGTGACAGACTCCGCACCCTCGCTGCCGCATGCCGCTTCCGGCCGGGCAGCTCAGCCCTTGTGGAGCAGATCGATGCTGGAAGTTGCAGGCGATGGCCGTGTCGTCGACGTCATCGTCGTGGGGGCCGGCATTTCGGGCCTGGTCACCGCGCACCAGTTGCGGCATGCCGGGTGGCAGGTGCAGGTGCTGGACGCCGGCACGCAGCCCGGTGGCGTGATCGGCAGCGTCGTGCAGCAGGGTTGCCTGTACGAACGTGGGCCCAACAGTGCGCTGGACACGACGCCGCTGATCGGCGCGCTGGTGGACACGCTGGGCCTGCGCGCCCAGTGGCGCCTGGCGTCGGACATCTCGAACAGGCGCTATGTGGTGCGCGGCGGCACGCTCATGGCGCTGCCGACTTCGCCCGGCGCCTTCTTCTCGACGCGCCTGTTCTCGACTTCGGCCAAGCTGGCGCTGCTGCGCGAGCCCTTCGTGGCGCGCAGCCCGGCTGGCACCGAGGAGTCGATCGCCGCCTTCGTGCGCCGGCGCCTGGGCAGCGAGTTCCTGGACTACGCCATCGACCCCTTCGTTGCCGGCATCTACGCGGGGGACCCCGAGCAGATCTCGGTGCCCGCGGCCTTCCCGAAACTGCATGCGCTGGAACAGCGCTGGGGCAGCCTGATCAAGGGCCAGATCCTCGGCGCCGGGGAACGCAGGAAGCAGAAGGAAGGCGCCAAGAACACGGCCAAGAGCTTCTCCTTCCTGGGCGGCATGCAGGTGCTGACGGACGCGCTGGCCGCAGCCGTCGGTCCGGTGGCGCTGCACACACGCGTGACGCGCCTGGAGCGTGACGCACAGGGTGTCTTCACGCTGCACGCCGACACGGCGGGCCAGCCGACACGCTGGCGGACGCGCGCCGTGGTCTTGGCCACGCCCACCGATACCGCAGCGCAGTTGCTGCGTGAACACGCGGCCGACGCCGCCGAAGCGCTGGACGCCATCCCCTACGCGCCGGTGGCCACGGTGGCCACGGCCTACCCGCAGGCCGGCATCGCACACGCGCTCGACGGCTTCGGCTGCCTGGTGCCGCGGCGCGAAGGGCGCAAGGTGCTGGGCATCCTGTTTTCGAGCAGCATGTTCGAGGGCCGCGCCGGCCCCGGCACGGCACTGTTGACGAGCTTCGTCGGCGGCTTGCGCCAGCCGCAGCTGCCCGCGCTGCCCGAAGAGGAGATCGGCGCGCTGGTGCAGGCCGAGCACCAGGCGCTGCTGGGCGCGCGTCAGGCGCCGCTGTTCCAGCGCGTGACACGCTGGCCACGCGCAATACCGCAGTACACGCTGGGCCACCTGGGCCGCGTGGCGCGTGCCGAGGCAGCGCAGCAGGCGCTGCCCGGCCTGTTCTTCTGCGCCAACTGGAAAGGCGGCGTATCGGTGGGCGACTGCATCAAGAACGGCCACCTCGGCGCCGACGCCCTGACGGCGCATCTGCGTGCGCGTGTCTGAGCATGGCGCCTGACGCGGCGCTGGCACCCGTCGCTACAGCGCCTTCTCGGCCGGCGGCGCGGCCTTGGCTGCACCAGCGGCGTTCACGCCCCGCGGCTTGGGCGGTGCGGGCCGTTTGCCGTCGATGACATGCGCGATGGCCAGGATGGGGTGGCGCAGCAGCATGCGCGGGCCGGCATAACGCATCACCACGCGCGTCTCTTCGCGCTGCTGCGGGCCGTAGCAGTGAACCTGGCAGTTCACGCAGGTCGGCTTCTCGGGACCGAAGGGGCAGGCGGCCAGGCGCTTGCGTGAATAGGCGAGCAATTCCGCGCAGACGTTGCACAGGCCCTCGGCGTCGGTGTTGCCGTCGCCGTGGTGGTCGGCGCAGTACAGGCGCAGCATGGCCACCATGGTGGTCTGCTCACGCTTCAGGCGCGGCGTCTGCAGCCGGGCCGCACGTTTTGCGGCGCCGGCGCTCTGGGGTGGCGGGGCTTCGGTTTCCATGGCGCGATTGTTCTTGCGGGGGGCGGCCCGCGGTATGCGATTTGTCAAGGGGCCACCGTCGATGCCCACTTATGCTGCGCCCCCATGACGACACCACCGACCCGAACCTGGCTGCTGCTGGCGCCCGCGCTGGCGCTGCTGCTGCTGGCTGCCCACTTCTACCGCGCCGCCGAGTGGCCCTGGGTGCTGGCCTCGCTGGCGCTGCTGCCGATGCTGGCGCTGCGGCGCGCCTGGGTGCCGCGTGTGCTGCAGCTGGCGCTGCTGGTCGGTGCCATCGAATGGGTGTGGACGGCGGCGCTGCTGGCGCAACAGCGGCTGGCGCTCGGCCAGCCCTGGCTGCGCATGGCCTGCATCCTGGGCGCGGTGGCGCTGTTGACGCTGGCCGCGGCAGGGGTCTTCCGCAGCGCAGGGCTGAAGGCGCGTTACGGGTCGGGTCGGGCCGCGGCCTGATTCAGGCTTCGGGGCGGCGCCACATCCACACCGCCACCGCCGTCATCGTGACTACGGCCAGGGCCAGGGCCCAGAGCGGCACGCCGATGATCCACATGATGGTGGCACTGGCCGCCATCATCACGCTCGACAGCCACTTCGCGCGTCGCGGCACGGCGCCACGTTCGCGCCACTGGCGCACGGTGGGGCCGTGGCGCGGGTGTTCCAGCAGCCAGCGTTCCAGCGCCGGCCAGCCACGGCTGGCGGCCCAGGCGGCCAGCAGCAGGAAGGGCACCGTGGGCAGCCCCGGCAGCACCACGCCGAGCAGGCCCAGACCGACGCTGACCAGAGCCAGCGTGCGCCAGAACAGCAGCTTCAGCGCGCGTCTGACCATGCAGGCGCCGGCCCCGGCTTCGCCAATCGCGCCGGGCGCGCCAAGCTCACTTCTTCACGCTGGCGTCTTCGACGAGCACGGCGTAGGCGTAGCCCGGGCCCACGCTGACGTCGGTGCGCACGGTGCCGCGCGCGGTGACGATGTCGCCCACGGCAGCGGTGTCCTTGCTGGTGACGAGCAAGTCGTTGCTGCCGTCCTGCGCCTTGCCTGAACCGTCCTGCAGGTGCAGCCAGTTCTTGCCCATGATGCCGTTGTTGACCTTCACGACACGTGCGCGGATGAGCACGGTCTTGTCCTTCAGCCCGGCCTTGCCCTGCACCACCTCGGCCACCGTGCGTGCGTCGGCGCCGCTGGCCTTGGGCACGGGCGTCGTCGCGATGGCGGGCGCGGGGCTGGCGCCGGGCATGTGCATCGCCCCCGGCATGCCGGTGTTCATGGCGCCAGGCATGCCGCCCTTCATCACCGACGGCGGGCCGCCGGCGGCCACCTTCGCACCCGGGCCGGCGATCTGGCCGAAGTAGATCCTCTCGAAGCGGCGCTTGAGCGCCTTGCTCTCGAAGTTGTCCATCGGCGTGGCATTGCTGATGGTGACCTTGGCGCCCTTGTTCAGCGCCGCAGTGGTGACGGCGGCCCAGGCTTCGCCGCTGGCGGTCTTCAGGCGCACGTAGGTGTACATGTCGACGTTCAGCACTTCCAGCACCTCGCCCTGCAGGGTGTTGGCCTGCTGGGCCGTGGCCGCAAGCGGCAGGGCCAGGGTGGCGGCGAGGGTCAGGCCGGCAAGCCAGCGGGGGGTGTTCATGGGCAATGTTCCTTCGCTTCGGGATGGTTGTGTTGGGGCCGTGTGTGCACGCCTTTGCGCGCGTCAGCGCGGTCGCGCTGGTGCAGACATGGCCATCGGGCGTGCACCGGCCGGCAGCGGCAGACGGTAGAAGAGTTCGTTCAGGTGGCGCGCCACCTGCTCGATGTCGTCGTCGCTCCAGGCCAGCTGGTCGGCCGCCTGCCATCGCCGCACCTGGGCGCGCAGGCTGGGCCAGTCGGTCACCTGCTTCTTGTCGCGCCAGTGCATCTCTGTGTTGTGGCAGGCCAGGCAGTGTGTGCCGTAAAGCAGTTCACCCCGGCTCTGGGCCCATGCGGCGGACAGCCCGACGCTGCAACACACAGCCAACAGCGGCAGGCGCAGGCGCAGGCGGCGGGCAGGGCTCAGGGCGGTGGTGAAAGTCAAGTGTTCTCGCGGCTGCAGCTTTCCACCAGGTAGAGGATAGACCGGTATGGCATCTCGGCCATCTCGGACAGCCCGATCTCGCAGGTGCGGCTGGTGGCATAACCACTGTCGCACTCTGCGGGCAGCGCGGCCTTGAGATGGCGCAGGGCATGTTCATTCAGTTCGGGCCGCATGAAGCCGCGTTCACCGGCAAAACCGCAGCACTGCACCTGGTCCACGGCCACCACCTGCGCGCTGCAGCGGCCGGCGATGGCCATCAGCTTGTCGGCCGTGCCCATCTTGCGCACGCTGCACACCGGGTGCACGGCCACGGCCTGTGGCTGCGGCGTGAGCTTCAGGCGCGGCAGCAGGGTGTCGTGCACGAACTCGACGCTGTCGTGCAGCGCCAGCCGGCCTGCCAGGAACTTCTTCATGCGGTAGGCGCAAGGGCTGGTGTCGAATACGACGGGCCAGCGGCCACCTTCGCTGGCGGCTGCAAGCGCGGCTTCGAGTTCGCGCGACTTGTGGTCGGCCGCGTCCATCAGGCCCTTACTCTCGAAGGGCTGGCCGCAGCACAGGCCCGCCATGTCGGCCGGATAGACGACGTCGAAGCCGGCGCGCTGGAACAGGCGTTCGGCCACCTGGGGCAGCATGTCCTGCCCGTCGTCGCCGCGCTGCGCGCCCATGTTGCGCGCGGCGCAACTCGGGAAGTAGACGACACGCTCGGCGCGCTGCAGGGGCTGGGCTTGCGGGACGAAATGCACCGGACGCGCCAGCGCCGGGCTCCATTTCGGCAGCCGCCCGCCGCTGGCCTTGCGCAGGCCGTCGAGTGCACCCCTCATGGCGCCGGTGCCGACGATGCCGTGCAGCAGATCGGCCGCGCCCAGGCCCAGGCGCACGCCGGTGGTCAGGCCGCCGTAGTGCCTGGCGGCCAGGTCGGCCACCTTCCTCGCCGTCGGGCCCTTGCTGCGCCCGCGCAGCGCCTTGATCAGCAGACCGGTCTCGATGCCGACAGGGCAGGCCGTGGCGCACAGCCCGCACGCGGCGCAGGTCTCGATGCCCTGGTAGTCGTAGAGCGCCTTCAGGTCGGCCGCGCGCTGCGGCTCGGCGCCGCTGGCGTCCAGCCGCGAGATCTCGCGCCAGCCCACGATGCGCTGCCGCGGCGACAGCGTCAGACCGCGCGACGGGCACTTGGGTTCGCAGAAGCCGCACTCGATGCACTTGTCGACGATGGGGTCGGCGGCCGGCAGCGGCTTGAGGTTCTTCAGGTGCGACTGCGGATCGGCGTTGAGGATCACGCCCGGGTTCAGCAGCCCCTGCGGGTCGAGCAGCACCTTGATGCGCTGCATCACCTGGAAGGCCGGCGTGCCCCATTCCATCTCGACGAAGGGCGCCATGTTGCGCCCGGTGCCGTGTTCGGCCTTCAGCGAGCCGTCGTACTTCTTCACCACCATCACGCACACCTCGTCCATGAAGCGGCGGTAGCGGTCGACCTCGGCGGCGTCGCCGAAGTCCTGCGTGAAGACGAAGTGCAGGTTGCCTTCGAGCGCGTGGCCGTAGACGATGGCCTCGGGGTAGTCGAATTCGACGAAGAGGCGCTGCAGGTCCTGCACGGCCTCGGCCAGGCGTTCGACCGGGAAGGCGACGTCCTCGATGATCACCGTGGTGCCGGTGCGGCGCACCGCGCCCACGGCCGGGAAGATGCCCTTGCGCACGTTCCACAGCGCGGTCGACTCGGCGGCGTCGGTGGTGAAGCGCAGTGGCGCGGCCAGCGGCGTGCCGGCCATCACCTCGGCGATGGCGTTCAGCTTCACCGACAGCGCCGCCGCGGTGGCCGCGCGCGTCTCGACGAGCAGCGCCGCGCCGTCGCCGGGCAGGTCGCGCAGCCCGGCGGGCATGCCGGGCTTGTCCTGCACGGCGCGCAGCGAGGCGCGGTCCAGCAGTTCCACCGCCACCACCGGGCTAGGCTTGAGCTTGCTGACCGCGCTGCAGGCCGTTTCCAGGTGCTCGAAGAGGATCAGCGCGCTGGCCTTGTGTGCGTGCTCTTCCACGGTGAAGTAGCTGACCTCGCTCATGAAGCCCAGCGTGCCTTCGCTGCCGATCATCAGGTGGGCCAGGATGTCCACCGGGTCGGCGTAGTCCACCAGCGCGTTCAGGCCATAACCGGTGGTGTTCTTCAGCCGGAACTTGTGGCGGATGTGACGGGCCAGGCTCTCGTCCTCGCGCACACTGCGGCCGAGTTCGGCCAGGCCCTGCACCAGCTCGGGCCGCTGCGCGGCGAACGCCTCACGGCTGGCGGCGTCGCGTGTGTCCAGCAGCGTGCCATCGGCAAGCACGATGCGCAGGCCAGCCAAGGTCTTGTAGCTGTTCTGCACCGTGCCGCAGCACATGCCGCTGGCGTTGTTGGCGGCGATGCCGCCGATCATCGCGGCGTCGATGCTGGCCGGGTCGGGCCCGATCTTGCGGCCCAGCGGCGCCAGCCGCCGGTTCGCCGCCGCGCCGATGACACCGGGTTGCAGCGTGATGGTGCCGGCGTCGGCCGATACGCTCATGCCCTGCCAGCCGTCGCCCAGCAGCACCAGCACCGACTCGCTCAGCGCCTGGCCCGACAGGCTCGTGCCGGCGGCGCGAAAGGTCACGGGTGTATTCAGCACCGCGCAGGCCACCAGCACTCGGCGCACCTCGTCTTCGCTGGCCACCACCACCACCAGTTGGGGGACCATGCGGTAGAAGCTGGCGTCGCTGCCCCAGGCCAGCAGGCGCAGCGGGTCGGTGACGAGCCGCGCGGCGGGAATGAAGGCAGCGAGCTGGCGCCGCAGTTCGTCGTAGGGGGCGTTCAGCATGGTCGGTTGTACTGCGGTTGATGACCACCAATGCGTTGTGCGCGGCCGGTCTTATGCGTGTGCGCCAAGGCAGCTCGCGGCCCGTTGCGGACGTTGGCTTGCGGCTGCTTTGGCGCGTTGACTGTGGTGGCGGCAAAGGGCTGTCCGGGCGGGGCACGGCGGGCGACTGAAGCGGCCTTCGCTTCGCTCAGGCTGCCCTGCGGTGCTCGGGTCCATGGCCCGGCGCATAACTCGCTTCGTTCGCTGCGCTCACTGCGCTCAAACAG
>JAURZK010000064.1 GCA_030653505.1 Rubrivivax sp.
GTGGGTGGGTAGGGGGGTGGGTGGGGTGCTGCAAGGTCCAGTCTCGGCGCCGCGGCGGTGCGCGGCCATGCGGGAAAGCCAGCGAACCTGCATGCGAAACTGCCGCGCCGATCCATCACTTCCGGGTGCCCCGCATGCTCATCAATTGTGTCGCCTACCAGCAGGGCATGAAGCTGGCGGACATTCCGGTGGCGCGCATCGGCGACTACCTGCAGCGGCCCGATTGTTTCGTCTGGGTGGCGCTGAAGGACGCCACCGACGCCGAGCTGCTCGAGATGCAGGGCCAGTTCGGGCTGCACGAACTGGCCGTCGAGGACGCCCGCCACGGCCACCAGCGGCCGAAGATCGAGGAGTACGGCGACACCGTCTTCGCTGTCATGCACATGGTGGAGTACACGCCCACCGACGACATGAGCGTGGGCGAGGTGGCGGTGTTCGTCGGCACGAACTTCGTGCTCAGCGCGCGCAGCCGCTCGACTCAGGGTTTCCTGGGCGTTCGCGAGCGTGCCGAGCGCGAGGCGCACATGCTGCGCCACGGCGCCAGCTTCGTCTTCTATGCGCTGATGGACGCGGTGGTCGACCGCTACTTCCCCGTCATCGACAGCCTGGAGGAAGACCTCGAGGGCATCGAGGACCAGATCTTCGAGACCGGCTCGGCGCGCCAGAACATCGAGCAGCTGTACGCCCTGAAGCGACGCGTGGGCGTCGTGCGCCATGCCGTGCTGCCGCTGATGGAGGCCACGGGCAAGCTCTTCGGCGGCCGCGTGCCGCCGGTGTGCGAACGTTCGCAGGACTACTTCCGCGACGTCTACGACCACCTCATGCGCTGCAACACCACGCTCGACCGGCTGCGCGACACCATCGGCACGGCGATCCAGGTCAACCTGTCGATGGTGACCATCGAGGACAGCGACACCACCAAGCGCCTGGCGGCCTGGGCCGGCATCTTTGCCGTGGCCACCTTCTTCGTCGGCATCTGGGGCATGAACTTCGAGCAGATGCCCGAGCTGAGGTGGCAGTACGGCTACCCGCTGGCCTTCGGCATCATCGCGTCCGTGTGCGGCACGATGTACTGGCGCTTCAGGAAGTCGGGCTGGTTGTGACGGCCTGGGGCGCCCCTGCAGCGCCGGCATCACGCTCCGCCTTCCGCCCCCGGCTGACGCTGCAGACGCTGACGCGCGGCGAAGGGCTGCTGGGCGCCCGTGCGGCATCCGGCTTCGGCCCGCGTGGCACGCAGCTGACCCTGGCCCGGGTGGACTGGACCTACGGCCAGGCCCTCGTGCTGCCGGCACCCGCCACGCTGCTGAACACCCGCCCCTGGCCCGTGCCGCCGGGCCGCGACCTGGCCGCCGAGGTCCAGGCCAGCGACCAGCTCTGGGCCACGGCGCTGCGCCCCTACCCGAACCGCGCGCTGCAGTGGCGCACGCCCGAGGCCGCCGCCGGTTTCGAGGACCTGTGGAGCCTGCCCGAGGAAGGCGCCTGGGCCGACTTCTGGGCCGAGCAGGTGCCGCGCCTGCAGACCGCCGGCTGGCAGGTCGTGGTGATGCCCGGCTTTGCACACTTCAGCGTGCCGGTGCAGCGCTGGAAGCTGCTCATCGACTCTGTCAGCGGCAACGAAGTCGGCCGCGAACCGGCCGAACGCATCGAGCGCTTTGCGACCGGCGCCCAGGGGCTGGCGGCGCTGCACGGGCCGGCCGGCCCGGGCGGGCAGGGGTCCTGGCGTGTGAGCCTGGGCATCGACGTCGACGGCGAGGCGCTGGACCTGGCGCCGCTGCTGGCCGACCTGCTCAGGCGCGACGGCCGCTGGCTGCAGGCGACCGAGCTGGCCTTGATCGACGACGACGCGGTGATCACGCTGCGTGCGCCGGGCGGCAAGCGCATCGACGCGCCTGCGGCGCCGTTGAAGGCCATCGTCGGTGCCATGCTGGACCTGCTGACCGACCCGCGGCGTGCGGCAGGCCCCATCGAACTGTCGGCCTGGGAAGCCGCCAACGTGCAGGCGCTGCAGCAATCGCTGATGGACACGCAGGCCGCGCGGGCGGGCGAACACGGCCGCTGGCAGCTGCAGGGCGACGCCGGCCTGGCGGCACTGGTGCAGCGCCTGCGTGCCGCGGGCAGCCCGCCGCCGGTGGCCGCCCCCGCCGGGCTGGGCTTGACGCTGCGGCCCTACCAGCTGCACGGCCTGGCCTGGCTGCAGTACCTGCGCGCGCAGCAGCTCGCCGGCATCCTGGCCGACGACATGGGCCTGGGCAAGACGGCACAGGTGCTGGCCCACGTGCTGGTCGAAAAACACGCCGGCCGGCTGGACGCGCCGGCGCTCGTCGTGCTGCCGACCTCGCTGCTGGCCAACTGGCAGAGCGAAGCCGCGCGCCACGCACCGGGCCTGCGCGTGCTGGCACTGCAGGGGGTCGACCGCGCGCAGCACTTTGATGCCATCGCCGCCCACGACCTCGTCTTCACCACCTATCCGCTGGTCTGGCGCGACATCGACGTGCTTGCTTCGCGCCCCTGGCACCTGCTGGTGCTGGACGAAGCGCAGCTGGCCAAGAACGCCGGCAGCCGCGCCGCGGCCGCGCTGCGCCGGCTGCCGGCGCGCCACCGGCTGTGCGTGACGGGCACGCCGCTGGAAAACCACCTCGGCGAGCTGTGGGCCCACTTCGACCTGCTGATGCCCGGATTCCTGGGCGACGCACGCAGCTTCCAGCGCCTGTGGCGCAAGCCCATCGAGACGAATGGCGAAACCGCGCGCGCCGAACTGCTGGCGCGCCGTGTGCGCCCCTTCATCCTGCGCCGGCGCAAGGAAGACGTGGCGCCCGAGCTGCCGCCGCTGACCGAAGTGGTGCGGCGTGTGCCGCTCGTCGGCCAGCAGCGTGCGCTGTACGAGAGCGTGCGCGTCGCGGCCGACGAGCAGGTGCGCAAGGCGCTGACGAAGCAGGGCTTTGCCGGCGCGCAGATCGTGGTGCTGGACGCCCTCTTGAAGCTGCGCCAGGTGTGCTGCGACCCGCGGCTGGTGAAGGGATCGAAGACCCCGGCGACGATGGAACACGCCAAGATGGCGCTGCTGCTGGACATGCTGCCCGAACTGGTGGACGAAGGACGGCAGGTGCTGGTGTTCTCGCAGTTCACCGAGATGCTGGGGCTGGTGGCGCTTGAACTCCGCACGTTGTCGTTGCCCTTCCTGGTGCTCACCGGCGACACGCCGCCGCGCCAGCGCGGCGCGCTGGTGCAGGCCTTCCAGGCCGGCGAGGCGCCGGTGCTGCTGGCCAGCCTGAAGGCCGGCGGCGTGGGCCTGAACCTCACCGCAGCCGACACCGTGATCCACCTCGACCCGTGGTGGAACCCGGCGGTGGAAATGCAGGCCTCGGCGCGCGCGCACCGCATCGGGCAGCACAGGCCGGTCTTCGTCTACAAGCTGGTGGCCGAAGGCAGCATCGAGGAGCGCATGCTGGCACTGCAGGCGCGCAAGGCCGCGCTGGCCGAAGGCGTGCTGGGACAGGATGCGGCCGGTGCGCCGAAGTTCAGCGCCGAGGACCTGCAGGGCCTGCTGGCGCCGCTGCCCTCGTCGGGCGATGGCACGGCCGCCTAAGGCAGCCCGAAACCGAAGCGCTTGAACACCGCCCGCGCCGCCTCGCTGCGCAGGTAGGTGATGAACTCGCGTGCCAGCTCGGCCTGCTGGCTGCCTGCCACCACGTTGGCCGGGTAGCGGATGGGCGTGGTGGTGGGCAGGGTCTCGACCACACGCACGCGGCCTGGCGCGGCCGCGGCCACGTCGGTGCTGTAGACGAACCCGGCTTCGACATCGGCGGCGGCCACCAGGGCCAGCACCTCGCGCACGTCGTCCACCAGCACCGCCTTGCGCTGCACCGCGGGCCACAGGCGCTGCGCGTTGATGGCCTCGCGTGCATAGCGGCCCGCGGGTTCGCTGGCATGACGTCCCATCGCCACGCGCACCACCTCGGGCCGCGCCAGGTCGTCCAGGCGCTGTACCGGCAGGTTCAGCGACGCGGGCACCACCAGCACCAGGCTGTTCGATGCGAAGCTGCTGCGCAGGTCGGCTACCAGCAGGCGGCGCTGCACGCCCAACGCCACCGTCTCGGCGTCGGCGGCGGCCAGCACGTCGGTAGGGGTGCCGCGGGCGATCTGTTCCAGCAGCGCGCCCGACGCGCCCAGCCGCAGCGTCACGCCCACACCCTTGCGGCTGGCCTCGAAGTCGCCCGCCACCACCTTCATGGCGTCGCCCAGGCTGCTGTCGGCGGCGACGACGAGGGTTTGCGCGAGCGCGGCGTGGCCGGCCGTGGCCAGCAGCAGGGCGAGGGCGACCAGGCGCGCCAGTCGGAGTAGGGTGTTCATCGGCATGCGTGGAGCGTACGACATGGCGGCGGCCCCGCCGCCAGCCAGGGCACGGCCCGACCGCTGGCCGGGTTGCGGTAGAAACGGGGCATGCGCAGCAAGTCAGAGCCCGGCGGCCTCGTCTATTCCACCGCAGGCGGCCGCATGTGCCCGGCCTGCCGGCAGCCGTTGACCGCCTGCCTGTGTGCACGGCGCACCAAGCCGCCGGCAGGCGACGGCGTGGCGCGCGTGACGCGCGAGAAGCAGGGCCGCGGCGGCAAGACGGTGACCGTGGTGCGTGGCCTGGCGCTGGCAGCGGACGCACTGGCCGCACTGGGCAAACACCTGCGCACGGCCTGCGGAAGCGGCGGCACGGTGAAGGACGGCGTGCTGGAAGTGCAGGGCGACCATGCCGACCGTGTGCTGGCGCTGCTGCAGGCCGAAGGCCACAAGGCCAAGCGCGCCGGCGGTTGAGCGCCCGCGTCCAGGCTCAGATCTCGATCTCGTCCCGGATGGCCGCGATGCCCGCTTTCGCGCAGCCGTCGTCGAGATCACCGTTGGGCGCGCCCGACACGCCGATGGCGCCGATGATCGAGCCACCGGCCTCGATGAGCATGCCGCCGCCGACGCCGATGAAGCGCGGAATCTGCCGGATGCCCGAACTCGGCTGGCCGGCCTGGGTCGCCTTGGCAAGGTCGCTGGTCTGGCTGCGGAAGCTGACCGCCGTCCAGGCCTTGTTGATGGCCGTGTCGGGCGTGTGCGGGCCGGCAAAGCGGTCGCGCACCAGTGCCTGGGCGATGCCGAAACGGTCGACCACCGCCACCGCCACCTGGTAACCCTGCTGGCGGCAGGTGGCCATCGCGATCTGCGTGGCCTTGGTGGCCGCTTCGGGGGTGAGCACACGCACGCTGTGCGTGGCGCCCTGGGCCAGCGCTGCGGTGGCGCCCAGGCAAAGCAGGGTGGTGAGAGCGGCCAGGGAGATGCGATTCATGATGACCTCGGGGTTGGAGCCAGGAGACGCACATCTTTGCGCCGCCGCCGGTCCGCACGGTTGAGCAGGATCAGGTGCGCTTCTTGCCGCGGCCCTTGGGTTTGGTCAGCGCCTCGTACAGCCCCGAGAACTCCAGCGTCACCTTGTGTTTCGGGTCGAGGTGGATCATCGGCCGCGCCTGTTCGTGCGATTCCTTGATCTTCACGCTGGCGCTCAGGTAGGGCTGCAGCACCGGCAGCCCCTCGTCGATGAGTTCCTGCACCGTGCGCTGCGGCAGGCTGGCGCGCGGCTGGAACTGGTTGACGACGATGCCTTCCACCACCAGTTCGTTGTTGTGGTCGGCCTGGATCTCGCTCACCGCCTCCAGCAGGCCGTAGAGCGCGCGGCGACTGAAGTCGTCGCAGTCGAAGGGGATCAGGCAGCCCTGCGCGGCGATCAGCGCCGAGCGGGTGTAGAAATTCAGCGCCGGCGGGGTGTCGATCCAGATCTCGTCGTAGACCTCGTCGAGCTCTTGCAGCGCGTCGCGCAGCTTGTAGATCTTGTAGCGGCTTTCCAGCTTGCCGTGCAGTTCGTCCAGCGCCGCGCCGGCAGGCATCACGTGCAGGTTCTCGAAAGGCGTGGTCACGACGAAGTCGGTGGTCCTGGGCGCGCGCATGCTGAACTTCAACGTGCTCTCGAAGAAACCCGCGGCGCCTGGCGCGCCGGCGTGTTCGGCATCGGCCGTCTCGCCCAGCAGGTAGCGGCTGGTGTTGCCCTGCGGGTCGAGGTCGATGACCAGCGTGCGCTGGCCGGCCTGGGCCGCCAGGGCCGCCAGGTTGCAGGTGATGGTGGACTTGCCGACGCCACCCTTCTGGTTGAAAACGACACGACGCATGCCAGGCTCCACGCAGCTTCAAAGCGACTATTGTGCGCTGCAACATCACCGCCCTGGCGCCTTGCCGCGGGCAGCCGCGTAGAGGGCCGCCCCTATCATCGGCCGCATGACCCGGTCTCCCGCCCCCACCCCCGCCGCACCGCCGGAGGCCGTCGACGCCGACGCCGCCATCCACGAACCGCGCCTGTGGCGCGACCACGGCTGGACGGCGCGGGTGGTGAAGAACAACGACGACGAAGGCTGGGCGGTGGAAATGGTCAAGGCCGGCGAGCCCGAGCCCGCGCTGGTGGGCCCGTGGACCATGGGACGCGACAAGAAGAACCCCAAGCCGCTGGACGTGAATGCTTTCAACACACTCGTGAAGACGGCGTCGGAAGTGATACGCCGCCACGAACAGGCGCTGCACGCGCTGCTGCACAAGGAAGTGGTGCTGGCGCTGCCGGCCGGGCGCGTCACCGTCACGCTGGACATCGTGCCCGACGACGACGACCCGCACGCGACGCTGAAGGCGGTGGACGCGGCGGGCAACGAACTGGCGAGCCACCGCGTGGCGGCGAACTTCCGGCTCAACCAGGACAGCGCGACGGCGTTTGTCGACGGCGGGTACCGCAGGCCGGGCTGAAGGCCAGTCTGGCCGGTCGATCACAGGATCGCTACGCGCTGGACGTTCGGCGCAACACCACGGTCCGGTCGTCAAGAGCGGGCCTGGCGCGTCGTGCAGGGGCCGGCGCTGCTGCCGCCGCAGGCGCCGTCTCAGCGCAACGCCGGCAGCGACGGTGGACGCAGGTATTGCAGCGCGATCGCGTCGGCCCGGCCCACCTGTCCGGTGCGTCGGCACAGGTCGGCGAGCAGACGCCAGTGACCGCGGTTTGTCGGCTCGATCTGCGTGGCACGCTCAGCCATCGACAGCGCCGCTTGAAGTGCCTGCGCCGAGGCCTTCGGCCCGGCGCTCAGGCGGGCCAATGCCGTGAGCGCGGGGGTGAAGTCGGGCCAGGCCTTCAGCACGCGCTGGAAGGCTGCCACGGCCTGGTCCGGCTGCTGGCGGGCGTGCAGTGCCTCGCCCTCGAAATACAGCACCAGCGGATCGTCGCCGCGGGCCTGCAACAGCGGGCGCCAGCTGACCTGTGCCTTCTGCGGCTGCTTGTCCAGCAGTTGCAGCACACCGTGCGTGAGCGGGCCGAAGTAGGGCGAAGGCTCGGCTTCCTTCAGCCGGGCTTGCGCGGTCGCTGCGGCGGCGCGGTCGCCAGTGAGCGCTGCACAGAGCGCGAACACGCCCAGCGCCTCGACGTCGGGCACCTGGCGCGCCAGCACGCTGCTGGCGGTGGCGCAGGCACTGGCCCAGCGCCCCTGGCTGAGCGACTGCATCGCGTCGCGACCTGTCGAGCCGTGGCTGGGCGGCGCCTGCGCAGCCCAGGAGCGATCCAAGGGCTCGAGCAGTGTCGACGCTGGTGTCTCGGACCGCCCGCCCGTCGAGGCGACCGGCGCCGACCAAGCAGCGGCGGTGCAGGCCAGTGCGCCACCGACCAGGGCGGCGAACAGCCAGGAACGCGGTGACGGCAGTGGGTTCATGTTGAAGTTTCTGAAGCGTCGATCATCGGGCAGTCAACAACACACCGACCGGGCCGAGGCCCGGCCAGCGTGCCGCGAGGGACAAAACGGCCCCGTGAGGGCCGTTCGCCAGGCTCCGGCCGCTGCCGTCACGCCGGCTTGCGACGGCGGCTGGCAGCCAGGCCGGCGAGCGCCAGACCCACCAGCGCTGCGGTGCCCGGTTCCGGCACGTCGCCGCCGTCCGGGACCTGGGTCGCCGCCAGGATGTTGATGAACCACGGCGTGGCCAGGGGGCTGCTCCAGGCGTCGTAACCGGTCCACGAGCCGTTGGCATTCTGGCTCTGCACCAACCACTCGGCGTAATCCTGGAACCAGTTGCAGGCATCCCCTGCGTCAAGCGTGCCGCAGTCGGTCAACAGGTTGGTGATCGCGGTGGTGTCTTCCATGCCGATGGTGGTCTCGAGTCCCTTGTAGATGCTCCACATCGCGTAGGGGTGACCGAAGTTGCCGTCCCAGGTGGCGCTCGGACCGTCCTTCCAGTGGGTGTTCAGATAGGCCAGCGCGCCCGCCTTGTCACTCTTGTCACCGGCGCCGGTGCTCGTGCCGTCGTAGCCCGCGAAGGCCATCTCTACCAGCAGGCCACCGGTCTTGGCCTCGTTGACGAGGTTGCCCGGGCTGTCGTAGCCGGAGCCGCCGTTCGTGGTGTTCTGGATGTAGTCGATCCACTCCTTCAACTCGGTCTTCACGAAGCCGGGGACAGTCACGCCCGGCACGGCCTGCCCGTAGAGCATGCCGATCGCCGGCCACTGCGCCGTGGAGTTGTCGGCATCACCCGAATTGGCGTAATAGCGCCACCCTCCCCGCGCGTAGCCCGAGTCGTTCTGCCCGTAGGCGAAGTAGTCCACCGTGTCCTGCACCACCTGGGCGTAGGTTCTGCCAGCCTGTGACCCCACGGTGACAAGCGCCCCGGGGTTCTCGAACGCTGCCTTGGCGATCGCCGGCAACACCAGACCCGTCACGTAGGTGTCGCGTCCATTGACGCCGCCCGGCACGAACTTCAACCCGATGCCGTTGCCGTTGGTGTCCGGGTTGCCAGCCGGCTGGTTCGAGATCGCAACCGCCTGTGCTTGCGCGAACAGGTAATTCAGGCCCTTGTCGACGACCGTCTGGTACGCAGCCGCGTTGACACCCCAGTTGGGCTTCTCCTCCAGGAAGGCCAGCAGTGCCGAGCCTGTGCTGGCGCCGTCCTCCGCCCCGCCGGAGTACACCCACCGTCCGTCGGCCTGCTGCTGGGTGGCCAGATACGCCAGCCCGCTGTCGATCGCAGCGCGCTTCTGCGCCTCGGTCGCCGCCTGGGCCGACCCCGCCATCACGCCCAAAGCTGCCACGGCCGCTGCCGTGATTGTTGCTTTCTTGAATTGCATCGCCTTCATGGCTCACCTCTCGAAATTTGTTGGTCATCCCTTGTCTGCTGCGCTGGCCCGACGCGTTTGAGGCATCGGACCCTCACGCCGCTGAAGAAAGCATATACGGTGCCATGGTTATTCAACTTGTGTTATGTGCATTCACATCAATGACTTGGCCGCAACCCCCGAAATGCGGGCTGCGCCGCGTGTAAAGTGGGCCGACAGTTTTTTTGCCTGGTCAAGCCGGCACGCAGCGAGGCCCGCGTCCAGGCCCGCTCATGGTGTTGGTCGGCAAGCGATCGCCGGAGGGGTTCGACGACCCCGGAAGGCGCGCGACGGCCGAGCTTTCACAGAGCCTCAGTCGCCAGCGGCTCTACGCACCCCGTGCGGCGTGGCCTTCCACCGGCCCTTCCACCTCCAGCGCCGTCAGCCACAACCGCGTGTCGAACTCCAGCTGGTGGTAGTCGGGCTCCATGTGCTGGCACAGCGCATAGAAGGCCTTGCCGTGTTCACGTTCGCGCAGGTGGGCCAGTTCGTGCACGACGATCATGCGCAGGAAGGCCGCGGGCGCTTCCTTGAAGAGGCTGGCGATGCGGATCTCGCGTTTGCTATGCAGCCGTGTGCCCTGCACGCGCGACACCGTGGTGTGCGTGCCCAGCGCGTTGCGCACGATGTGCAGGCGCTGGTCGTACACGGCCTTGGCCAGCGGCGGCGTGCTCTTCAGGTGGCGCGCCTTCAGTTCGGCGACGTAGTCGAAGAGCAGGCGGTCGCTGCGCAGTGCTTGCGGCTCGGGGTATCGCTCGCTCAGCAGCGCGCCCAGGCGGCGCTCGGCCAGCAGCGCCTGCACCTGGGCCAGCGTGGCGGGTGATGCGCCCTGCAAGTAGCTCAGTTGTGGCTGCGTGACCACTTCAATCGGCCATGCCGCAGCGAAGTCTCCGCGACCCTGGACGCGCACGCTCGCGACAGAGCTTCCCGCCGCGGAACCGGCTTAGCCGGGCCGCTGGCGGACGGCCCCCTCGGGGGGTAGCGAGCGCAAGCGAGCTTGGGGGCTCCATTCACCGCGCCACGCGCTTTTCGCGCCGCCGCGTCTGCGCCAGCGGGCGCTTGCCCTTGAGCTGGCGCTCGATGCCGTCGTTCAGGGCGCCGCGCAAGGCGATGACTTCTTCGACGTAGCCGTACACACCCTCGAAGCGCAGCCCCAGCCACAGCCACAGCGTGCAGGCACGCAGCGCCTGTTCCATGCGTTCCAGCCGGCTGTGGCCGTCGACCTCGTCCAGGAACCAGGGCCTGCCGGCACGGCGCGTGTGGGCGTGGCTGGCAGCCCAGTCCAGGTAGGCCTGCACTTGCCCTTCGGTGCGTGTGTCCACCGGCGCCTGGGCGTAGATGAAACGTTCCTTCAGAGTGAGCGTGCCGGCGACCTTGTCGAGTTGTTCGGCGAGTTCCAGCATCTGTTCGAGTTCGGCGACCTGGAAGTGCGCGTCGTCGAGCTTCAACTGCTCCATGAACACACCCAGCACCTCGCGCAAGGCGGTCTTGCCCAGGCGCGCAGAGATGGTGTCGACGTGCCAGCCGTTGGGCGCCACCGGCGCCTTGAAGTCGGCCGGCGCCCGCGGCGGCCGAGCCAGCAGTTCCTTCAGCGTGCGCAGCGCGGTGGCCTCCGCGTCGACGAGCACGCCGACGAAACCTTCCTCGTGGATGCCGTAGCGCCCGGCGCGGCCGGCGATCTGGTGCACTTCCGATTCGTCCAGGCGTCGGTCGGCGACGCCGTCGAATTTCGTCAGCGTGCTGAACAACACGCGCTGGATGGGCAGGTTCAGCCCCATGCCGATGGCGTCGGTGGCCACCAGGATGTGGCTCGCGCCGCTGGCAAAACGTTCGGCCTCGCGGCGGCGTACTTCCGGGGGCAAGGCGCCGTAGATCACGCTCACCGGGTGGCCCGCGGCACCGATCTGGTCGCGCAACAGCAGCACCTCGCGGCGGCTGAAGGCGACCACGGCGTCGCCGAGTTTCAGTGCAGACAGCGGCACCGGCTGCGGCAGCAGTTCCACGTGCTGCATGCGCGGGAATTCACGCACGGTGCAGCTTTCGCCGCACAGGCCCAGCAGGTTCTCGATCGCCGGCACCGCGTAGGCGCTGCAGATGATGATGACCTCGCGCGCCGGCACGGCCACGATGGCCTGCGTCCAGGCCCAGCCGCGCGAGTTGTCGAAGATCATCTGCGCTTCGTCGATCACCGCCACGTCGATGACGGTGTTCGTGCTCACCATCTCGATCGTGCTGCTGACGACACGGGCGCCCTCGGCGGGCACGTTCTCTTCGCCCGTCAGCAGCGAACACGGCACGCCGTTGGCGACCAGCCGGTCGCGGCCTTCCAGTGCCAGCAGGCGCAGCGGTGCGAGGTAGGCACCGTCCAGTGCGCCGGCCAGCTTCTGGAAGGCGGTATAGGTCTTGCCGCTGTTCGGTGGGCCGACGAACAGCGTGACCGTGCGCTGCAGCCGGCGTGCTTTCTGGAAGGTGTCGGGGTAACCCTGGAAGGCCAGCTCGTTGTTCAGGCCTTCCAGCGTGTCGAGTTCGGTGACGCGCCGCACCCAGCGTTCCTGGGCCTGTCCGCATGCGGCCTGCATGTCGGGCAGCGCACGTGGCAGTGCACATTCGGCCTGCAGCGCCGGCAGCAGGCTGGCCAGGTGCGCGGGCCTGAAGTTGCGCGATTTCAGTACCAGGCCGTCGAGGAACGCCGTCAGTTCGGCAGCCTGCGGGTGCGCCGGCGGCGGACCCAGCGCATTGCGCAACGCGGCTTCGTCGCCACTGCTGAAGTAGGCCCACACCGCGTCGGGCTCCACCGGCACGCGGAAGATCACCGGCACGCGCCAGTCTTCTTCGGCCAGGCGCAGCGCGTGGCTGATGAGGCGGGTCCACACGCCGGCCTGGCGTGCCACGCCCAGGCCCTGCAGCACGCCCGAACGCTGGAGCATCAGCGGCCGCGCTTCGGGGCCGTTGCCGCACGCGTCCAGGTGCGCCAGCGCCGCGCTCATCAGCGTGGGGTCTATCCAGCGGCTGGGGCGCTGGCCGGCCACGGCCTTCTGCAGGAGCACGAAGCCGAGCTTGTCGAGGTGGTCTTCGGCGCCCTTGCTCGTCTCGGGCACGTAGTCGGCCGGGCGCACCACCTGGGGCAGGCAGAACACGGCCTGGCGCAGGCGCGCCAGCGCGTCCTTGTCGATGTGCGCGGGCACACGTGCGCTGTGGCGCGGCTGGGGCAGGAGGTGTGGGGGGTGGTGGTGTGCGGTCAAGGAGGTTCCGGGCAGGGCGGCCGCGCGCCTTCAGCGAAAGCGGTCTGGCGGACCCTCGATGATCTCACCGCGGGCGCGCTGCCCGGGCGCGGGCCGACAATCGGGGCATGAACCCTGCTTCCGCCGCTTCCCCCACCGCATCGCCCGCGGCTGGCGCCCCCGCAACCGCCGCCCCCGTTACCGCCGCCCCGGCCGGCCCTTCCTTCGCCAGCCTGCCGCTGCCGCCGCACGTGCTGCAGAACCTGGCGCGCCTGGGTTACACCGGCATGACGCCCATCCAGGCCGCGGCGCTGCCGCTGGCACTGGCCGGCAACGACCTCATCGCGCAGGCCAAGACCGGCAGCGGCAAGACGGCGGCGTTTGCCATCACGCTGCTGGCCAATCTGAACGTGAGGCGGTTTGCCGTGCAGGCGCTGGTGCTGTGCCCGACGCGTGAGCTGGCCGAGCAGGTGACGCAGGAGATCCGCCGCCTGGCCGCGGCCGAGGACAACATCAAGGTGCTCACGCTCTGCGGCGGCAGCACCATGCGTCCGCAGCTGGCCAGCCTGGAGCATGGCGCGCACATCGTGGTCGGCACACCCGGCCGGCTGATGGACCACCTGGAACGTGGCAGCCTGGAGCTTTCCGCGCTGAACACGCTGGTGCTCGACGAAGCCGACCGCATGCTCGACATGGGCTTCTTCGACGACATCGCCACCGTCGTCAAGCAATGCCCGAAGCCGCGCCAGACGCTGCTGTTCAGCGCCACCTACCCCGAAGGCATCACCAAGCTCAGCGCGGCCTTCATGCGCGAGCCGAAGGAAGTGAAGCTGACCGACGCGCCCAAGGCCACGCAGATCCGCCAGCGCTTCTATGAAGTGCGCGAAGAAGAGCGCCTGCACGCCGTGGGCCTGCTGCTGAACCACTACCGCCCCGTCAGCTCGCTGGCCTTCTGCAAGAGCCAGCAGCTGTGCCGCGATCTCGTGGACGTGCTGCGTGGCCAGGGTTTCGTGGCGCTGGAACTGCACGGCGACCTGGAGCAGCGCGACCGCGACCAGGTGCTGGTGATGTTCACGCAGCAGAGCGCCAGCGTGCTGGTGGCCACCGACATCGCCGCGCGCGGCCTGGACATCGAGGGCCTGGAAGCGGTGATCAACGTCGACATCACGCCCGACCCCGCGACGCACACGCACCGCATCGGCCGCACCGGGCGTGTCGATGCCGCCGGCTGGGCCTTCAGCCTGGCCAGCGTCGACGAGATGGGGCGTGTGGGCGCGATCGAGAAGGCGCTGGGCTTCACCTCGGTGTGGCAACCCCTGGCCGAACTGAAGCCGACCGGCACGGGCCCGCTGCTGCCGCCGATGGCCACGCTGCAGATCCTGGGCGGGCGCAAGGAGAAGATCCGCGCCGGCGACGTGCTGGGCGCGCTGACCAAGGACCTGGGATTCGCTGGCACACAGATCGGCAAGATCAGCGTCAACGACTTCTCGACCTACGTCGCGGTAGACCGCGACATCGCCGCTGCGGCCTTGCGCAAGCTGAACGCCGGCAAGGTCAAGGGCAAGGTGGTGAAGGTGCGGCTTCTGGATGGCTGACAGCGCCGCCGGGCGAGCTGGGGCACACTGCGCCCGAAACCGAGAGCCCGTCGAACATGCGATTTTTCAGCGCCATCCTTGCCCTCCTGCTGCCGCTGGCCGCCGCCGCGGCCGACGACTGGCCCATCCCCATCGAGGTGCGCAAGCTCGACAACGGCCTGACGGTCGTCGTCTCGCACGACCGCAGCGCGCCGGTGGTGGGCATCAGCGTCGTCTACCACGTCGGCATGCGGCTCGAGCCGCGCGGCCGCACGGGCTTCGCCCACCTCTTCGAGCACCTGATGTTCCAGGGCACGCCCAAGGCGCCCAAGGGCGTGTTCGACAAGGTCACCAGCGGCGCCGGCGGCTGGAACAACGGCAGCACGCGCGCCGACTTCACCAACTACATCGAGGCCGTGCCCGTGTCGGGGCTGGAGACCATGCTGTGGCTGGAAGCCGACCGCATGAAGACGCTCGACTTCAACCCCGAGACGCTGAAGAACCAGCAGGACGTGGTGAAGGAGGAGATCCGCGTCAACGTGAAGAACAGCCCCTACGGCGGCTTCATGTGGATCGACATCAACCAGCTGGCCTTCGACAAGTGGGAGAACAGCCACGACGGATACGGCAGCTTCGAGGACCTGGAAGGCGCCACGCTCGACGACGTGCGCAGCTTCCACCGCGACTTCTACGGCCCCAACAACGCCGTGCTGTCCATCGCCGGCGACGTCACGCCGGCACGCGCCTTTGCACTGGCACAGAGGTACTTCGGCGGCATCCCGCGACGCACCGTGCCGCCGCGCGGCGACGTCAGCGAGCCGCTGCTCGAAGCGCCGCGCCGCCTGGTGCAGCCCGACGCGCTGGCCCAGGTGCCGGCGCTGGCCGCCGGCTGGCGCATGCCCGAGCGCGGCAGCGCCGACCAGGCGCCGATGGCGGTGCTGGGTGAACTGCTGACGGGCGGCAGCGCCAGCACGCTCTACCAGGGCCTGGTGAAGGGGCGCGAGATCGCGCTGGGTGTCGAAGGCTTGAGCAGCCCCTGGGCCTACGCCGGGCCGACGCTCTTCACCGTGTTCGCCATCTACAAGCCGAATACCAGCGCCGATGCCGTCTTGGCGGCGATGGACGAGGAGATCGCGAAGATCGCCAAGGCCGGCCCCGACGCCGCGGCGTTGCAGCGCGTGAAGACGCGCATGCTGGCCGACTGGTACAACGGCCTGGAAGGCGTGGTCGAACGCGCCGACACGCTGGCGCAGCTGCAGACCCTGTGGGGCGACGCCGGCGTGGCGCGGCGCATCCCGCAGTGGATCGCGGCCGTCAGTGCCGCCGACGTGCAGCGTGTCGCCGCGCGTTACCTGGCGCCGCACCGCCGGGCCGTCATCGACCGCCAGCCGCAGCCCGCCGCCGCGATCGCCCCGCCCGCCGCGGCCTCTGGAACCAAGCCATGAAGCGTCACCTGACCTCCACCGCCCCGGGCGCGCTGCTGGCACTGCTGGCCGTGCTGGCCTGGGGCGCCGTTCCGGCCAACGCCGCGCCCGCCTCGGACATGCCGCCTTTCGGCGCCGACAAGCCGCTGCCGCCGCTGAAGGTGGTGCGCCAGACCTTGCCCAACGGCCTGCAACTCTGGGTGCTGCCGCGCAACGGCCCGCCGCGGGTCGATGCGCTGCTCGTGCTGCGCGGCGCCGGCAACGCCGCCGACGCCGCCGACCGCCCGGGCCAGGCCGGGCTGCTGGCCGATCTGCTGACCGAAGGCACGCAGCAGCGCGACGCCAAGGCGCTGGCCGAGGCCGTGCAGGCCCTGGGCGGCAACCTGGGCGCCGCCGCGGCGGCCGACGGCATGCTGCTGAGCGCCAACGCACTGGCGTCGCAGGCCGAACCGCTGCTGAGGCTGCTGGCCGAGGTGGCACGCCTGCCGTCCTTCCCCGAAAAGGAAGTCGCGCTGGCACGCGAAAACGCGCTGCAGGCGCTGAAGGCCGCGCAGGCCACGCCGGGCTTCCGGGCCGATGGTGCCCTGCAGCGCGCGGTCTTCGGCGACCACCCCTACGGCCGCACCCAGCCCACCGAAGCATCCATCAACGCCGTCACCGCCGAAGGGTTGCACGCCGAACACGCGCGCCGTTTCAGGCCCGACCGCGCGCTGCTCATCGTCGCCGGGCGTGTCACGCCGGCGCAGGTGCAGGGCTGGGTGCGTGCGGCCTTCGGCGACTGGAAGGCGCAGGGCGACGCGCTGCCCGAGCCGCCGGCGCCTGCGACGAGCGCCGCGCCGCAGCGCCTGCTGCTGGAGCGGCCCGGCAGCGTGCAGGCCACGGTACGGCTGGGCCGGCCCGGCGCACCGGCCAGCACGCCCGACTACGTGGCGCTGCGCCTGGCCAGCACGGTGCTGGGCGGCGGCTTTTCGAGCCGCCTCAACTTCAATCTGCGCGAGGAAAAGGGCTACACCTACGGCGCCTCGGCCAGTGCACGCAGCTTCCGCCACGGTGGCAGCATCGTCGGCGCCGCCGACGTGCGCAACGAGGTCACGGGTGCGGCGCTGCAGGAGTTCGTTGCCGAGTACCGGCGCATCGGCAGTGAACTCGTGCCTGCCGACGAGCTGACGCTGAACAAGCGCTACCTGGCCGGCAACACGCTGCTGGGCATACAGCAGCAGGCCGGGCTGGCGCAGACGCTGGCGCGCAACTGGCTCGTCGGCCTGCCGCCGGGTTTCCTGGGCGAGTTCGTGCCGCGGCTGCACAAGGTCAGCGCGCAGCAGGTGCGCGCGATGGGCGCGAAGTACTTTGCGCCCGAGACGCAGAGCATCGTGATCGTCGGCGACAAGGCCGCTGTGGCCGAGCAGCTGAAGGCCTTCGGCGACTTCGTCACGCCGGCGAAGTAGCGCGCGGCGGCGCCAGGCGACGGCCCGCGTCGCCGGCCACGCGCGACGCCGCGCAGCGGGGTCACGTCGCCGCCAGCGCGCGTTCGATGTGCCGCTTCGCGATGCCGGTCTTGGGCACCGGGAAGTCAAACCACTTGCGCACGTCCTCGTCCAGCCCGATGCCGTGCATGTAGTTGTAGAGCGCCTTCTTCAGCCCCACGCCCAGCGCCGCGTGGTCGGTGCCGGTGGGGTCGGTGAAGCCGATGTCGTTCTTCGCGAACGTCACCTCGGGCAGCGCGGCCAGCGTCACGCCGTAGGCGGCAGGGTCCAGGCCCACGGGTGAATGCACGGTGCAGCTGAAGCGGTGCCAGAAGCCGCTCTGGATGCAGCCCGCGGCGAAGAGCTGGCGCACGAGTTCGAGTGCGTCCACCGTGTCCTGCACCGTCTGCGTCGGGAAGCCGTACATCAGGTAGGCGTGCACCAGGATGCCGGCGTCGCTGAAACCCTTGGTGACGCGCGCCACCTGGTCTACCGATACGCCCTTCTTCATCAGTTCGAGCAGCCGGTCGGAAGCCACTTCCAGCCCGCCGGAAATGGCGATGCAGCCGCTGTCGGCCAGCTGCTGGCACAGCGCAGGCGTGAAGGTCTTCTCGAAGCGGATGTTGCCCCACCAGCTGATGGCGAGCTTGCGCCGCTGGATCTCGGCGGCGAGTGCCTTCAGGCTCTTGGGTGGCGCTGCTTCGTCGACGAAATGGAAGCCGGTCTGCTCGGTCTCGGCGACGATGGTCTCGATGCGGTCGCACAGCGTCTCGGCCGTGGCGGCGTCGTAGCGACCGATGTAGTCCAGGCTCACGTCACAGAAGCTGCACTTCTTCCAGTAGCAGCCGTGGGCCACGGTGAGCTTGTTCCAGCGCCCGTCGCTCCACAGCCGGTGCATGGGGTTGAGCATGTCCAGCAGCGAGAGGTAGTCGCCCAGCGGCAGCCCGTCCCAGGTGGGCGTGCCGACCTCGTCGAAGGCGATGTCGGGCTCGATGAAATTCACGTAGCGCACGGCCTGTGTATCGGCGTGGCGCAAAAAGGTCCGCACCAGGCGCTGCGCCGAACGTTTGCCCTGCAGGTGGTCCAGCAGCGCCAGCAGCGGGCGCTCGCCGGCATCGAGCGTCACGAAGTCGAAGTAGTGAAAGACCCGCGGCTCCTTCAGTTCACGCAACTCGGTGTTGACGTAGCCGCCGCCGAGCACGGTGACGATCGACGGGTCGTGTGCCTTGATCGTCTGCGCGATGCGGAAGGCCGCGTAGACCGCACCGGGGAAGGGCACCGAAAGCAGCACGACGGTGGGCTGGTGCTTCACCAGCGCGTCCAGCGTCAGCGCGGCCAGCGTGGCGTCCACCAGGTTGGGCGCGGCGGCCAGCGCGGTGGCCAGCGGCTCGAAGGCGGGCTGGCTCATCGCCAGGCTCTCGGCATAGCGCACGAACTCGAAGCGCGGGTCCACCGCGTCCTTCAGCACGTCGGCGATGTCGTTGAGGTAGAGCGTGGCGAGATGGCGCGCGCGGTCGTGCACGCCCAGCGAGCCGAAGGCCCAGGCGAGGGGGTCGCCGCCGCCTTCGTCGTTGTCCGGGTCGACGAAGACATCCAGCGCGTCGAAACGCGGGCCTTCGGGCAGGAAGGCGCGGCTGGCGATGCGGTGCGCCAGCGTCGGGTCGCGGCCCTGCAGGAAGGCCAGCGTGGGCGGCAGCGTCGCGAGATACAGGTCGAAGGCGTCGACGAAGGCCTGTACCCGTTCCGTGCGCATCGGCAAGGTCTCGATGCACACGCGCACCGCCTGCAGGCCCTCGCGCGACAGCAGTTTCAGGATGAGTGCCAGCGCCAGGTCGGCCTGCACCGCGTGCACGCCGCGCGAACGCAGGAAGCCCGTGAGGTAGGCCGTGGACGGGTAGGGCGTGTTGAGCTGCGTCATCGGCGGGATGACGCTCAAGACACGCAGCGGCGGCGGCGGGGTCGGCATGGGTTGCTGGTGATTGTCGTGCCCGTGCGCGCCTGTGCTGCTGGCACTCAGTCCGGCCGTCACCGTCATAGGGGGTACGCAGGGCGGCCATCACGAAGCGTGAAGTCCGACCGTGCGTGCGCTCGGCGTGGCCTCCCAGAATCGCGGTCGATGTTGTTCAACCTCTGCCCCGCCTGCCGGTCCACCAACCGACCCACCGCCCGGCGCTGCGAGACCTGCGGTGCCGCGCTGAGCGACTTCGACACCCTGCCGTCTGCGCTGACACGGTCCGGCACGCCTTCGGACACGGTGCCAGCGTCGCTGACGCACCGCGGCGCTGTTGGGGACGGCGTGGACTCGCAGGTGGGCGCCCTGTGGTTCGACGATCTGATCTCGCCCGCGGCCCCACGCCGTCCGGCGCCCCAGCCATCGCCCGCGGGCGCCACGGAGCTGTCCGGGGTGGTGGTGCGCGAGATCCGGCTGGGCCAGACCCGGGTGCCTGCCGATCGCCGGAACCCGGCGCCGCTGCAGGCGCCTGCCGCCACGGGGGCCGCGCCGTCGGCGCCCCTCCCGCCGGTCACGCCGACGTCGCGCCTGCCGTCGTCGTCAGCGACCCTGCCCACCGACCCTGCAGCCCGGGCCGCGATCAAGGTGGCCCGCCGCGCTGCGGTGCGCCGCGCCAGGCAGGCCGCCATTCCGCCGCTGCAGACCGTGTGCGACGTGCTCGTGATGGACACCGAAAACGTTGCCCGCAACCAGCTCGACGACCTGCTGGGCGACTTCGGCTTCCGTGTGCGGCCGGTCGCCACGCTGGCCCAGGCCGCGCTGCTGGCGGGTTTCCACCCCTTCGCGGCGGTGTTCGTCGCCGTGCCGGCGGGCGCCATCGACGGCGCCGTTCACGATCTGTTCAAGTGTGCACGCGAGGTTTGCCGCCGCACGGGCACCGCGCCGGCGGTGCGTGTGCTGATGGCCGCGCAGTGGTCGCCCGTGGACCGCGTGCGCGCCGAGCTGGCCGGCTGCGAAGCCACGCTGGCCCGGCCGGCGAGCCGTCGCGACATCGCCCGCGTGCTCGACGCCAACGGCGTCGTGCTGCCCCGCGACCCGCGCCGGGCTTGAACTGAAGGCCAGGCTCGCCTTCACTCCCCGCCTTGCGGATGGCGGCCGCAAGGCCCGATCAGCCCCTTGTTGGCGCGCAGGCGCTCGCCGCGGGCCAGCCCGTCAAGGCGATGACGCGGCGCCGGCGCCCAGCCATTGCCGCAGGCGGGCCGCGACCTCGGGGCTGTCGAGCAGGTCGAGATGGCCGGTCTTTTGCAGCACGCACTGCCCGTCGGACGAGAAGGCCAGCGTGTGGGCGGGGTCGCGGTGGCGGCCCAGGGCGCTGTCCACCGGCACCAGCCCGTCGCCGAGGAGGCGGCCCTTCAGCGCGCCCTGGCCTTCGCCCAGCGTCGCCGCCACGGCCCAGCAGCGCGGTCCGGCGGGAAGAGGCAGCGGGCCGTGGTGCGGGCCGGACAGGCCGTGGCGCAGGTCGGTGATGCCGGCGCTGCGCACGCGGCCCAGGCGCGCCAGCGGCGCGGCGTAGGGCGCGGCGGTCAGCAGCAGGTCGACACCGTGGCCGGCACGCTCCAGCGGCGCGCCGTGGTGCGGAGTGCCGAGGAAAACGAGGTCGTCGACACGCGCCGGCCAGGCCTGCCCGGCGGCCGCGCCCAGCTGAAGCGCGCTGCGCGCCACCAGGCCGCCCATGCTGTGCGTCAGCAGCACCACGCGCTGCAGTGGTGCCGGCCAGGCGGCCAGCAGCTGCTGCATCAGGCCGGCGAACTGGCGGCCGTTCTCGGTCACGGGCAGGCCGGTGTTGTAGTGAAGGTATACGGGCGTGGCGTCCAGCGCCTTGGCGAGCATCGCCCCGTGGTCGTGGTCGTTGCGCTGCCATTGCAGGTCGTTCATGCACAGGCCGTGCAGCAGCACCACGAGCGTCGGCCGGGCGTCGGGCAGCCGGGCGGCCAGCGCCTCGCGTTCCAGCAGCAGTGCGCGGCCCGCGCTGCGCAGCGCCATCGTGATGGCCAGCGGGTTGGCGCTGGCCGCCAGATGGTCGCCCAGCACGCCGTTGAGCGCCGCCACCAAAGCCTCGCGTTCGCGGCGCGGCGGTGCAGCCGGGGCGTCGGCGGCCAGCGCGGGCGCGATCAGCGCCAGCAGCGCGTCGACGCTGCCGCCCACCACCTTGGTCACGCCGCGGATGCTCTGGTAGACCAGGCCCGTGATGCCCTTGGTGCGGCCCTCCGGCGCCGCACCGCCGGCGCCGGGCAGGCGCGCGATGCGCTCGTGCATCGCCTCCACCAGGTCGGTCAGGCCGGCGGTGGCGTCGGCGGCCAGGCGGGCGGCGCCGCGCAGGTCGTTGGTGTTCATGGCGTGGGCCCCAAGTCTGGCCGCAGCCTGGGCAGGCCTGCGGGCGACCTGACTCTACCCGTGCCCGGTCAGGCCATGCCGCCTGCGGCGAGTGCAGCACCCGCGGGCGATCCAAGGCCCTGACCCGGGGGCATGACCCGGGGGCAAATGCCGCGGGGCTCGGATACATTGTTTGCCCATGCCCGATCGCGCGCCAGCTTCCCTGCCAGCAGCCCACAGTCCCGCCGACTTCCAGGACCGCCTGCTCGAGCGACATCTGACCACCTTGTTCGGCACGCTCGACGCCGAGGCGCTGGCCCTGCTGCGCCGCGAACTGCAGTGGGTGGAAGTGGCCGCCGGCCAGACGCTGATGGCCCAGGGCGAGCCCGGCGAGTGCGTCTACCTGTCGATCAGCGGCCGCCTGCGCGCTTACGTGCGCGACGACCACGGCGTGGAGCGCCTGGTGCGCGAGATGTCACGTGGCCAGGTCATCGGCGAGATGGCGCTCTACACCGACGAGCCGCGCTCGGCCACCGTGGTGGCCATCCGCGACTCGGTGCTGGTGCGGCTGGACAAGCCGGCCTTCCTACAGTTGCTTGCTGGCAGCGTGCAGCTGTCGATGGTGCTCACGCGTCAGCTCGTCAAGCGCCTGCAGGCCGTGCAGGTGCGGGCCGACCTGGCGCGCCCGGTGGTCATCGCGTTGTTGCCCATCACGGCGGGCGTGGATCTGCGCCCCTTCGCCGAGGCCCTGGCGGCGCAGCTGCGGCGCGTGCCCGGCGCGCACCCGGGCAGCGGCGTGTGCGTCGTCGATGCCGTGGCCATCGACGCCGCGCTGGGCCAGCCCGGCCTGGCACGCAGCGACGCCGCAGACACCACCGCCAACCGCCGCATCGCGCTGCACCTGGACGAGATCGAGGCTGGCCACGACACCGTGCTGTTGCTGGCCGACGACGCACCCACCGCGTGGACGCAGCGCTGCACGCGCCGCTGCGACGAGCTGCTGCTGCTGGCCGACGCCACCCGGCCGCCGCTGCTGCACGCCAGCGAGACCACCTTCCTGATGCAGCGCGACGGTCGTGCCGTGGTGGCCGAGGTCCTGGTGCTGCTGCACGCGGCGGACTTGCGCTGCCCCAGTGGCACCCGGGAGTGGCTGGCGCGCCGCCCCGTGGCCGACCATGCCCACATCCGCCCGGCACTGGAACGCGACATGGCGCGGCTGGCGCGCATGCAAAGCCGCACGGCCGTGGGCCTGGTGCTGGCCGGTGGCGGCGCACGCGGCCTGGCGCATCTGGGCATAGCGCAGGCCATGCAGGCGCGTGGCATCGAGATCGATTTTTTTGGCGGCACCAGCATCGGCAGCGTGATGGCGCTGCTGCTGGCCAGCGACCAGCCGCTGGACGACGCCATCGCCATTGCCGCCCGCGGCTTCGGCGGCGGCCCTACCGGCGACTACAACCTGCTGCCGCTGCTGTCCCTCATCCGCGGGCGGCGCCTGCGCCGGACCATCGAAACGGCCGTGCAGGCCCTGGTGGGCCAGCGCGCCGACATCGAGGACCTGTGGAAGAACTGCTACTGCGTGGCCAGCAACTACACGCAGGCGCGTGAGCAGGTCATCAGCCACGGCGACGCCGCCAGGGCCATGCGCGCCAGCGCGGCCATCCCCGGCGCACTGCCGCCGGTGCTGATGGACGGCGATCTGCTCTGCGACGGCGGCACCTTCAACAACTTCCCGGTCGACGTCATGCGTGCACGTCGTGGTGTCGGCAAGGTCATCGGCATCGACCTCGCCCTCGGCCCGCCGCGCCGCATCGGGCACGACGAGGTGCCGGGCCCCTGGGCGCTGCTGCTCGACCGCTTGCGACCGCGCCGCCGGCGCCGCTACCGCTTCCCTTCGCTGGTGGCCTATCTGATGAACGTCACCATCCTCTACAGCAGTTCGCGCCAGCAACAGTCGCGCCGTCTCACCGACCTGTACTTCAACCCCCCGCTGCACCGCGTGGGCATGCTGCAGTGGGAGCGCTTCGACAGCATCGTGCGCCAAGGCCGCGCACACGCGGTCGAGGTGCTGGACGCGATGGCACCCGAAGCGCTGGCACCTTTCCGGGGGCCCGCACGGTGAACGGCCTGTCCGGCCCGCTGCACCCGCTGCTGCAGCCCCACGCCGACAAGGTGTGCAGCGCCAAGGAGGCCGTGGCCCACGTGCGCCCCGGCGACCACGTCTTCGTCGGCAGCGCCTGCGCCACGCCACGTGCGCTGGTGGCCGCGCTGGAGGCGGTGGACTACGGCCCCGCCGACGTCGAGCTGCTGCACTTCTTCACCGACCACGCCGTGCCGCACGACGAGCATGGCAAACCCACCACACGCTTCCGCCACCGCAGCTTCTTCGTCGGCGCCGACATGCGCGCAGCGGTGCAGCAGGGCCTGGCCGACTACGTGCCGATGAGCATCGCACGGGTGCCCGAGCTGATGGCACTGGGACGCATCGCGGTCGACGTGGCCTTCATCCAGGTCTCGCTGCCCGATGCCTTCGGCTACGTCAACCTGGGCGTCAGTGTCGACATCATCCCGGCCGCGGTGGCGCGGGCGCGGCTGGTCATCGCCGAGGTCAACCCGCACATGCCGCGCAGCATGGGCGAAAGCGTGCTGCACGTCAGCCAGCTGCACCACCTGGTGCCGGTGGACACGCCCATCATCGAATACGTGCATGCGCCCACCGACAGCCCGGCGATGGAGCAGATCGCGCGCTACATCGGCGGCATCATCGACGACGGCAGCACGCTGCAGATCGGCCTGGGCCGCGTCACCAACGAGGCGCTGAAGTACCTGGCCGACCGCCAGGACCTGGGGATCCACAGCGATGTCGTCACCGACGCCATCATCCCGCTGCTGGACAAAGGCATCCTCACCGGCGCGTGCAAGACGCTGCTGCCGCGCAAGATCGTCACCAGCTTCGCGATGGGCACGCGCAAGCTGTATGACCTCATCGACCGCAACCCGCTCTTCGTCTTCCTGCCCATCGAGGCGGTATGCAACCCGCAGGCCATCGCGGCGCAGCACAAGATGGTCTCGGTGACGCAGGCCTTCGCCGTCGACCTCACGGGCCAGGTCTGCGCCGACCAGTTCGAGGGTCACTTCTACAGCGGCCTGGCGGCGCAGGGCGAGTTCCTGCACGGCGCCTCGCGCTCGCCGGGCGGCAAGCCCATCATCTGCCTGACCAGCACCGACGACGCCGCCGCGACGTCGCGCATCCGCGCCACGCTGCTGCCCGGCGAAGGCGTGACCGTGGCGCGCTCCGACGTGCACTACGTCATCACCGAGTTCGGCATCGCCTACCTCTTCGGCAAGAGCATCCGTGAACGTGCGGTGGCGCTGATCGAGATCGCGCACCCGAAGTTCCGCGCCGAGCTGTTCGATCAGGCGCAGGCGCTGGGTTACGTGGGGCCCGAGCAGACGCTGAAGAACATGCGCGCCTACGCGGTGGAAGACGAAAAGACCGTGGTGCTGAAGGACGGCCGCGACGTGCTGCTGCGCCCCGCGGCCTCGGGCGACGCGGCGGGCGTGCGCGACCTCTTCCACGGCCTGTCCGACCGCGACGTCTACACCCGCTTCTTCCGCAAGGTGCGCGGCCTGAGCGACCGTGACGTGCAGCGCCTGTGCAACCTGAATTTCGACAACGAGGTCGCCTTCGTGGCCTGCGAGGGCCCGCGCGAGAACGCGCTGATCGTGGCCCATGCCTGCTACTTCGTCGACCCGTCGACCAACCTGGCCGAAACCGCCTTCATGGTGCACCCGGCCTGGCAGGGCAGCGGGCTGGGCAGTGCAATGCAGCGCCACATGGCCGAACATGCACGGCAGCGCGGCGTGCGGGGCTTCGTGGCCGAGATCCTGTCGAGCAACGAGAACATGATCCGCCTGGCGCGCGCCAGCGCCGGCGCGGTGCCCGGCGGCCCGAAGGTGACGGTGGAGCCCAGCGGCAGCACGGTGCGCATCACCACCTTGTGGTGACGGCCAGTGTGCAGCTGGCGCAGGGTGCCGGCTCGGTGCGACGGCCTCGCCGTATCCCGGCCGGCTCGACCGTGATCTACAGCGACGCGGCTTCGGTCACCGGCCTCGACACGTTCCCGGTCTGGGGCCAGAGCCCGCCGGCGGTCGGCACGCAGCCCACGCTCGCGGGCAATAAGGTGCTGAAGTACGTCTTCGGCGCGCTCTACCAGGGCATCGCCTGGGCCGGCAGCCCGCAGGACGTGTCGGGCAAGGGCAACCTGCACCTGGACTTCTTCTCGCCCGACATCACGAGCGTGAAAGTCTCGATCATCAGCGCCGGCAAGGAGAACTTCGTCACCAAGACAGTGACGCCGGGCAGCTGGAACGCCGTCGACATCGACATGGCGCTCTACACCGTGCCCGACAAGACCGCGATCATCCAGATCAAGCTCGAGCCGAACGTGGCCGGCACGCTCTACGTCGACAACATCTACTTCGCGGGCGCAACCACCGGCAGCGGGGGCGGTGCGGGCAGTTGCGCCGCAGCGGGCGCCGACATGGGCGCCGGCGGCCCGCAGACACTGGTGCTCGGCACGGGCGACAGCAAGGGCATCTTCGCCGCCGGCGAGGGCATCTTCGCCTTCGACTACAGGGGCAGCCTCGACTCCCTCGGCAACTTCGCGGCATGGCCCGGCGGGCGCAGCGACGGCACACCCGGCTGCGGCACCATCGGCTACTTCAACGACACGGCGATGAGCACCTCACCGCAGAAGCTCGACGAGGGCGGCTGGATCGTCGGCACCTCGCTCGACCCGGGCGGCACGCCCAACTTCTTCCGCTACTTCGTGCTCACCGCGCCGAGTTCGACCTTCTCTTCTTCGTACATGGGCCTGTTCGCCAACGCGCCCAACAACGGCACGCTCGACGTCAGCAGCTTCGGCAGCATCAAGTTCAGGCTCTGGGGCCCGGCCGAGATGTACCAGCAGTCCAACCTCAACCCGGTGCTCGAGATGGTGCTCTCGGGCCCGAAGGTGGCGGGTTGCACGGCCACCGGCTCGGGCGGCACCGAGATCGCCAGGAACGTGACGGCGAACCTGAAGATCGGTGCGGACTCGGCCTACAAGGTCGGTCTGGCCGGGTTCACGGTCAAGGGCGTCTGCGGCACGGACAGCAACGCCACGGCGGTGGCGTCGGTACTGTCCAAGCTGTCGCGGGTGGCCTTCACGGTGCCGGCCAGCAGCTTCAACTTCGTCAACGCCAACCCGGGCGCAGCACCTTCGTATTCGTCGGGGCTGACCCTCGGTCCGATCGGGTTCACGAACAACTGATCGGCCCCTTGGCCGGGCTGCGCCCGGCCCCGAACCGCGATGCTGGATGGCATCGCGGGTCGTCCGTGTGTGGCGCTCACCATCGAGACTGCGAATGGCCACCGGCGCTTCGCTTCCGCGGCGCCCATGGCACAGGCGGGCAAAGCGGGGCGCCCAGCGGACAGGGTGATCGGGCCGACGGTGCGACACTGCCGGCAGCCCGCTGCCCCTGCCCGTTCCCGACATGAACCCCGCCTCCCAACCTTCGCGCACGCCGGTGGTGCTGGCGCTGGGCGTGGCGCAGACGCTGGCCTGGGCATCGTCCTTCTACCTGCCGGCGATGCTGGCCGCGCCGATGTCGCGAGAGCTGGGTGTCGCCGTGCCCACCATTTACGCGCTGCTGTCGCTGGCACTGGTGGTCTCGGCGCTGCTGGGGCCGCTGGCCGGCCGCCTGATCGACCGCCACGGTGGCCGACCGGTGCTGATGGCCTGCAGCGGTGTCTTTGCGTTCGGCCTGACGGTGCTGGCCACGGCGCAGGGCCTGGCGTCGCTCACCCTCGCCTGGGTGCTGCTGGGCGTGGCCATGGGCTTCGGGCTCTACGACGCCGCCTTCGCCGCGCTCGTGCGGCTGTACGGCCCCCATGCACGCACCGCCATCACCGGCATCACCTTGCTTGCCGGCTTCGCCAGCACCGTGGGCTGGCCGCTGACGGCGTGGCTGGAAGCGACCTGGGGCTGGCGCGTGGCCTGCGGCAGCTGGGCGCTGCTGCACCTGGTGCTGGCGCTGCCGCTGAATGCGATGCTGCCGCGATCGATGCGTGCGGCGCCGCCCGCTGTCGCACCCGTTGCCGCGCCGCCTGCCGCGCCGCCTGCCGCGCGTTCTGCGGTGCCTCTTGCCGTGTCCGACCTGCCAGTCGCTGCGACAGCCGCCCCCGCTGGATTCCCACCCGAGACGGCCCATGCGGACCCCAGCGCGCCGAAGGTGACCGCGCGGCCGTCGCGCCCGGGCGGCGCACGCGAACTGCTGCTGGCGACCATCTTCGCGCTGATGAGCATCGTCAGCACCGGCGTGGCCACGCACCTGCCGGCGGTGCTGCAGGCGGCAGGCGCCACGCTGGCAGTGGCCGTCGCCACCGCCGCGCTGATGGGTCCGGCGCAGGTGGCGGCACGGCTGGTCGAGCTGGGCTTGATGCGCCGCCGCTCGCCGCTGCTGACGGCACGCGCCGCAGCGCTGGGCCACCCCGTGGCCGTGGCGCTGCTGGTGGCACTCGGCCCGCTGGGGGCGCTGCCCTTCGCCGTCGTGCACGGGCTGGGCAACGGCCTCGTCACCATCGTGCGTGGCACGCTGCCGCTGGCGCTCTTCGGTGCCGCGGGCTACGGCGCGCGCCAGGGCTGGCTCACGATGCCGGCTCGACTGCTGGGGGCGCTGGCGCCGTGGCTGTTCGGGCTGGCGCTGGCGCGCTGGGGGCTCGGTGCGCTGGGCCTGTCTGCAGCGCTGGCGCTGGCCGCCTTCGGCGGGCTGGTGCTGCTGCGTTTGCCGTCCGAAGCAGGCCGGCCTGCCGCCGCAGCTTAAGTGCGGCCGGTTCGTCGGCAGAATGCACCCAGGGCGCACGGGCGCAGCGAAAGGCCGGCACGATGGAACGCTTCACGATCTCTCTGGACGACCACCTGGCCGCCGCCTTCGACCAGTGGACAGCCCAGCGCGGCTACGCCAACCGTTCCGAGGCCGTGCGTGACCTGCTGCGCGCCGAGCTCGAACGCTCGCGCCAGGCGGCGCCGCAGGGCCTGCACTGCGTGGCCTGCCTGTCCTACGTCTACAACCACCACGAGCGCGACCTGGGCGAGCGCCTCACCGCCATGCACCACGCCCATCACGACCTCACGCTCGCCACCACCCACGTGCACCTGGACCACGAGCATTGCCTGGAGACCGTGCTGCTGCGCGGGCCTGCCGAGGTAGTGCGCAGCCTGGCCGACGCCGTGTGCGTCGAGCGCGGCGTGCACCACGGGCACCTCAACCTCATCGGCGTCGAGCCGCACGATCACCACCACCACGGCGGTGATGCCGAGCCGCACCTGCATCTCAAACCCGCGAACTGATGCCCCGCAAGCGGGGGTAACCCCCCGTGGCCGCGGCGGCACCGCGGGCAGCGCGGTGCTATGGTCGGTCACGTGCCCCCGGCACGGCCAGGAGACCCGAACGTGACGATGCAAGTTGCCCCTGCCCCTGCCCTGAAGTCCCACCCCCGCGAGGAACTGCTCGGGGCCCTGCTCGATACCGTCGAGCTGCTGCACGGCCGCCGCGCGGCCGAGATCGGCCCTGGCTACATCGACGACTACGTGGCGCTGAACTGGCTGGAGTGGAACGGCGGCTCGCTGCGACTGACGGTCACCGGCGACAACATCCGCAAGCAGCTCAAGGCGCAGAAGGGCTGACCGCGCGGCTGCTGCCGCGCGGCGTGAAGACGCGCCAGCGGCGCGCACTCGACTTCCGGCGATGATTGCGGCATGGAACCCGTGACACTCACCGATGCCACGCACGACCCTGCGTTGCGCAGCTGGGTCGCCTCGGCCAACCGCCCGGCCTGCGACTTTCCCATCCAGAACCTGCCGCTCGGGCGTTTCCAGCTGCCCTCGGCCGAAGGCGGCGAGACCGTGCCGCCGCGCGTGGGCGTGGCCATCGGCGACCAGGTGCTCGACTTCAAGCTCGCCGCTGCGCAGTGCCCCTGGGCCGAAGACGTCTACCCGCTGCTCGAACCGCTGGCCGCAGGCGACCTGGCGGTCTTCATGGCGATGGGACGGCCCGCCTGGCAGCTGCTGCGCAACGCGCTCTCGGCGGCGCTGGCAGAAGGCAGCGACCAGGGGCCTTTCCTCGAGCTCTGCCTGCACCCGCAGGCGGGGCTGGCGATGCTGATGCCGTGCACGGTGCGCGACTACACCGATTTCTACATCGGCATCCACCACGCCACGGCCATCGGCCAGATGCTGCGCCCCGACAACCCGCTGCTGCCGAACTACAAGTGGCTGCCCATCGGCTATCACGGGCGCGCCTCGTCGGTGGGCCTGGGCGGCCCGCTGCGGCGCCCGCGCGGTCAAATCCGCCTGGCCGCAGATGCGCCCCCGGTCTACGCACCCACGCGCCGGCTCGATTACGAGATGGAGCTGGGCCTGTGGGTGGGCGTGGGCAACAAGGCCGGTGAGCCGGTGGACATGGCCGAAGCCGAAGACAGGCTCTTCGGCGTCACGGTGCTCAACGACTGGTCGGCGCGCGACCTCCAGTCGTGGGAGTACCAGCCGCTGGGGCCATTCCTGTCGAAGAGCTTTGCCACCTCGGTGTCGCCGTGGGTCGTCAGCTTCGAGGCGCTGGCACCCTTTCGCCGCCCGCAGCAGCGGCCGCCCGGCGACCCGTTGCCGCTGACGTATCTGGACTCGCCCGCCAACCGCGCCCACGGCAGCTTCGGCATCACGCTCGAGGCCTGGCTGCAGACCGCCCGCATGCGCGCCGCGCGGCTGCCGGCGGTGCGTCTGTCGCAGGCCGACATGGCCGAGGCCGCGTACTGGACGCCAGCGCAGCTGCTGGCCCACCACACCAGCAACGGCTGCCCGCTGGCCACCGGCGACCTCTTCGGCACCGGAACGCTTTCGGGGCCCGGGGTCGGGCAGGGCGGCAGCCTGATGGAGTTGTCGCGCGGCGGCCGCGAGCCGCTGCTGCTTCCCGGCGGCGAACAGCGCTGCTTCCTCGAGGACGGGGACACCGTGGCCCTGCGCGCCTACTGCGAAGCGCCGGGCGCCGTGCGCATCGGGCTGGGGGCCGTGGCGGGCACCGTGGTGGGCGGCTGACGGCGCCGCCCCGCACGGCGCGTCACCCACGCGGCGAAATGCACCACCGCCGCGCCGCTTATGCCGCGTTGGTGCCGGCGCCGGCTGCGCACAATCCGTTCAGATGATGGACGATTTGCGCCTGGCTGCCGTGGCCGCCCGCGTGGTGGCCTGGCACAACCGCCACCCGCTGGCACGCCGCATTTCCGCGGCCCAAGTGCACGCGGTGGGTTATGTCGGGCTGCCCTTCGCGGCGGCCGCCGGTGCCGACCTCGCGGCCGCGGCTGCAGACGGCGGCGCCGCGGCGACCACAGGCCACGCCGGCGTGGCGGCGCCTGCGACCGACGCCGAGCTGCCTGCACTGGCCACGCTGCAGCCGGACTTCAGCGAAGACTTCATCGACCCGCTGCACCCGCGTGCCGTCGCGCGCTTTGCCGGCCGCGTCGGCCAGGTGCAGGCGCGCCCGCCCGGCGACGGCCCGGTGCGCGACGTGCCCGCCGACGGCAAGCACACCGGCCTGCAGCCGTGGCGGGTCTACCTGCTCACTGCTGTCATCGAGACCAGCACACGCAAGAGCCGCGTGCTGATAGGCACCGGGTTGACGGCGCCGGTGCTGGGCTGGCGCATCTTCGACAACGCGCGGGTGGCTGCGCTGGCCGGCTTGGTGGCGCTGGTCGTCGGCGTGCCGGCCTGGCTGCTGCAGCCAGACGACAGGCCGACGCCGTCGCTGCATGCGGCGGCGCGCGCGGGGGACTTGCCGGCGTCTGCCGCGTTTGCCGAGTCTTCCGCGTCGCCCGCTTCCGCCGCGTCTGACGGGCCCGACGGGTCCGACGGGTCCGACGGGGCGGCCGCTTCTGCCACCTCTGCCGCGTCGGTTGCATCGGCCGCCGCAGCGCAAAGCGCGCTCGCCGCTGCACCCGTGGCAGTGCCCCCGTCGGTGCCTGCTTCGGCCACCGGCGAAGCGGTCGCGCCGGCGGATGTCGCCACCGCATCCTTGTCGGTGGGCGCCGGCATCGGCGGCACCGAGGTGCCAGCCGCGGTCACGCCGCATGCGCGGCGCGGCGCTGCGTCGAGTGCCTCACGCTTGGCGCCCTTGGTGCCCGCGGTGCCGGGGCGGCTCGCTGCGCTGGGCGGGGGCGCGCCGTCCATCCGGCCCGTGATCAGCAACGATGACAAGGCGCGAGCCCGCCAGGCTCGCGAGACCTGGGTTGCGAGCCGCGACAGGGCAGCGCAGGAACATCCCGAAGCGCCGTCGGACGTCGCCTCCGCACCCGAGCTGGCGCGCAGCCTTGCGCCGCTGCCCGCACCCGGTCCCCAGCCCGCGCCGGCCCCGGCGCAGGCGCGGGTGCAGCCGGCGTTCACTCCCGCTGCGACTGTGGCAGGCCCCGCGCCCGCTTCGGCCACCTTTGCGCTGTCCACGCGTACGCTGCGCACCCGTGCCGAGGCCGAACAGGTGCAGGTGGCCATGCGCTCGCTGCTGCGCACCGTCGGCGCCAGCGACCTGAAGGTCGACGTGCTGCCCCAGGGCGAAGACTGGCGTGTCGTCGCGCTGCCCTTCACGCAGCGTACGGCGGCCGACAAGGCGCGTACGCTGCTCGTCTCGCGCGGCATGCGTGTCGTGGTGATCGACTTCTAGTCGGCGCGGGCCGTTCAGGGCCGGCGCGCGACGTGGAAGACGACGGCCTGCTCGGCCATGCGCCCCTGGTCGTCGGCCACGCGCAGCAGCAGCCTGTGCGTGCCCTGCGGCATGCGCGCACCTTCGACCACCACGCCGCGTTCGCTGAGCCGGGCCTGGCGCTGCAGCCGCTCGGTGAGGTCGATCTTCAGCAGACCGTAGAGCAGGCGAAAGCTGTCGGGCACGATGCGCGCACCCGGCGCGGGGCGGAACCTCACCTCCAGGCGCAGAGGTGAGTTCACCGTCGCCTCGCCCGCCGGTGTGACGACCTCGATGGCCGGCGCGCTGCCTGGCCCGGGCGGCTGCGGCACGCCGCGCGAGCGCGGCTGCGGTGCCGCGGCCGCACCGGCCGAGGTCGCTGCGGCGGCGGCGCGCTGCGCCTCTTCCTCGGTGACGAGATCGAAGGCCGTCGCGGCGGGATCGGCTGCAAGGGCCGGCGCCCAAGCTTGCAGCGCCAGCCCGCAGACGAGCGCGCCGCCCAGCAGCACGCGCCGTGTCGCCGCGAGGGGTGTGCGTCGGGCTTGCAGCTTGGACATGGTCACTCCTGGCTCACTCGGGGGCGAACTGCGACGCGTTGCGTCCCTGCACGCCGACGTAGAAGCGCTTGATCTCGACCATGTCGGCGTCGATGTCGCCCGTGGGCCTGAACACCGGCCCCAGCACGGCGCGCTTGCGTGCGTAGTCCAGCGAAGTCAGGATGATGGGCACCTTGGCTTCCACTGCAATGTAGTAGAAGCCCGTCTTCCAGTGCCGCGTCTTGCCGCGTGTGCCTTCGGGCGGCACCACCAGCTGCATCGGTCCGTCGGCAGCGGCCAGCGCCGCGGCCGAGGCCGACACCAGGTTGTTGCTCTTGCTGCGGTCCACCGCGATGCCGCCCAGCGAGCGCATCAGCGGGCCGAAGGGAAAGCCGAAGATGCTGCGCTTGCCCATCCAGCGGATGTTCAGGCGCAGCACGAAGGCGCAGACCAGGGTGTAGGGCAGGTCCCAGTTGCTGGTGTGCGGCGCGGCGATCAGCACACACTTTTGCGCCTCGTCGGGCAGCGCACCTTCCACCGTCCAGCCGTTGCAACGCAGGAAGGCGCGCGATGCGGCGCGCAGCAGCGTATTGACCACCGGGGTGTCGAAGATCGTGCGGGGCATGAGGGCGGGGATGCGGTGGCGGGGCGCATTGTCGCCGCCGCGCCGGCTGCACAATGCAACGCAGGAGGAAACAAGCCATGCCATCAGGAAAGATCCTCGTCGCCCAGGGCGGCGGCCCCACCGCGGTCATCAACCAGTCGCTGGCCGGCGTGGTGCTGGAAGCACGCCGCCACCACGGCATCCAGCGCGTCTACGGTGCGCGCCACGGCGTGCGCGGCATCGTCAACGAAGACTTCGTCGACCTCACGCAGGAGACCAGCCACAACCTGGAACTGGTGGCCAACACGCCGGCCGCGGCGCTGGGCAGCACCCGCGACAAGCCCGACCTGGCCTACTGCCGCGAGATGTTCGAAGTGCTGAAGGCGCACCACATCGAGCATTTCTTCAACATCGGCGGCAACGACAGCAGCGACACCATCCGCATCGTCGCCGAAGAGGCCGCCAAGGCGGGCTATCCGCTGCGCTGCATCCACATCCCCAAGACCATCGACAACGACCTCGTGCTCAACGACCACACGCCGGGTTTCCCGAGTGCGGCACGTTTCGTGGCCCAGGCCTTTGCCGGCGCCAACCTCGACAACGCGGCGCTGCCCGGCGTCTACGTCGGCGTGGTGATGGGCCGGCACGCGGGTTTCCTCACCGCCGCCAGCGCCCTGGGCAAGAAGTTCCCCGACGACGGCCCGCACCTCATCTACGTGCCCGAGCGCGTGTTCGACGTCGAGCGTTTCCTCACCGACGTGAAGTCCACCTACGACAAGCACGGCCGCTGCGTCGTCGCCGTCAGCGAAGGCATCCACGACGCCGCCGGGCGGCCGATGCTGGAAGTGCTGGCCAAGGGCGTGCAAGGCGGCCTGGAGCGCGACGCGCACGGCAACGTGCAGCTCAGCGGCAACGGCGCGCTGGCCGACCTGCTGTGCGAGGAGATCAAGAGCAAGCTGAAGATCAAGCGCGTGCGTGGCGACACCTTCGGCTACCTGCAGCGCAGCTTCGTCGGCTGCGTCAGCGACGTCGACCAGCGCGAGGCGCGCGAGGTCGGCGAGAAGGCCGTGCAGTTCGCGATGTGGGGCAGCACCAATGGCTCGGTGGCCATCAAGCGCACCGGGTTCTACTCGGTCGACTACGAACTGCTGCCACTGACTGCGGTGGCCGGCAAGACACGCGCGATGGAAGACCACTTCATCAGCGACAGCGGCACCGACGTCACCGACGCGTTCAGGCTCTACCTGCGCCCGCTGCTGGGTTCGGGCATGCCCGACGCGTTCAGGTTGCGGCCGGCGATGGTGCCCAAGGTGCTGGGGCGCGGCGTGTGAGGAGATGCGCCGACCCAAGGGAGCCCGTGGCGGCTCTCTCAGCGAGCGACCGGCACTACCTCAAAACTTGACTCTCGCTCACGCCGACGAAGAGCTTGGTGGCAGCGACAGCAGAAGTTCCCAGGTGGCCAGCATCGACCGGGTGAGGATCTCGGCTGAACGACTGCCTCCGAAGACCGCGTACTCGCACGGCCGACCCGAAGCGGGCGTACGGAATGGCGCTGTCGTCGCCCCTCCTGAAGGTGGCTACCGGCATGCACCAAGCTTTGCCAGACTGGATCGCCTGCACTTGCGTGGGGGTCACCTTGCAACGGCGCACCGAGGACATCATCGAATTCTCGCCGCCTGATTGAAGTTGATCTCCATCAATATCCGCAGGCGATATCGAAGTACCGTCGTGCGACGGATGGTGTGGTCCTGCCCGCAGGTACTGTAGGTCGCTGCCCGCCATCACCCACTTCACCGGCGCGGTGCCGGCCCGAAAGGAAGCACACGATGTTGAAGTTGTTCCGCAAGCTGGTCGCCGCCTCAGTGACCGCACTGGTCTGTGTGGGCACGGCGCAGGCCGACCCGCCGGCCTACCCCGCGCCCGAGTTGAAGCAGATCGCGCTCACCGGCAAGTACGTGGGCAGCCAGGCCTGCCTGGAGTGCCATGAAGACGAACACAAGACCTGGGCGACTTCGCGCCACACGAAGAAGGCCACCAAGGGCCCAGCCTTCGGTGCGGAGTTCAACAGCAACATCTACGAGTGGGTGCGTCGCGACTGGGACAAGCTCGACGGCTACATGATCGTCGACCAGAAGGACAGCAAGACCAACTTCATGGCTGCGCGCAAGGTGGCGCTGGGCGAGATCGACTACGTCATCGGTCAGACCTACAAGCAGCGGTACATGAAGTATTACGACGGCGGACCGGTCGAAGTCTTCGAAGCCACCACCGAGGACGGCGGCATCAGCTGGAAGCTGGACAAGAGCAAGGTCTCGATGTTCCCCGGCAACAAGCAGCGCGCCGGCTACAAGTTCCTGTTCCTCGAACTCCGCCCCAAGGATGGCGACGTGAACAGGAACTACTACGGCGAGTACCGCTCGTGGCAGGAGCGCTGCATCGGCTGCCACGTCACCGGCTTCGACCCCAAGGCCTGGGACCAGGCCAAGGCCGACTTCGTGGCCGGCAAGCGCGCCGACCTGCGCGACATCTTCGTCGCCGATCTGCGCGTGGGCTGCGAGTCGTGCCACGGCCCCGGTGAAGCGCACTCGAAGAAGGCGATGAAGGGCGCGAACATCATCAACCCGGCCAAGATGACCGACGTCGAGGCACGCAAGATGGTCTGCGAGCAGTGCCACACGCGGCCGCAGGTCAGCAAGCACAGCCCGCTTGCGCAAGACCTGCGCGGCTACAGGCTCACGCAGGACTACCAGGACTTCGCGCAGTACACCCGCCCGTCCTGGGGCAAGGGCAACCGGCAGGTGTCGGTGGACGGCAAGGGCCGGCGCGACCACCAGCAGGACATGGACATGCGGCTGAGCACCGCCATCAAGGGCGAGCACAGCGTGCACGCCGACATGGCCTGCTTCGACTGTCACGACCCGCACGGCGTGGGCAACCAGGGCCGACGCAACGCCACACTGAAGAAGGCCAGCGCCCAGGAAGCCTGTGCCGACTGCCACCGCGGCCAGGCCGGTGAAGTGCTGAAGGTGATGGACGGCCGCAAGGGCTGGACGCCAGCCAAGTTCGGTGCCTGGGGCAGCGAGTGGGGCCGCCAGGGCAACAAGCAACACGTCTTCAACATCGACAACGTGAGCGGCAACCAGCGCTCCTGGGGCTTGTCACCCGACCGCTACCACTGGTCACTGAAGAAGGGTGGCGACGCTGCCAAGGAAGCCGACTGGGAAGCCATCTGGCCCTGGGAGAAGGCCCGCTACGAGAAGGACGGTCGCACGGTGACCATCGGCCAGGCGCCCTGGAAGAAGTAGCCGGTCGGCGCCGCCGGGCGGGCGACAACGTCGTCCACCCGGCAGCTTCGGCCTGGTCGACCCGGGTGGACAATGCCGCTCGGTAGAACACCATGACCGACGCCGTCCGCGACATCCTGTTGGCCTTCATGCGCGTGCACGTGCTGCACCACGCGGTGCACGAACGTGTGTTCGGCGTGGGCATGATGAAGGAACTCGCGCGCCACGGCTACAAGCTTGGGCCTGGCACGCTATACCCCCTTCTGCACCGCCTGGAGGCCGATGGCCTGCTGCGCAGCGAGGTGGAGGTGGTAGCTGGCAAACAAAGGCGTTACTACACCGCCACCCCCAAAGGAGCGAAGGCGCTGGAACGCATTCGGCCTCAGCTGGCTGAACTGGTGGGCGAGGCCGGGCGGCACGGGCACGGTCGGCAGTCCTGATTCAAGCCTGCAAGCCCTCGGTGCTGGCAACCTTCGGTCTTTGGGTGAGCGAGGAGGAGGCCGCGCGATGCTGAATCCTTCCCGTGAAGGCACTCACTGACCTCAAACGTGGGGCGTGGTTGCGCCTTGCAGCGTCCGCAACCGGACCGCCGGCCGGCAGTCTGCCAGCGAGGTCGCCGATGGAGGTCACGATCCGAAGCGCGGGGAAGACCACCTCAAGCTGATCTCAACGTCAGGTCACCGAAGCAGCTGAGCTTCAGCGCCCAAGCTCGAGCGGCAGCAACCCAGCCTCAAGCGGCACTCCGCGCCGCGCGTCGCCGACGACTGCTCCTGGCCGTACGCCGCCTTTCGTGCCCTCAGCAGGCCAGCGGCCGCATGTCGAACCACGGCCGAGCGCGCTCCAGCTGCCCGGCCAGCCGGAACAGCGTCGCGTCGTCGCCCAGCTTCGCCACGCACTGCACGCCGATGGGCAGGCCGTCGGTGTTCCAGTGCAGCGGCAGCGACATCGCCGGCTGGCCGGTGGCGTTGAAAATCGGCGTGAACGGGATGTAGTCGAAGGTCCGGGCGGCCATGGGCGCGATGGCGCCCGTTGCCTCGAGCAGCCAGCCAGCACCGAGGGCGTTGACGGCGCGCATCAACCACTGCTCTGACGCCCTGGGCGCGAGCGCGCCGATGCGCGACGGCGGGGTGCCGAGCGTCGGTGTCAGCAGCACGTCGTGCCGCGCGAAGAACGGCGCCTGACGCCGCGCGATCATCTGCAGGCGATGCGCAGCGCCAGCGTAGGCACCGGCACTCAGCGCCTTGCCCAGCAGCGCCAGCGCCCAGGTGGCGGGCTCGAAATCGGCGGCGCGCAGCCTGCGCCGCAGCAGGCGCGACATGGTCTCGATGTCGGCACGCATCTCGCCGGCCAGCAGCGTGACGAAGGCCTGCGCGTCGGCCTCGGTGTCCAGCGGCGGTGTGGCCTCCTCGACATGGTGGCCCAGGCTTTCGAGCAGCTTCGCCGCGGCGCGCAGCGCGACCACGCAGTCGGCGTGCACCGGGCCGTGGCCGAAGAGCGGCTGGGCGGTGAAGGCGATACGCAGGCGGCCGGGTTCCGTGGCCACCTCGTCGAGGAAGGGCCGTGCACGTGCCGGTGCGGCGTAGGGCGCACCGGCGTCGGCGCCGTACGTGGCGTCGAGCATCGCGGCGCTGTCGCGCACCGAGCGGCTGATGACGTGCTCGATCACCAGGCCGTGCCACAGCTCGCCGAAGTTCGGCCCCGTGGGCGTGCTGCCGCGGCTGGGCTTGAAACCGAAGAGGCCGCAGCACGACGCCGGGATGCGGATGGACCCTCCGCCGTCGCCGCCGCTGGCCAGCGGCACCATGCCGGCGGCCACCGCGGCGGCCGAACCGCCACTGGAACCGCCGGCCGAATGCGCCGGCGACCACGGGTTGCGCGTCGGGCCGCAGAGCAGCGGCTCGGTGGTGGGCAGGAGTCCGAACTCGGGTGTGTTGCTGCGCCCGGCGATCGTGACCCCCGCGGCACGGAAGCGTCGAACCAGCGCGCTGTCCTGCGGCATCGGCACCTGGGCCAGCACTCGGTTGCCGCTGCCGGTGGGCTCGCCGGCGATCGTGCTGCACAGGTCCTTCAGCAAGAAGGGCACGCCGGCGAACGGCGCCTGCGGGTCGACGTGTGCGAGTTCGGCACGCGCGGCGTCGTAGCGTCGGCGCACGACGGCGTTCAGCGCCGCGTTGTGGCGTTCGATGCGCACGATGGCGGCGTCCAGCAACTCGTTCGCGCTGACCTGGCCGCTGCGCGCCAGCGCCGCCAGGCCCAGACCGTCGTGGGCCGCGTATTCGGTGTCGGAGATCATCGGGGCATTCTGGCCTGCCCCGGGCGCGCCCGTCCTAACCCAGCGAGTCGTTGATCTGCTCGTTGAATTCCGACAGGCTGACGGCGGTGTTCACCTCGCGCGGCAGCGCGTCGCGCACCGAGAACACGCCCATGATGCGGCCGTTGCCGGCCACCACCGGCAGGTGGCGGAAGCCGCGCTCGATCATGATCAGCACCGCGTCGGCCACCTTCAGCTCGGGCTGCACGCACTGCGGGTTGGGCGTCATGATCTGGCTCAGCGGTGTGGTGCTCGGGTCCAGCGCCTTGGCCAGCACGCGGGTCATCAGGTCACGCTCGGTGACGATGCCCAGCAGCTGGCTGCCCTGGTCGATGACGAGCACGCTGCCACAGTTGGCGCGTGTCATCACGCAGGCCGCCTCGTGCACGGTGGCGGTGGGGCCCAGGCTCAGCACGTGGCGGCGCGACATGGCCTGGAAGATGGTGCGTTCGGACATGGGTCACCTCCGGTTCGGGCGGGGCAGGGCGCTCTGGCTTTTAGCGCAGCGCGGCGTTGATCTTGGCCAGCGCACCGGCGCCGGGGCACAGCTGCGCTTCGGCCAGCGCGTTCAGCGGCGTGGCGCAGGTGTTGAAGGCGGTGTGCAGGTCGGTGGCCAGCGGGTCGAGGTAGAGCAGCCCGGTGACGACCTCGCCGTGCTTGGCGGCTTCGTTCATGTAGGCCAGCGCGGCGTAGCGGTCGGTGGGGTCGTAAGCTTCGTGCAGCTTGCGCAGGCGCAGCACCGTGCCGTCGTGCTGCGGCACGTCGATGACGTCGCCGGGCGCGTAGTCGGTGGTGATCTCTTCGCCTGGCGTCATGAAGTCGATGCGGCTCACGGCTTCGTTGTGCTGGCGGATGTAGTCGTAGCTCTTGGTGCTGCCGCCGTGGTTGTTGAAGGTGACGCAGGGGCTGATGACGTCGATGAAGGCCGCGCCGCCGTGCGCCATGGCGCCCTTGATCAGCGGCACCAGCTGCGCCTTGTCGCCCGAGAAGCTGCGCGCGACGAAGGTCGCACCCAGCTGCAAGGCCAGGCCGACGAGGTCGACCGGGCTGTCGCTGTTGACCACGCCCTTCTTGCTCTTGCTGCCGCGGTCGGCGGTGGCGCTGAACTGGCCCTTGGTCAGACCGTAGACGCCGTTGTTCTCGACGATGTAGGCCATGCGCACGCCGCGCCGCATGGCGTTGGCGAACTGGCCCAGGCCGATGCTGGCGCTGTCGCCATCACCGCTGACGCCGAGATACAGCAGCGAACGGTTGGCGAGATTCGCGCCTGTCAGCACGGATGGCATGCGGCCGTGCACGGTGTTGAAGCCGTGGCTGGCGCCCAGGAAGTAGTCGGGTGTCTTGCTGCTGCAGCCGATGCCCGACAACTTCGCCACGCGGTGCGGTTCGATGTCGAGTTCCCAGCAGGCCTGGATGATCGCCGCGGAAATCGAATCGTGGCCGCAGCCGGCGCACAGCGTGCTGATGCGGCCTTCGTAATCTCGCCGCGTGTACCCGACCTTGTTCTTCTGCAGCGTGGGGTGGTGCAGCCTGGGCTTGGTGATGAACGTCATGCGGACACCTTGTCGGCGGGGGTGGTCGTCGCGCCCGCTTCGGCCAGCGCCTTGCGGATGGCCGCGGCGATGAAACGTGCGGTGATGGGCGTGCCGTCGTAGTGCAGCACGGCGGGCAGGCGTGCGGGGTCGATCTCGAGTTCGTTGACGAGCAGGCTGCGCATCTGCGCGTCGCGGTTCTGCTCGATGACGAAGACCTTGTCGTGGGCGCCGATGAAGTCGGCCACCACCTTGGGGAAGGGGAAGGCGCGCAGGCGCAGCGCCTCGACCTGCAGGCCCTCGGCGTCCAGCACGTCGAGCGCCTCGCGCATGGCTGGCGCGGTGCTGCCGTAGTAGATGACGCCGAAGCGCGTGGGCTCGTCGCACAGGCGCAGCACCGGTTGCGGCACCAGCGTGGCGGCGGTCTGGAACTTCTTCAGAAGCCGCTCCATGTTGTAGATGTAGTCGGGCCCGCGTTCGCTGTACTGCGCGTAGGGGTTGCGCGTGGTGCCGCGCGTGAAGAAGCTGCCCTTGGTCGGGTGCGTGCCGGGCAGCGTGCGCCAGGGGATGCCGTCGCCGTCGACGTCCTTGTAGCGGCCGAAGTCCTTGCCGGCTTCGAGCTCTTCAGCCGTCATCACCTTGCCACGGTCGTAGCTGCGGCTGTCGTCCCAGGTGAAGGGTTTGCTCAGCCGCTGGTTCATGCCGATGTCGAGGTCGGTCATGACGAAGATGGGCGTCTGCAGGCGGTCGGCCAGGTCGAGCGCCGCGGCTGCGTGCTCGAAGCACTCGTGCGGGTCTTCGGGCAGCAGCAGCACGTGCTTGGTGTCGCCGTGCGAGGCGTAGGCGCAGGCCAGGATGTCGCTCTGCTGCGTGCGCGTGGGCATGCCGGTGGAAGGGCCCCCGCGCTGCACGTTGACGATGGTGACGGGGATCTCGGCGAAGTAGGCCAGGCCGATGAACTCCTGCATCAGGCTGATGCCCGGGCCTGAGGTGGCGGTGAAGGCGCGTGCGCCGTTCCAGCCCGCGCCGACCACCATGCCGATGCTCGCCAGTTCGTCCTCGGCCTGCACGATGGCGTAGCGGTGCGTTCCGGTGGCGGGGTCGATGCGGAACTTGTCGCAGTACTTCTGGAAGGCCTCGGGCACGGAAGACGACGGCGTGATCGGGTACCACGCGCAGACCGTGGCGCCGCCGTAAAGGCAGCCCAGGGCGGCGGCGCTGTTGCCGTCGGTGAAGATCTGGTCGCCCACCTTGTCGGAGCTGTGCACGCGGATGCCCAGCGGGTGCGGCAGATGCTTCTTGACGTAGTCGCGGCCCAGGTGCAGCGCCTTCACGTTGCTGTCGAGCAGCCTTTCCTTGCCCTTGTACTGCTCGGCAAAGAGTTTTTCGAAGACCTCGGCCTCCATGTTCAGCAGCACCGACAGCGCACCGACGTAGATGATGTTCTTGAACAGCTGGCGCTGGCGCGGGTCGGTGTAGTTGGCGTTGGCGATCTCGGTCAGCGGCACCGGGATGACGACGATGTCATCGCGCAGGCTGCCCGGCGGCAGGGGCCGCGTGCTGTCGTAGAAGAGGTAGCCCCCGGGTTCGATCTCGGCCACGTCCTGGGCCCAGGTCTGCGGGTTCATCGCCACCATCATGTCGACGCCGCCGCGCCGGCCGTGGTAGCCGTGTTCGCACACCCGCGCCTCGTACCAGGTGGGCATGCCCTGGATGTTGCTGGGAAAGATGTTGCGCGGGCTGACGGGCACACCCATGCGCATCACCGCCTTGGCAAACAGTTCGTTGGCCGAGGCCGAACCCGAACCGTTGACGTTGGCGAACTTGATGACGAAGTCGTTGACGGCTCTGATGCGTTTCATGCCCGGGCCCCTGCGCGGTGGGTGGTGGACTGGTGTGATGGATTGGGCCCGCGGCAGCCCGGGCCGGCCTTGGTGGTGAGCAGCAGGAACTTCTGCATGTCCCAGGCGCCGGTGGGGCAGCGTTCGGCGCACAGGCCGCAGTGCAGGCAGACGTCCTCGTCCTTGACCATCACGCGTGCCGTCTTCAGCGCCGGGCTGACGTAGAGCGCCTGATCGAGGTTGTTCGAAGGCGCCTTCAGCCGCGTGCGCAGTTCGGGTTCTTCAGCGGGCGCCGTGAAGGTGATGCAGTCGGTGGGGCAGATGTCGACGCAGGCGTCGCACTCGATGCACAGCTTGTCGGCGAACACGGTCTGCACGTCGCAGTTCAGGCAGCGTTCGGCTTCCTTGAAGGCGACCGCGGCGTCGAAGCCGAGTTCGACCTCGACGCGGATGCTGGCCAGCGCCTTCTCGGCCGCGGCCCAGGGCACCTTGTTGCGCAGGTCGTCGCTGGGCGCGTTGTCGTAGCTCCACTCGTGGATGCCCATCTTCTGCGACACCAGGTTGACCATCGGTGGCGGCCGGTTGGCCACCGGTTCGCCGTGCAGGAAGCGGTCGATGCTCACGGCCGCCTCGTGGCCGTGAGCCCCCGCGGTGATGATGTTCTTGGGGCCGAAGGCGGCGTCGCCGCCGAAGAAGATGTGGGGCACCGTCGACTGCAGGGTCTGCGGGTCGAGCTTGGGCAGACCCCACTTGTCGAACTGGATGCCGCTGCCGCGTTCGATCCAGGGGAAGGCGTTTTCCTGCCCCACCGCCACCAGCACCTCGTCGCAGGGCAGCACCACGTCGCGTTCGCCGGTCGGCACCAGGCTGCGGCGGCCTTCTTCGTCGTAGACGGCCTTGACGATCTCGAAGCTCATGCCGGTGAGCTTGCCGCCTTCGTGCAGGTAGGCCTTGGGCACGTGGTAGTTCAGGATCGGGATGCCCTCGTGCAGCGCGTCTTCCTTCTCCCAGGGGCTGGCCTTCATCTCGTCGAAGCCCGAGCGCACCACCACCTTCACGTCCTTGGCGCCCAGGCGGCGTGCCGAACGGCAGCAGTCCATCGCGGTGTTGCCGCCGCCGAGCACGAGCACACGCTTCTTCACGCTGGTGATGTGCTGGAAGGACACGCTGGACAGCCAGTCGATGCCCACGTGGATGTCGGCCGCGGCCTCCTTGCGGCCGGGCAGCACGAGGTCGCGCCCGCGGGGTGCACCGCAGCCGACGAAGATGGCGTCGTAGCCGTGGTCCATCAGCGCCTGCATCGAGTCGACACGGTGGCCCGACTTGAAGTCGACGCCCAGGGCCATGATGTAGCCGGTCTCTTCGTCGATGACTTCTTCGGGCAGGCGGAAACGCGGGATCTGCGTGCGGATGAAGCCGCCGGCCTTCTTCTCGCCGTCGAACACCGTCACCGCATAACCCTGCGTGGCGAGGTCGCGCGCCACCGTCAGCGAAGACGGCCCGGCACCCACGCAGGCCACGCGCTTGCCGTTGGGCGGCAGCGGCGTGGGCATCTGCGCCTTGACACCATCGACAGCCTTGAAGTCGGCCGCGACCCGCTTCAGCCGGCAGATGGCCACCGGTTCGGGCTTGACGGCGTTGGCTTCCTCGACGCGGCCGCGCCGGCAGGCCGGTTCACAGGGGCGGTCGCAGGTGCGGCCGAGCACGCCGGGAAAGACGTTGCTCACCCAGTTGACCATGTAGGCGTCGTCGTATCGGCCCTGGGCGATGAGCCGGATGTATTCCGGCACGGGGGTGTGGGCCGGGCAGGCCCATTGGCAGTCCACGACCTTGTGGAAATAGGTCGGGTCCGCGATGTTCGTCGGCTGCAATGTCGTCTCCTGGGCCTGCGCGCGTGGGGGGTCTGGCACAGGTAGGCCCGAGTCTACCCAGTGCACCGGGCCAGACAAGGCGGGCACACACGCGGTTTGCACCGCCCATGAGATGCGTCAACCCGGCCGCTTGCAGGCGGCCGGGTCTTCGTGAGGTGTGCACCCGCGCGCAGCTGCTGTTGCACGTCCTCGGTCAGCGGAAGGGCTCGGCGCGCGCGAGAAGTTCTTCCAGGCCGGACTCTTTCGGGTCACGGGGCTTGCCGGGGTGGATGATGGCCACCTGGCAGCTCTCTGCGGCCTCGACGAGCTGGCGGTAGCTGCCTGCGGTGATGTCCTTGATGTACGCCTGCTTGCGCTCGTCGTAGCCGAACAAACGGTCGTTGATGAGCTGGCATTCGTTGCAGCTGGGGCAGCGCGCGGTGTCTATCCAGGCCTCATCGCGCGAATGTTCAACCGCCGCGGCGGGCTCGGCCGCTGGCGCGGCTGGAGACCCTGCACCGGCTCCGGCAGCGACCCCTTGCTCGGCGGCCGGCGCCGCCGCCTGCGCGGCATCCCACGCCGCCTTCTCGCGCGCCAGCAGGCGCTCGGCGTGCGAATCGTGCACGCCGCCATGTTCCTGCAGGCGGTGCCACAGCAGCAGGCAGCGCTGCGTGGCCTGCATCAGTCGCGCGTCGACCAGCACACGCTGCAGCGTGTCGTGTTCGTCCACGGCCAGCACGTAGGGCAGGTGGCGGGCCGCGGCGGCCTCGTCCAGTGCCAGCCAGTCGGCGGCGGGCAGCAACGCGTCGCTCCAGCGTTCGCGCGGCACGAGCGCGAAGTGGGCCGCCTGGCGCGGGTCGCAGAGCATGAAGTCGGCGAAGGTGAAGGCGCAGCGCTCGCTGGCGCGCTGCAGCGCGGTGTCGGCGTAGTCCAGCGTCTCGACCGGCCAGTCGGCGTCGGCATGCGGGTTGTTCTCGAGCGAAAAACGTTCCGCCCAGTTGCTGCCGGCCGCAGCGTCGTAGCTGAAGCACGGGAAGGCGCGCGACTGCATCGCCGCCGCGGCATAGAGGTAAGCCGGCAGCGTGCCCACCGGGTCTTCGTCGCGCGCAAAGACGCTGAACAGCGAAGGGCCGCGGCAGGCCAGGCCCTGCGCGATGCGGCCGCGCAGCGCATGCAGGTTGGCGCTGGGCGCCTGCAGCACGAACATGCCGCCCAGGCCCATGGCCGTGGTCGCCAGCCGCGCGCTGCGCACGCCGAAGGCGTAGTGGCCGGTGCCGATGGCGGCTTCTTCCAACAGGTCGTCGGTCTGCACCAGCACCTTCACCGGCAGGCCCGAAGACAGCAGGTCCATCAGCATCGCGTTCTCGGCCGCGTCGTTGCGGCCGGGCGGGATGCACACCAGGTAGTCAGGGAAACGCGCCAGGTCGTCGGGCGCCAGCGCGTGTTCGTCCATGGCCTCGAAGCTGAGGTCGTGCTCGGTTTCGATGTAGTGACCCTGCGCCTCGAGTTCGGCCACGGCGATCGCCTTTACGAGCGTTGCCACTTCGGGCAGGCGTTCGCGGAAGGCCGCGGCCGCTGCGGCGCAGTTGTCGAAGCTGAAGTTGTAGCCGGCCGCGGCGGTGTCATCGAGTTCGGGGGGCGCGTAGAAGCGCTGCGACTCCAGCACGGCCAGCGTGCGCAGCAGGCGTTCGCGCCGTGCCGGCGTCAGTTCGTCGTGAGGCACACCCTTGCCGACGATGCGCGACAGTGCGTCGAAGTCGAACTGCGCCTGGTGCGGGCCGCCCACCGAGGCCATCAGCGCCTGCGGCTGCCGGCCGGCCTGCGAATGGCTGTAGGCGGCACGCAGGATGTCCGACAGCTTGCGCACGAGGCGACCGAGGTCGGCATGGAACTGGCGCGCCTTGCGCCGTTGCGCAGCCTGCCAGGCGTGCGTCAGCAGCCGTGCCGGCATCTCGCGTGTGCAGCCGAGCACGGCACCGTCGGCCTGCAGCGCGGTGCCGGCCTGCGTCAGCACCTGCTCCAGTGTCTCGCCCGCCTGCGTGCCCAGGCGGGCGGCGGCGGCGTTCCACAGCTCGGCCAGGCTGCCTTGTGCGCCGTGGGCCACGGCAACGCGGATCTCGCGCTCCAGCTGCAGCGCATGGCGGCGCAGTCGCTCACCGTCGATGCCGCGCGGCGCCACGTCCTTCAGCACGGCGTCGACCAGGCCCGACAGCGTGTGCACGAAGTCGGGCGCGCCGGGGCGCGTTTCCAGCACCAGCGGGAAGTCGTGGCGCAGCGCGGGCAGGTCGCGGTAGGGCGCCAGCAGCGCCGGGCGCAGGCCCATGCCGCTGATGGGCAGCACGCCGTCGCCGGCGCGCTTGGCGGTGAGGTGGAAGACCCGCTGGTCCTGGTGCCTGGTTTGTTTGTCCATCACGGCCCCTCGTTCATGCGGCGTGCTGCGCCTGGGTGTCTTCGTCGGGCCACACGGTGTACTTGTCGAACTCGCGGTTCAGCCCGCTGCAGATGGTGGCGGGCGTGCGCATCTGGCCGGCGTTGCGCAGGTCTTCGTAGCAGGGTGCTTCGGGGTTGCGGTAGAGGATGCCCACCGGGATGGGTTCTTCCATCGACGCGATCTCGCGCGCACGGTCGATGTCGATCGGGTCATGTTGACGCTGGTTGCGGTAGGCGCTGGACAGACTCGGGCTGAGCTGCAGGCCGTCCTTGTGCGTCAGCAGCATGGTGCGCTGCGGGTCGTGCAGCCAGGGGTCGAAGGCCTTGGGCATGAACTCGGGGCAGCGCTGCAGCACACGCACGAACGAGAAGCCGCGGTGCCTGAAGGCCGCGCGCACGATGTCGTAGAGCACCTCGGGCACCCAGTCGACGGCCTGCGCGATGAAGGACGCGCCCTGCACGCCCAGCGACACCGTCAGCGGGTTCATCGGCTCGAGCATCGCGCCGTAGGGCGTGGTGTTGCTCTTCAGGCCCTTGGGGCTGGTCGGCGAGGCCTGCTTCTTTGTCAGCCCGTAGACGTGGTTGTCGTGCAGGATGACGGTGAGGTTCATGTTGTAGCGCAGCGCATGGATCCAGTGCGCCGCGCCGATGCTGCAGCAGTCGCCGTCGCCGGTGCTCACGAACACATTCAGATCGGGCCGGGCCATCTTGATGCCCTCGGCCACCGGGAAGGCGCGGCCGTGGATGCCGTGGAAGCCGTAGGTCTTCATGTAGTGCGGCAGCCGGCTGCTGCAGCCGATGCCGGACACGAACACCGTGTTCTCGGGCGCCAGGTCTTCCTCGCTGCACAGGCGCTGCATGGCGGCGAGGATGGCGTTGTCGCCACACCCGTTGCACCAGCGCGGCACGCCGCCCTGGTAGTCCTCAAGCGCGTGGTGCTCCTCGACGAGCTTGATGACACATTGACTGAGTGAGCGGCTCATGCGGCTTGCCCCTTGGTTAACAGTGCCTTGCGCACGACGCGGCAGATGTCGCCGGGCTTGATGGGCTGGCCGCGCGCTTCGCTCCAGCAGTCGATGTCGACGAGGAAACGTGCGCGCAGCATCATCGCCAGCGCCGAGTAGCGGCGGTTGTCCTCGTCGATCAGTTCGTCCTCGATCTTGTCTGACCAGTTGCCCTCGATGGTCATCACGTGGCGGAATCGCGCCAGGATCTCGCGTATGCCCGAGGGCATGGGCTGCAGGAAACGCAGGTGCATCGAACTGACGGCCAGGCCGTCGGCGCGCAGGCGTGTCACGGCTTCCTCGATGGCGCCCATGGTGCTGCCCCAGCCCACCAGCAGCATGTCGCCCTCGGGTGGGCCGAACACCGGCGGCGCCTTCAGCGTCTTCTGCAGCGCGGCCAGCTTCAGGCTGCGCGCGCGCAGGCCCTCTTCGTTGATCTTCGGGTCGTAGGCCACCTTGCTGGCGCGGTCGTGCGCCAGGCCGGTCAGCGTGTGCATGCCGCCGGGCTGGCCGGGCTGGAAGCGGCGCGACAGGCCGGTGACGGCGTCCCAGTCGTAGGGCTTGGCGCCGGGTGGCACCGGGGTCTGGTCGACAGGCGGCGCCAGCCAGTCCTCGCTGAACACCGGGCGCGGGAAGGGCTGCTGCGCGGTCGACAGGCTGGCGTCGGACAGCACCACCACCACCATGCCGAAGGTCTCGGCGATCTTGCGTGCGGTGATGACGGAGTAGAAGCAGTCCTCGATGCTGCACGGCGCCATCACGACCTTGGGCGCGTCGCCATGGCTGCCGAAGATGGTGGCCAGCGCGTCGCCCTGTTCGACCTTGGTCGGTTGCCCGGTGCTGGGGCCGCCGCGCTGCACGTTGACGACGACGAGCGGAATCTCGGCCATCACCGCCAGGCCGATGGCTTCCTGCTTGAGCGAATAACCCGGCCCCGAGGTGATGGTGACGGCGCACTTGCCGGCGTAGCTGGCGCCGATGGCAAAGGCGCAGGCGGCGATCTCGTCCTCGGCCTGGTGCACCAGGCCGCCGACCTTCTCGAAGACCTCGCTGAGGTAGTGCGAAGCCGAGGTGGCCGGCGTGATCGGGTACATGGCGCAGATGTCCATGCCGGAGGCCATCACGCCCAATGCAACGGCGGTATTGCCGTTGATGACGATCTGCGCCTCTTTGGACTTCTGCGCCGGGATGCGGTACTTGAAGTCGAGGTGTGTTTCGCCCCAGGTCGCGCCGGCCTCGTAGAGCGCCACGTTGCTGGCGATGACCTTGGCGTCCTTCTTGCCGAAGATGCGCGCGATCTGCTCGCGGGCCAGTGCCGCATCCAGCCCGTACAGGTTGCACAGCAGCCCGAGCACGAACATGTTCTTGCCCTTGCGCGGGTCGGGCACGAGTTCCTTGCAGCGCAACTCGAAGGGCGCCTCGATGACCTTGAAGCCGTCCTTGCGCAGCGCCTCCACCGTCTTGCGGTAGCTGGCGACGATGGCCGCGTCGCGGTGTTCGCCCCACATGCTCTCGAGCAGGATGGTCGCGCCGGGTTTCAGTTCACCCGCCTGCACGCGCCCGATCAGCACTTGCTCGTTGAAGGCCACGACGAGGTCGGTCTGGTCGCCGCCGTTCGTGATGCGCTCGGAGCCGATGCGGATGCGGATGCCGCTGGCACCGGCCACGCTGCGTGCCGGCGGCTGGATCTCGGCCGGGATGATCTCGGTCGTCCAGATGCCGTTGCCCATGCGCGCTGCAATTGCCGCCAGGCTCTGGCCGCAGCGCTGCGCACCTTCGCCCGAGTCGCTGATGACCTCGACGATGTGTTCGCTGATCGGCACGGCTGGCCGTGGTGTGCTGGTCGCCGGGCGCTCGAGGAGGGTGGTGTCGTTCATGGTGTTGCCTCAGGCCAGATGCACACGGGCGTAACCGCGCTCGCTGCGCGGGATGCCGAACAGGCGCGCGCCGGGGTCGTCACCGGGTGGCGTGTAGACGCCGTCGGTGTCGCGCAGGCCCAGGTAGGCTTTCATGCCGCGTGCGGCCTTGCGGCCGGCGCCCATGGCCTGGATCACGGTGGCGGCACCGGTGACGATGTCGCCACCGGCGTAAACGCCGGCGATCGAGGTCGCCAGGCTGTCGTCGGTCTCGATGTAGCCGCGCTTGTTCAGTTTCAGGCCCGAGGTCTGGCCCAGGATGGGGTTGGCGTTGGTGCCGATGGCGAAGACCACCATGTCGGTTTCGAGCTCGAAGGCACTGTCGGGCACCGGCACCGGCTTGCGGCGCCCCGAGGCGTCGGGCTCGCCGAGTTCCATGCGTTCACAGCGCATGCCTCTCACGTTCTTCTTCTCGTCGCCCAGGAGTTCGAGTGGCGACGTCAGCCACAGGAACTCGATGCCTTCCTGCTGCGCGTGGTGGATCTCCTCGGCACGCGCCGGCGCTTCGGCGGCGCTGCGGCGGTAGACGCAGTAGACCTTCTCGGCGCCGACGCGCAGCGACACGCGCATGGCGTCCATCGCGGTGTTGCCGGCGCCGATGACGGCCACGCGTTTGCCGGGCTGCAGGGGTGTGTCGAAGGCCGGGAAGTCGCGCCCGCGCATGAGGTTGCAGCGCGTCAGCCATTCGTTGGCCGAGAGCACGCCGCCCAGCGATTCGCCCGGGATGCCCATGAAGCTGGGGTAACCCGCGCCGGTGCCGATGAACACGGCGTGGAAACCCATCTCACCCAGCATCTGCTCGACGGTGAAGAGGCGCCCCACCAGCGTGTTGCACTCGAACTTGATGCCCAGTTGCTGCAGCTTGCCGATCTCGACGTCGACCACGCTGTTGGGCAGGCGGAAGTCGGGGATGCCGTACTTCAGCACGCCGCCGGGTTCGTGGAAGGCCTCGAACACCGTCACTTCGCAGCCGGCCTTGGCCATGTCGGCCGCGCAGGCCATGCCGGCCGGGCCCGAGCCGACGATGCCGACCTTGAAGCGGGTGCGCTCGATGTAGGGGATGTTGGCCCAGCCCTCGGCGATGGCCATGTCGCCGACGTAGCGTTCCAGCCGGCCGATGGCCACCGGCTCCAGCGATTCACCCACCGTGCACACGCCCTCGCACTGGTTTTCCTGCGGGCAGACGCGGCCGCAGACGCTGGGCAGCAGGTTGGTGTCGGTGATGACGTCGTAGGCGCCGTGGAAGTTCTTGGCCTCGATCTTCTTGATGAAGCCGGGGATGTCTATGCCCACCGGGCAGCCGCGCACGCAGGGCTGGTCGGCGCAGTCCAGGCAGCGTTGGGCCTCGACCAGCGCGTCCTCGAGCCGGTAGCCCATGGCCACCTCGTCGAAGTTCGTCACACGTTGCTCGGGCGCCTGCTCGGGCATGGGCGTGCGCGCCTGCGGGATGCTGCGGATCGTCTTTTTCTTGGTGGCCATCGATGTGTCTCCGGATCGATGTGGCGGGCTCAGTGCGCGTGACCAGCGCCGCCTCGCAGGCGGCAGCTCTCGTTCCACGCCTCGAGCGCCGCCTTCTCGGTGGGCTTGTAGCGGCCCAGGCGCGCCATGAGGTCGTCGAAGTCGACCTGGTGGCCGTCGAAGTCGGGGCCGTCGACGCAGGCGAACTTGATGCCGTCGCCGATCTTGACGCGGCAGCCGCCGCACATGCCGGTGCCGTCGACCATCACCGGGTTCAGGCTCACCATGGTCTTGATGCCGAAGGGCCGGGTCGTGTCGGCGCAGCCCTTCATCATGATCGGCGGCCCGATGGCCACCACCTCGTCGATGTCGGCGTGTTTCGAGATCGCCTGCCTGATGCCCTCGGTGACCAGGCCCTGGATGCCGGCCGAGCCGTCGTCGGTGCAGACGATGAGTTCGTCGCACACGGCGCGGAACTTGTCTTCCCAGAACATCAGGCCCCGGTTGCGGAAACCCAGCACGCCGATGACGTAGGCGCCGCCTTCCTTGTAGGCGCGCGCCTGCGGGTAGACGGGTGCCACGCCCAGGCCGCCGCCGACGCAGACCACCTTCTTTGCGGTGCCGACATGGCTGGGGATGCCCATCGGCCCGACCATCGCGTGCAGCGAAGTGCCCACACGGCAGTTCTGCTGCATCTCCTTCGTCGTCTTGCCCACGGCCTGGATGACGAGGGTGATGGTGCCGCGCTGGCTGTCGAAGTCGGCGATGGTCAGCGGGATGCGCTCGCCGTGTTCGTGCTCCATCACGATGACGAACTGCCCGGGCCGGGCCGCCCGCGCCATCTGCGGGTGCCGCACCTCGAGCAGGTAGGTGACGTCGGAGAAGTCCGAACGCGCGACGATCTCGAAACCAGACATGGCATCCCCTCGCGTTGCGGCGCTATGCCGGGGTGGCCTCACCTGACTGCATGGGGTCACGTCGGCGACGGATGCCGCTCGATGGTGTTCGAGGCCCGAGGGTAGCGGCGCGGCCGGGCTGGGGCTTGCGCCAGATCAAGCGCCGCCGCCCGGGGCCGCCCCGTGAGATGCGGGCATGCCCGTTCCTCCGCTGGCCCCGGCCCTTGCCGGCGAACGTTTCGAAGTGGACGGCGTGAGTTGTCATGTGGCCGGACAGGGCCCGCCGCTGCTGCTGTTGCACAGTGTGAACGCCGCCGCGTCGGCGGCCGAGGTCAGGCCGCTCTACGAGCACTACCGCCCCACGCGCACGGTGTTTGCGCCCGACCTGCCGGGTTACGGCTACAGCCGGCGTGGTGACCGTGCCTACACACCGCGCCTGATGACCGACGCGCTGCACGCCATGGCGCAGCAGGTCCGCAAGCGCTGCGGCACGGCGCCTGTCGATGCGCTGGCGGTGTCGCTGGGTTGCGAGTTCCCGGCCCGCGCCGCGATGGAGCAAGCCGCGCTCTGGGGCCGGTTGGCACTGGTCAGCCCCGCCGGGCTGATGGGCAGAAACCGCGGCGAGGACCGTCGGGCAGCACCCACGTGCTGCCGTGGCACTACAAGACGCTGGCCAACCCGCTCTGGGCGCAGGCGCTGTTCGACGGCCTGGCCCAACCCGCCGTGGTGCGCTACTTCCTGCGCCGCACCTGGGCGGGCCGGCCATCGACGCACAGAGGGCCCCGACTGCGCCATCCTCACCGCGCGCCAGTCCGTCGCGCGCTTTGCACCGCGGCACTTCCTGGGCGCGGGCCTCTTCAGCGCCGCCATCCACGACGTCTACGACGCCGTGCGCAGCCCGGTGTGGGCCTGCCATGGCGTGCACGGCGACTTCACCGACTGCCGCGGCTTGGCCGCACTGAAACCGCAGCCGCCGTGGCGCGTGACGGTCTTGCCCACCGGCGCGCTGCCCTACTTCGAAGTGCCCGAGGCCTTCCGCGCCGAGTTCGACGCCTTCCTTGCGAAATGACACGCGGGGCGGTGGCGCGCCGGCGCGGCGCTGCGGCTGGCATATTCTTCGCAGCGGCCGTGCACCAGCGCGCAATTGAACGCCACCCCGCCGCGACCCCCATGTCGACATCGACCGCACTCACTGCCACGGAAGTCCGCGTACTCAGCCTGCTGCTCGAGCGTGCGCTGGCGCTGCCCGTCGACGAGCGCGAGGCCTTCATCGCCGCGCTGCCCGAACGCCAGCAGGTGCTGGTGCCGCGTTTGCGCGAACGTCTGGCGCAACTGGAGCACGGCGGCGATGCCCCCGCTGCGGCGGCGCCGCCCCCACCGCCGCGACCGCCGCCGCGTGCCGAGATGCGTGTCGGCCCCTACCGCCTGCTGGACCCGCTGGGCGGTGACGAGCGGGGCCGCGTCTGGCGCGCCGAACGCGGCGAAGGCGCGGCGCGCAAGCTGTTTGCGCTGCGCCTGCCGCCGGCTGCGGCCGAGCCCGGTTCGCCGCAGGCCAACGCCGCGGAGATGCAGGTCGTGCTGCTGCCCGGGCACGAACACATCGTGCGCCTCGTCGACGCCGGCATCGACGCCGAAGGCCGCTTCTACCGGGTGCTGCCGCTGATCGAGGGCCTGGGCCTGGTCGAACACGCGCAGCGCCGCGGCCACGGCGAGCGGGCCGTGGCGCAGCTGATGCTGAAGGTGGCCAGGCTGGTGGCGCACGCCCACGAAGGGCAGGTGGCTTGCGGCGACCTGCAGCTGTCGCGCCTGCGTGTCGACGACGAGGGCCGCGTGCTGCTGCTCGACTGGGGCCAGGGCCGTGCGCTGCGGGCCGAGACGGTCGCCGCCGACGTGCGTGCGCTGGGCCGCGCGCTGCACGCGTTGCTGGTTGGCACCGACCCGGGCGCAGCCCCGGGGGCCGATGCGAACCGGCCGGCCCGCGCCAGGCCGGTCGCCCCGGGCCCCGACCTGGGCTGGGTGCTGCAGCGTGCACTGGGCGCTGCAGCGGGCGTGCCACCGTATGCCGGCGTGCAGGCGATGGTGGACGACCTCAAGGCCATCCCCGCCTTCCGTCCCGTGCCCGGCGCGCCCGGCGGCGCACTGCATCTGGCGCGCCTCTCGCTGCGCCGCAACCGGCTGGGGCTGGGCGCTGGCGTGCTGGTGGGCGCGCTGGTTCTGGGCGTGGGCAGTGCCGGCTGGCGTGCCTTCAACCAGGGCCAGGCGCAGGCCCAGCGCACGGACCAGGTGCAGGTCTTCCTGACCGAGCAGCTGCCCGGGCCGGCGCCGGGTGCCGACGGCCAGCCGCCTGACATCGGTGTCGAGGCGCCGCGCCTGCAGCGGGCACTGGAGACGGCGCGTTTCGGCTTCCCCGGCAACCCGGTCCTGCGTGGCCAGGTCATCACCGCCTTGGGCCTGCGCTTCCGCGCCCTGGGCCAGCCCGAGCAGGCACTGGCCGTGCTGCAGGAAGCGGTGTCACTGCTTCAGGGCACGGCCCGGGCGGGCGACCCGGCGCTGCACAGCGCCAGGCTGGAACTGGCGCAGCAGTTGCTGCAGGTGGGTGCCCCCGGCGCGCCGGCGCAGGCCGCGACGCTGGCGCGGCAGGTGCTGGACGGTTGCAGCGCCGGCGACGCATGCACCGCGGCGCGCAACGCGGCGCAGGCCGTGCTGCAGCAGGCGGGAGCGGGGCGTTGAGGGGTCAGAAGCGGCGGCCCGCTACAGCGCCTTGGTCGCGATCCTGAAGTCCGGGTCTTCCGAGTCCCGGTGAGCAGAGCTCGGTGAGGGCAAGTCTTGCCTTCTGCCTCAGAGGCGTCGAACGCGGTAATCACCCGGGTTACCGTGGCCACCGACAGGGGCAAAGCCCCCGCCAAATGCGTCATGGCGCCGCCGCCTTGGGTGCAGGCGGGTGCAGAGCTTCTTCACGCGACAGGTCGGCCTGCAGCAGTTGCTGCAGCGAAAGCGGCCGGCTGCGCTGGGCCCGCTGCACCTCGTGCGCGTCGCGTGTCCGGCAGGCAGCGCCTCCTGCAAGCTCTCGACGAAGGCCTCGTCTCCGAGAAACAGCTGCTACCTCAGGCCCATTGCCCGGAAGTCGACGCCCACTGCCTGGTTGACCAGTTCCGCATACCGCGCCGCTGAGCTCGACGTAGCGACACAAGGTCAGCAGGTAGCTGTGGCGGTCGACCACGATGGCCTTGAAAAACTTCTGGACCAAGTGACCCAACCAGACCGTGGCGACGGTTGGAACGCTGCGCGTAAACCCTGTTCAGGTGGCGCATCAAGCGCGACAGATTGCCCTTCGGGGTGCGCAAGACCATGTGGTAGTGGAGCCCCATCAGGCCGTAATCCAGCAGCTGCGCGTCGAAGCGTTCCATTGCCTGGGCCAGTACGTCCAAATGCACATGGCGGTCCGCGTCGTCACGGCTGATCGGCTCACGTCGGTCGACGCGGGAGATGACTGGTAGACAGCGCCAGGGAACTCCAGGCGGAGAGGGCGGGACATGGGGTGAGATTAGGGGGCGAGGTGAGTAAAAAAGTAAGACCCGCCCCGTCCTAGACCCCATCCCCTGACCCTGTCCCCTGCGTTCCCGAGGACAACGGCAAGACGACCTCCTGTCATGCAAAACGCAAGACCGGAACCCGAGACCCTGGAGGCGAGGCGCGAAGGCTGAAGCGGATCAACCAAGCGCAGGCTGCGCGGTAGTCAGAAGCTCACCATCAATCGTCAACTCTGGGTCTGCGCGAACAACCGCGAAGCGGGGGTCATCGTTTCTCGCGAATGTCAGTCGCACTCGCTCTCCGGCAGTGCCGGCGGGCTGCAAGAACTCGCAGCGCAGGAGGAAGGAACCGGCCGGCAGAGACAGGGCTACTGTCTCGGCAATGCTCCCAACCTCTACCGCACCGTCAGCTGGAATGTTGAAGGGCACCTCCACCACACGCACCGCATCAGAATGAACAGCACCAACATGATTGGCGACATCGATCTCGACCGAGTGTTGACCGGCCTCGACCATGCAACGGAACGACACGCTGCCAGGCCGCCAGGCAAACCCCTGCGCAACGTGTCGATCGGTCCAGTCGTTGAACGGCTGCTTCAGTGAACTCGCGAAGACCGCAAGTTGCCGATACGAGACCTCAACGCCGATCCTGGTCGTCATCCTCAATCTCCGATCTTGATCTGGACTCGGGTTCCATTCGGCAAGCCGCGACATGCGTTGCCGATACAGGCCCCCGATGACATGTTGTCGCGTGGGCTGATTGGCCGAACACTTGCGCCTGCGCCACCCTCTCTGAACATGGCCGGTGGGTACTCATCCAAGTGCTTGCCAACCACCTTGTCAAGCGCACCCGTAGATGTTTGCCTGTTCGCCGAAGCGCCGGCTCGATCAATGGTTAACACGCTTGGCTTACCTGCCTTGATCGCATCCGCAGCATGCGCCGCCGCTTCACCGTGGATCGAACGCGAAAGAGATATCTCCCTTGCGGCAATCCCCTGAACTGCAGCTATCCCGCCCCGTGCACCGCCGCCAATTCCGCCGGCCAACGTGGCACTCGCAGCAAGTGCCGATCCCACCTGAGCAGACACCGTTTCAGGAAGCACGTCGGCGATGCCGGCGCCGTTTCCGCTGCCGCCAACCTCGTGCGGCACGTCAGCGGCTATCGACGAGCGACCGTCAGGATCTGTGAACTTGTATGGGTTGCTCTCTGCATAGACGTAACGGTTGAAATGCCCGCCAGTCTTGGCGTCGGTGGTGACTGGATCGACCGACAGGAACCTCCCCGCGATCGGATCGTAGTACCGCTGCTGCATGTAAACGAGCCCCGTATCCGCATCGTTCACATGCCCCGTGTACCCGATGGTCGCCGGACTCGTGCTGCCCGCCACCGTCGCGCCATACGGCTCATAACGTGTGCGGGAGACCACCGCCCCGGTGTTGCTCGTTTTCGCAACGGGGCTGCCCAGACCATCGGTGTGTGCATAGGTCGTGACTCCGCCGTCGGTGGTCTCGGCGATCAGCCTGTTGCCCAGATACACGTGCCGTCGCCCCCCCTGCGACGAACCCCATGCAAACCGCAGCTTGCCGTCCTTCGTGTAGGCCTGGTGCAGGTAACCGCCGCCGGCGAACCACACCAGATTGCGCCTTCCGTGCCCGTCGTAGGCATAGGTGGCCTTGCCGGTGGCACTCCTCATCCGGTTGCCGATGTCGAACACGAAACCCTGGCCCCCAAGCTGCGCGATGTTGCCGTTGGCGTCGTAGCCGATGCCCAGGTTCAGGCTGCCACTGATACCCGTCAGCCGGTTCGTGCTGGGGTCGATATGGTGGGTCAGGCTGCGCCCGCCCACCGTGCTGCCGGTCAGGTTGTCCAGCGCGTCGTAGCCGAAACTGCCCGCACCCCAGGGGCCGCTGGCCTGCCGCAGGCGGTCCAGCCCGTCGTACAGTGTCATGCCGCGGCTGTTCACGCCGCCCGGAGTCTCGTCGGTGATGGCCGTGACGTTGCCGTTGCCGTCATAGGCGTAGCGGTCGCGCACCACGCTGCCGTCTTGCATCAGTGCGGTCAGGCCGCGCACGTTCTGCGTCATGACGTAGCCGATGCCGTTGCCCAGCGTGTAGCCGGCCACCGCGCCGTTGGGGTGGTAGCTCACGGCACTGGCGTAACCCGACACCTGCGTCGGTCGACCCAGCGCGTCGGGTGAATACTGGACGGTGCCCCATGGGTCGGACAGCGAAGCGGCGTGGCCGTAGGCGTCACGTCCCCAGTTGAAGTCCCACCCGTTGTTGGCGTCGCCCCAGGTGTAGCGTTCCCGGGTCAACAGCCGCCGGCTGTTGTAGCTGTAGCTCCAGGTGACCGGGTTGACGCCGGCGCCATTGGTGCCGATGCTGCCCAGCAACCCGTCGTCCGTGTAGCTGCGCGTGATGTTCTGGCTGCCGTCGCCGTAGGTGGTGGTCAGCAGCCGGTTGCGTTGGTCGTAACCGTAGCTGATGAGGCTGGAGCCGGCCACCTGCGTCTCGCAGCCCGGGCCGGGGAAGTTCTGTCCGCTGGCGCGCCAGCTCACGTTGCCGGCCGCGTCGTAGCCCTGCACCGTCGCGCTGCTCTCCGGCTCCACGGTCTTGCACAGGCGCTCGTGAGCGTCGTAGACGTAGCTGCGGCTGGCCGAAACGCCACCGCCCGAGCGCGTGATGGACGTCGGCTTGCCCAAGGCGTCGCGCGCGATGGACACCGTCACGCCCTCGGGCGCATCGATGTTTCTGATGCCGTCTTCGGTGGGTTCGTCCCAGGCCTGGTAGCTGAACGTGCTGGCGTGCCCTTTGGGGTCGGTCACGCGCTTGCGGAAGTCGCCCAGGTACTCGGTGATGGTGCTCAGCAGGCTGGGGCTCAGTTCGCTGCTCTGACGGTGTACCAGTTCACGGCCCAGGGCGTCGTATTCCCACCAGTGGCCACTGGTGCCGGCGCCGACGCCGCTGATGGTGCGTTGGGGATAGGTCTCGAAGGTCTTGCGGCCGTCGATGTCGTAGCGCGTTTCCACGGCAGCCGAGGTGCCTGCCTCGTTGCCCGCGTCGTACTCGACACGTAGCCGCTCCCGCCACAGCGCGTCGAAGTAGCTTCGTGCCACGCTGTTGCCCGTCGTGATGGTCTGCTGCCAATGCCCGCCTTCCAGGCCCTTGTCGGCGGCGGGCATCTGCTGGAAGCCGATGGTGGTCGCGTGATAGTTCAGCCCCGTCTCAGGTGGGTAGTCCACCCGGTTCAAGCGGCCCATCGCGTCGTAGCCGTACTGCATCGTCGTGCCGGCCGCGTTGGTCCAGGCGGTCACCAGGCCGATATCGCTGACATCCACCCTCTCGCTCTTGCCATCGGCATAGGCAATCAAGCGCGCAAGGCCGCGCTTGTAGTCCCCATAACTCGTCTGCTGCCCTGCGCCGTCACGTATCCACTTCAGCGTGCCGTCGGCGTGAAAGTCGAAGGTCTGATCGGGCCGCCCGTTGACGGAACGCGCGATGGGCCAGGCCTTGACGGGGTCGTAGGAGATCGACTCGGTCAGCACGGCCTGCGGCAAGCCCCCGCCCGACACGGTGAGGCTCGCCCGCTGGCCCAGGATCCACTTGTCCGGCTTGTCCCAGTACACCGTCGACTCCATGCGCTGGTAGCCCAGGCTGCTGCCCTTGAGCATCACCGTGGGCCTGACCCGGGTGTCGAACGTGGAAGCCTCCCAGACGAAATCGACGCCCTGCTGGGTGGTCTGCCTTCGATCCAGGGGCAGGTGCTTGCTGGCCATGGCCCCGTCGGTTCGGAAGCTGATGGGTGTGCCGGCTGTCAGCGGGTAGTCCCCGTTCGGCGACTGCCGGTAGCGGAGCGTCTTGACACGCAGCGCAGCCTGCCCGTTCCAGCCCTCCTCTACCTTGAGCAACTGGCCTTCGTTCTGCAGCCAGCGGTTGCCGTGCGTGTACCGCGTCACGAAGCCACGCGGGTCGGTGACCTTCATCGCCACCGTCTCCGCACAACCGGCGCAGGGACTCAGGCTGCCGTTGTGTGCGTCCCAGGTGTAGGTCCACGTCGAGGCCGAAAGGCCCGGCCCGCTCAGGGACTTCCGGGTCAGGGCACGCTGGAGGTAGAACACCGGAATTGAGTTGACGACGGCGCCAGAGGCCGACCAGCAATCGTTGATGACGTGCGACCGACCGCGCATGATCTGTTCGAGCGTGAAGCTGCCGATAGCGCCGCTGGGATGCACCATCGTCATCGTCCGCGACGCCGCCACGAAGCTGCCTTGATTGGCGGGCCCGCTGCCGCAACCGTAGGGCGCGTACCCAGGTGTGTACGCCGGGTTGACCTGCAGGCTGTCCCCGTAAAACCGCCACTGCGCGGCGTCAGGCTGGGTTACCGCTGTCAGCACTGAGCTGCCGACGTAGCTGTAGGTCCAGGTTCGAGTGCCATCGGTCACCGACCGGATGACATCGGTCGTGGCGTCGTAGGCCAAGTCTATGGTGCGCCCGTCGCTGGCGGCGATGCGTTCAAGCCGCCAAGGACGGGTCGCCGAATACGTGTAAGCCACGGTGTTGCCGTAGCGGTCGGTGACCAGCGTAGGCAGCAGGAAAAACTCGCTGCGCAGCAACTGAAAGCCCATGCCGGCGTTTTCGCCCGGGACTCTCTGGCCGCGCGCGCCTGTGCCGGATCCGCCTGCGCTTCGATAGTCCTGACTGCCGGGCGCGACGAAGGGTGCGTAGGGCCTGGAGACCAGCCAGTCGAAGCGGTACTGCGTGCCATCGGGTGCCACGCCGACGAAGCCCTCGCCCGCCTGGCCGCGTGGCAGCGGCCCGGCAATGCAGCGAAACGCCCACCCGCCCTTGGTGACGACGGGGTAGCTGTTGCCGTCGGTGGGTGCAGGGTTGACGGCCTCGCGGCGCAGCAGTTCCTGCTCGCCGCTTCCCGGCACGTAGAGGTGGTTGCCAAACCAGAACTCGAAGTTGGAGACGATTGCCTGGCCGGTCTGCGTAGGCGCATCTGCTGGCGCATTGAACTGGCTGCAGCGCTTGAACCGGTCTGGCGAGCCGTAGTAGTGCCCGACATTCCAGCCGTCGTAGTGGCTGAACACGCCCTTGAGGTGTGGAATGTCTAGGTCCCAATCACCAAATGCACCCTTGGCCATGCGTTTGGCACCGGTGGGCAAATGCCGGCCTATGCGCACGGCCAGTGCGCTGTTCCCCGGCAGGCTCACATCGGTCTGCGTGAATGACACGCCGCCGTTGTAAAGGCTGACCTGACCGCCAAAGAGCGACGAGGTCAGGCTTTCGACCTTGCGGCTGCCACGGACGAGTTGCCCCTGCTCTTCGTAGATCGTCGGTGTGGGGGCCTGCGCCGTCGCGGGGGCCGTCATCGACAGCGCGATGGCCAGCAGGCCCGCCTGCAGCCAAACGCGTCGACGCCGCGATGCGTCTATGGGGCGGACGTGATCCATCGCCGTTCCTCCCTTGGCGGCCTTTCAATCACCGCTTGCCGAAGAGGTTAGCGACGACGCTGCTTCGCCATAAGCTGTAAGGATTTACAGGGTAACGGGACAGGCGACGTGGACTCGTGCAAAGGCCGCGTCAAAGCGCCTTGGTTGCGATCCTGAAATCCGGGTCTTCCGCGTAGGGCGCCACCTGGAAGCCCAGGCTGGTCATCAGCTTGAGCATCGGTGCGTTGTTGGTGAGGATCAACCCCATGATCTCGGCCAGCCCCATGCGCCGCGCGGCGTCCATGATCGACAGCATCAGCCGCGAGCCCAGGCCGCGGCCGGCGAAGTCGTCGGCCACCAGCAGCGCAAACTCGCAGCTCGTGCCGTCGGGGTTGGTGACGATGCGGCTGACGCCGACGATGCGCTCAAGTTCGCTCGTGCTGCCGTCCTCGGCAGCCACGTTCTCCTTCACCACCGCCACCAGCGCCATCTCGCGGTCGTAGTCGATCAGCGTGAAGCGCGCCAGCATGCGCATCGGCAGTTCGGGCAGCGAACTGGCGAAGCGGAAGTAGCGGCTCTCGGGCGACAGCTTGCGCACCAGGCCCTGCAGCATCTCGGCGTCGTCCGGATGGATGGCGCGGATGGTGTAGGCGCCGCCGCCCTTCAGCGGCCACTCGCGGTCCAGCCCGGTGGGGTAGGGCAGGATGGCCAGGTGGTTGTAGCTGCCGGGCGTGGACCCGGCGTCGTCGATGACGACACGCGCGTCCACCGCGATGGCGCCGCTGTCGTCGACGATGATGGGGTTGATGTCCATCTCGCGCAGCTGTGGCAGCGCGCACACCATCTCGCTCACGCGCAGCAGCACCGCCTCCAGCGCACCGTGGTCGATGGCCTGTGCGCCGCGCCAGGCTTCCAGCATTTCGGCGACGCGGGCGCGGTTGATGAGGTGGCGGGCCAGGAACTGGTTCAGCGGCGGCAGTTCCATCGAACGGTCGGCAATCAGCTCGACCATGGTGCCGCCGGCGCCGAAGGTGATGACGGGGCCGAAGGCCTCGTCGGTGGTCATGCCGACGAAGACCTCGCGCCCGCGCGGACCCTGGCGCGGGCCGGCCATCGGCTGCACGGTGATGCCGTTGATGCGCGCCTCGGGCTGCGCCTTGGCCACCGCCTGCAGCATCTCGTTGTAGCGGTCGCGCACCTGGGTCGCGTTGTGCACGTCGAGCGCCACGCCCTGCACGTCGCTCTTGTGGCTGATGTCGGGCGAGTCGATCTTCAGCGCCACCGGGTAGCCCAGCTGGCTGGCAATCAGCATCGCCTCGTTGGCGCTGCGCGCCAGCATGGTGCGCGTGACGGGGATGTGGAAGGCCGCCAACAGCGACTTGCTCTCCATCTCTGTCAGCACCTTGCGGCGTTCGGCCAGCACACCCTCGATGAGCAGGCGCGCGCCCTCGGTGTCGGGTGCGGCACCGCCGCCCAGCGGCGGCGGCGTCTGCTGCAGCAGCTGCTGGTTGCGGTAGAAGCTGGCGATGCTGTTGAAGGCGTCCACCGCGCCTTCGGGCGTGCGGAACACGGGCATGTGCCTGGCCACCATGATCTCGCGCGACTTGCGCACACGCGCCTCGCCCATCCAGCAGGCCAGCACCGGTTTGGCGGTGGGCGAGAACTCGCCCGCCACCGCGCTGGCGATGGCCTCGGTGTCGACGCCCACCTTGGGTGCGTGGATCACCAGCACGCCGTCGATGCCGGGGTCGGCCACCGCCGCCTGCATGCCGGCGACGTAGGCCGCGGCGTCGGCGTTTTCGCCCAGATCGTCGACCTTGGCGATCTTCAGGCCGAGCCCGTCCCCCCAGTCGGCGGCCAGCACGGCCGGGCCGCCGCCGTTGGTCACGATGCCCAGGTTCACGCCCACCGGGCGGAAGCGCGAGGCCAGGCACTGCGCGGCGCTGAAGAGCTGGGTGAACTGGCGCACGCGCACCACGCCGGCGCGGCGCAGCGCGGCGTCGAAGACATCGTCGGCACCGACGATAGAAGCCGAGTGCGTCAGCGCCACCTTGCTGCCCGCGGCCTGGCGGCCCGACTTCATGACCACCACCGGCTTGGAATAGGCCGCGGCGCGCAGCGCGCTCATGAAGCGGCGGGCGTTGCGTATGCCTTCCATGTAGACCAGGATGCTCTGCGTGCCGGCGTCGGCCGTCAGGAAGTCCAGCACCTGGGGCAGTTCCACCGCGGTGTTCGGCCCCAGCGAGATGACGGTCGAAAAACCCACGCCCTGGTGCTGCGCCCAGTCGAGCATGGCGGTGGTGAGTGCACCCGACTGCGACACCAGCGCCAGCGGCCCGGCTGCAGCCAGCTGGCCCATCGTGCTGGCGTTGAGCTTGATCGCCGGGCGCTGTATGCCCAGGCTGTTGGGCCCCAGCAGGGCCACGCCGTGCAGGCGCGCGATCTGGTGCAGCTCGGTGCATTTCGCGGCATCGAGGCCGCTGGTCAGCACCAGCGCGGCGCGGCAGCGGATGCGACCCGCCGCTTCCAGCGCCGCGGCGCACTGCGCGGCCGGCAGCGCGATGAGCGCGAGGTCGGCGCGCGACTGCGCGAGTTCGCCCAGCGTGCCATGGGTGCTGATGTCCAGCCAGGTGACGGGGCCTGCGTAGCCACCCTCGGCGATGGCGGCGCGCAGTGCGCCGGCCTCGCGCGAGGGGGCCTCGGCGTCGGGGTCGCCGGCAAAGGCGATGATCGAGCGGGGGTTGAACAGGGGGGTCAGGAAATGGCGGTCCACGGCAGATCTCGCAGCGCCGAAAGGGCGCACTCGCCTACAGCATAGGCCCGCACGGGGGGCCGGGTTGTGACGCCGCGCAAGCCGCAGGGCAGCGTCGCGCGCCATCGGCGTGAAAAAAGCCGCCACCGCCGAGGGGCTGCACGATCAACTGTGGCGCGCCATCGCGAAGCACCACGGCGTGCGCCGCCTGCCGACGGCCCCGTGGTGCCGGTGGCCGAGGCCGACGTCCCGTCGGCCTGCTGGCGTTCAGGTTCAGGCGCCGGGGCCGGCCAGCAGCGCGCGGCACTCGGCCCGCCCCTGCAGCGCATGTTCGCGGGCGACGGGGTCGCGGATGTGCGCCGCCCAGGCCAGCAGGCTGGCGCGGGCCTGCGACCACAGTGCCGCCGCGTGCGGGTCGCCGGCGGCCTGCAGCACGCGGCAGGCGGCCAGCCAAGCGTCGGCGCCGCCACTGTCCAGGGCGCCGGCCTCGGCCAACGCCGGCAGCTCGGCCTGCACCGCGGCCAGGGCGGTGTCGACCCGGCCGGCCTGCAGCCAGGCGCCGGCCAGCAGCAGGCGGCAGCGCAGCGCTTCGCTCACCATGCCGGCGCTGTCGAAACCCTGCGCGGCAGTGCTCAGCAGGGCCCGTGCGAGGGTGCCTGGGTCTTCGCCCGTGGCCCCGCCATCCCGGGCCGGCGCGGCACCGTTCAGCAGCGCCAGTGCCTGCACACGCTGGCATTCGGCCGTCATCGGCACGCCACCGATGCGGGTGTACAAAGCCTCACCCTCGCGGGCATGCCGCAGCGCGGCCGCATCGTCGCCGCGTTGCAGTGCCACGCGGGCACGCAGCGACTGTGCACAGGCGATGCCGCTGGCCATGCCGGCGCTGCGGGCCAGCGCGTCCATCGCCTCGGTGTGCTGCTGCGCGCGCCCGTTGTCCAGCAGGTCCAGCGCGTGGGTCGCCAGAACCTCGTGGGCCGAGCACTGCAGCCGCACCAGACCGCGCGCCTCGGCCAGCGCCAGCGACTCCTCGGCAAGCTGGCGCTGGCGGTCGAAATCGAGTTCGTCGCCGTAGAGCGAGCACGCCACCAGGCGCAGCGAGACTTCGTAGATGTGGTCGCTGCGTGCACGCATCTGCTGCGCCGCCAGTGCGGCCTGCACCAGCGCGATCTCGACGTGGTGGCGTGCCAGCGCCAGGTCGCCGCGATGGCGCGCCAGCCAGCACAGCTCGCCGTGCCCCAGCGCCAGCGGCACCGCCGCACCCACCTTCGCCGCCAGCGCCACGCCGCGCTCGGCCAGCGTGCGCGCCGCATCGTGTTCACCCAGGCGGTCGTGCAGCAGGGCCTGACCGACCAGGGCTTCGGCGCGCAGCGCATCGTCGTCCAGCAGCTCGGCCAGCTGCAGCCGTGCCGCCAGGGCCTGTGCCTGCAGGCTGCGGTCGCCCACCAGGTCGGCGACTGCAGATTGCTGGATGAGCGCGCGGTAGCGGCGCGGCGTGTCGCCCAGGTTGGGCAGCGCCAGCAGGCGCGCGGCGTAACCCAGCGCGGCCTGGTTCGCGAAGCGCGCCGCCGCCGTGTTCATCGCACGTTCGTACCAGTCCAGCGCGCGTTCGTGGTCGCCGGCACGTTCGTAGTGTTCGGCGGTGATGCCGAGGTACTCGTCCTCGCGGTCGCCGACACGTTCGGCCAGCCAGCGGGCGGCGCGGGCATGGCCATTGCGGCGCTCGGCGCGCAGCACGGTGTCGTAGGTGACCTGGTGCAGCAGGTGGTGCTGGAAGCCTTCTTCGCGCGTGTCGGCGAAGGTGCTCTCGGCGCGCGGCTGCACCATGGCCTTGCCGTGCAGCGTCGGCAATTGCGCCGGGGCGGCCGGGTCCAGCGCCGACAGCGCATCGTCCCAGAACACCGGGCCCACGATGCTGGCCTGCTGCAGTGCGTGGCGCTCGGCCGCGCCCAGGGCGTCCAGGCGCGCCTGCAGCACACCCACCAGCGTGGGCGGGATGCGCGCGGCATGCAGCCGGTCGGCGTGCAGCACCCACGCCGGGCCGCCGGTGTCGATGACGCCGGCGTCGATGAGCATCTGCACCAGTTCTTCGGCGTAGTAGGGGTTGCCTTCGGCCTGGCCCTCGACCACCGCGCGCAGCGCCTGCGGCACCTCGGGCAGGCGCTGCAGCAGCGCGTCGGTGAGCGCGCCGCGTTCGCCCGCGCCCAGCGGCTGCAGCGGCAGCAGCGTGTGGCCGGCCCAGCCTTCGCCCCAGGCGGGGCGCATGTCGAGCAGGCCGGGGCGTGCGGCGAGCACCAGCGTCAACGGCAGTGACCCGCGCGTGCCCAGCTGCTGCAGCCAGTCCAGCGAGGCGTCGTCGGCCCATTGCAGGTCGTCCAGCAGCATCACGACGCTGCTGCCGTCACTGGCGGCCAGCCCCTGTACCCAGCGCGCGAAGACGTCCCAGGCACGGTCGCGCAGCAGCCGAGGTTCACGCTGCAGCGCCACGACGGCCGGGTGGCCCGAGAAGTCCATGCCGACCAGCTGGCCCAGCAGCGCGGCCTCGCCTTCGGCACCACCCCCGACGCCGCCGTCGGCGTCACGCGCGGTCGGGTCGGCGGCGTCAGCCTGCAGCAACGGCCGCAGGCCGTCGAGCAGCTGCTGCCGCGCCGCCTCGCCGGTGCTGCTGTCGGTGATCTGCAGCCGCCAGGCCAGCACCTCGCGCAGCAGGCCGTAGGGCTGCAGGCGGCTGTCGGGCTGCGAACGGCCCAGCAGCAGCCAGCAGCTGCGCGGGTGGGCGTCGAGGCGGCGCTGCAGTTCCAGCAGCAGCCGGCTCTTGCCCAGCCCGGCGTCGGCCAGCACGGTGACGGCCTGCAGGCCGCCGCCCGCGGCCGTGGCCTCGAAGGCCTGCAGCAGCCGCGCCAGCGCGTCGTCGCGCCCCACCAACGGGGTGTGCAGGCCTTCGACACCACGCGCGGCCACGCGCAGCGAACGTGGCAGCGCACGCTGCACCAGGTAGGTCAGCAGCGGCTCGTCCTGGCCCTTCACCAGCAGCGGCGGCTGCGCCTGCACCTCGAAGCCGCCACGCACCAGGCGCCAGGTGTCGTGGCTGATGCGCAGGTGGCCGGGCGGCGCCGTCTGCTCCATGCGCGCGGCGATGTTGACGGTGTAGCCGCGGATCGCGCCTTCGGCGTCGACGCCGCTGCCCAGCAGCACATCGCCGCTGTGCACGCCCACGCGCACGTCGAAGCCGGCGTAGCCGTGCTGCGCCTGCACGCGCGCACCCTGCTCGCGCGCAGTCTGCAGCAGTGCCAGGCCGGCGTGCACGGCACGCCCGGCGTCGTCCTCGCGCGCGCTGTCGGCACCGAAGACCGCCAGCAGGCCGTCGCCGACGTACTGCAGCACGCGCCCGCCGTGCTGCTGCACCTGCGCCGTGAACAGCGCCAGCGTGCCGTCCATGACCTCGGAGACGTCCTCCGGGTCGAGCGTGCGCGTCAGCATGGTGGAGCCGACGATGTCGACGAAGAGCACGCTGACCTGGCGGCGCTGCGGGGGCGGGGTGGGGGCGTCCATCGGCGGCATTCTCGCGGCATCGCGGCCGGCGTGGGGCGCGTGGATACTCGCGCTGCGGGCACCCGGCCCCGCGCCGCCCGAGCAGGAGCCCCGGTGCCCACCTTCGACATGCTGGCCGCCCTCGCCGACAGGCTGGCCGTGGCGCTCACGCAGCCCCAGGAGTTGCTGGCGCTGGCCTCGGCGGCAGTGGCGGGGCTGCTGGTCATCGTCAGCGCCTTCGTGCGCACGATGATCCCGCTGCGCTGGCTGGCCGTGGGCAGCAACATCGGTTTCATCGTCTACGGCCTGGTGCACCCCAGCCTGCTGATGGTGGCGCTGCACGCCGTGCTGCTGCCGGTGAACCTGTGGCGCGTGCGCCAGATGGTGCAGCTGACGCGACGTGTCACCAGCAGCACCGCCGACCCGAAGCAGATGGAAATCTGGCTGCGCCCCTACATGCGCAGCCGCAACTACCGCACCGGCCAGCGCATCTTCAAGCGTGATGCGGTGGCCGACCGGCTGTACTTCCTGGCCTCCGGCCGCATCGAGCTGCCCGAGATCGGCCGCCAGCTCGACGCCGGGCAGATGTTCGGCGAGATCGCGTTTTTCACGCCCGACCGCCGCCGCAGCAGCAGCGCACGCTGCCTGACACCCTGCACCGTGCTGTCCATCGACGAGGCCACCTTCAGGCAGCTGGTCTACCAGAACCCCGACTTCGGCCTGCACGTGGTGCGCCTGATCGCCGGCCGGTTGAGCGAGGACCGGCAGCGTCTGCGTGTCGCCGAGGCGGCCGGCTCTGCGGTGGAACCCGCTGCCGAACGCGGATCGACCTGATTACACTGCGGGCCACAGCGGCCCATAGCGGCCTTCGCCGCGGCCGCAATCCCCACAGGACCCGAATGAAACAAGCCATCCTGCTCACCGCCCTCATGCTGTCCACGGCCGCTTACGCCGCCGACCCGAAGGCCGTCAAGATGACGCTGGTCGACCATTCGAATGCGCTGCTCATCTCGCCCGCAGAGGCCAAGGCCGTGATGGCCGAGAACCTGCCGGCCGCCGTCTTCAAGATCCACCCGGCGAGCCGCTTTGCCTTCATCAGCCAGGTCGAAGGCGGCATGAAGGGCTCGACCTGCATCGTCAGCGCCCGCGTCATGCTGGTGCCGCTGACACCCACCGCCAAGGCGGTGCTGTTCCGCCCGCAGAGGACGGCCACGGCCTACGACGCGGCGGTCAACAGCAGCACGGACGCCTGCAAGGTGATGGCGCGCGCGAAGCTCAAGGAAGCCACGAGCGCCGTGGCCTCGGGCATCGTCAAGCTCTGACCCCGTCTGCCGGCGCCGCCGCGGCAGCCACCGGCTTCGTGCTGGGGCTGACGCTGATCGTTGCCATCGGCGCGCAGAACGCCTTCGTGCTGCGCCAGGGGCTGCGGCGCGAGCATGTCGGCCCCATCGTTGCGCTGTGTGCGGCGCTCGACGCGCTGCTGATGGTGGCGGGTGTGGCGGGGCTGGCGCAGTTGCTGGGCACGCGGCCGGCACTGGCGCTGACGCTGACCGCCGGCGGTGCGCTCTTCCTCTGCGCCTACGGCCTGCGGGCGCTGTGGCGCGCACGCCAGCCGGCCACGCTGCAGGCGGCTGCGGGCACGCAGGCGCTGGGCTTGCGCGCCGCGCTGCTGCAGACCCTGGCCTTCACGCTGCTGAACCCGCATGTCTACCTGGACACCGTGCTGCTGCTGGGCAGCCTGGGGGCGCAGCAGCCGGGCGCGTTGAAGTGGGTCTTTGCCGCGGGGGCGGCTGCGGCCAGCGTGGTGTGGTTCACCGCGCTGGGCTACGGCGCGCGCTGGCTGGCGCCCTGGTTCGCGCGGCCGCGCGCCTGGCAGCTGCTGGACCTGCTGATCGGCATCACCATGCTGGCGCTGGCGGCCGGGCTGGCGTGGCGGCTGCGCTAGCTGCCGCCACGCACCGCTCAGCCTTCCCCCGTGCCCGGCTGCCGCGGCGCTCGCGGGCCGAACACCGCCTGCCACTGCGCCGGCGTCAACCCGCGCAGCGTGGCGATGTTCCGTTCGTAGATGGTCTCGGCCTCGGGGAAGGCTTCGACCGCACGGTCGAGGCTGGCCTCGCGCAGCAGGTGCAGCGTGGGGTGGGGTGAACGGTTGCTGAAGTTGCCGGGGTCGTCGGGCTCGGTGCCCTCGAACTGGAATTGCGGGTGGAAGGCGGCGATCTGCAGTGTGCCTTCGAGCCCCAGGTCTTCGAGCGCACCGTCGGCGACGTCGAGGAAGTCGTTGAAGTCGAGGAAGTCTTGCAGCACCTGCGGGCAGACGAGCAGCGTGGTGTCGACGGCCTCGGGGTCGGCGGCGTCCAGGGCCCTGAGTTCGGCCACCAGGTCGCCCAGCAGTTCACGCGGCTGCGTGGCGCGGCTTTCCACCCAGCGGATCTGGCCCTTGGCGTGCACGGTCTTGGCGAAGGGGCAGAGGTTCAGGCCGATGACGGCGGCCTCGAGCCAGGCCTGGGTGTCTTCGATCGGGTTCATGGCAGGCAGGGGGTTCGGGCAGCGAGCCTGCGATTCTGCAGCGCGGGACCTCTCAGGGACGCACCGCCGGCGACTCCACCGCCATGCCCGCGGCGCGCTGCTTCAGGTAGAGCTCGATGGCGGTGAACTCGTCGCTGCCATAGCCGAAGGGTTCGGCGCGCACGCCCGTCATGCAGTTGCGCAGGCGGCGCTGCAGTGAACCCATGCCCTGCCATTCCAGCCGGTAGATCGGGTAGCCCGTGGGGTGGGCCTGCGGGATGGGCGCGCCGGCCAGGCGGCGGCCGGCGTGGTCGTCGTGGCACTGCGCGCAGGAGAAGTCGAGCTGGCCGAAGCGCTGGCGGTACAGGCGTTCGCCTTCGGCGCGGAAGGGGCGCAGCGCCGGCGTGGCATCGGGCGCCAGCGGCTGGCCGCGCGACTGCAGCGCGACATAGGCTTCGAGCGCCAGCAGGCCATCATTTTCGGGGGCCAGCGCGGGCGCCTTGACGTGACGCGTGCGGCACAGGTTGATGCGCGCGGCCAGCGTCACCGGCCTGCCGGACGCCGCGTCCCAGGCCGGGTAACGTGCGGCCACGCCGCGCATCGAGGTCACGCCGTGGCAGCGCTGGCAGTCGGTGGCAAAGCGCTGTTCGCCGTCGGCCACCCACAGCATGGCCGGGTTCTGCGTGTCGTCGCGCTGCAGCGTCTGGGTCGACGGCGACATGTCGTCGAAGCTTGATCGGCGCGGATCGGCCTTTGCCATGCCGGCGACCAGGGCCAGCGCCGCTGCCAGGCCGGCTATCGCGAGCCCGGCCCGCGTCATGTCACCGTGAGGACGGCAGTCTCGCGCTGCACCAGGCCGTTGTCGCCCTCGATGACGACGACGAGCGTGCCGCTCTTCACCGCGCGCAGCGGAAAGGCCAGGTAGGGATTGGCGGCGATGGCCGGTGAGAGTTCGGCCGCGAACACACGCTCGCCGTCGAAGTGGGCCTCGACGCGGGTCACGATGTTGCGCGGCACCGTGCGGCCGTCGGCGCCGGGGCGGAAGCCCGTCTCCATCGGGTGCTGCAGCAGCAACCGCACTTCCACCACTTCGCCGGGGCGGGCGGTGGCAGGCAGGCGGACGAGAGCGCGGATGGTCATGGGCAACCGGCCTTAGCCACCTTCGAGGCAGGCAGCCAGCGCGACGACGACCTCGACACGCTGGCGCCAGAAGCTGCCGTCGCTCATCTGCGCCAGCGCCGTCACCGTCTGCGACTGCGCCATACGCATGCGGGTGGCGATCTGCGCACGGCCGTTGGCGGGGCCGAGGTGGCACACCACCACGTCGGGCTGCGGGTTCAGTTCGGTGAAGACGGCGATGCGCTGCACGTGGTCGGCCGCCGTCATCGGGCTGTCGACGGTGACCGTGATCGGCACCGTGTTGCCGTTCTCGACCACGGCGTCGATGCCCAGCACGACGCGGCCATCGCGTACCGGCTGGCCGCCCGTGAAGCGCTCGACGGCCGCCAGCGACGCCGCCGTGGGGGCCGCAGTGGCCGGGCGCAGCAGCGGGCCGCACGCGCCGGCAATGAGCAACGTTCGGCGCTGCACCTGCAAGGGGGTGTCGGGTGAGCGGGGGTTCAACGCGGGTTTCCTGAAGCGGGCAATGCGGCGGCTTGCGGCCCTCTGCGGACGTTGGCATGCGGCTGCTTTGGCGCGTTGACTGTGGTGGCGGCAAAGGGCTGTCCGGGCGGGGCACGGCGGGCGACTGAAGCGGCCTTCGCTGCGCTCAGGCTGCCCTGCGGTGCTCGGGTCCATGGCCCGGCGCATAACTCGCTTCGTTCGCTGCGCTCACTGCGCTCAAAC
>JAURZK010000133.1 GCA_030653505.1 Rubrivivax sp.
TGCGCCAGCGCGCCGAAGGCGCCGTGCGTGCTGGTGTGGCTGTCACCGCAGACCACCATCATGCCCGGCAGCACGGCGCCGTTCTCGGGCCCGATGACGTGCACGATGCCCTGGCGCTTGTCCAGGAAGGGGAAGTAGGCCGCCGCGCCGCTGGCATTGATGTTGGCGTCCAGCGTCGTGATCTGCAGCTTGCTGATGGGGTCGGTGATGCCGTCGTAGCCGTTGGCCCAGCCTGTCGTGGGCGTGTTGTGGTCGGCGGTGGCGACGATGGAGCTGACACGCCACACCTTGCGCCCGGCCAGGCGCAGGCCCTCGAAGGCCTGCGGGCTGGTGACTTCGTGCACCAGGTGGCGGTCGATGTAGAGCACGGCGGTGCCGTCTTCTTCGGTGTGGACGACGTGTTCGTCCCACAGCTTGTCGTAGAGCGTTCTGGCGGTCATGTCTGTTCAGTCTCCAGCGGCGGATTGTCCAACTTCGGTTTCTGGTGGTCGATCTTGCGGGCACAGCGCATCGATAAACCGTTGCACCACGGTAGGCAGCACCTCTTGCCGGCGCACGGCCAGCAGGTAGTCGCGTTCGGCCCAGGTGTCGGTCATGCGCAGCACCTGCACGCGGAAGAGCTGCGCGAAGCGCTGCGCCACGGCCGCCGGCATCACGGCCACGCCCAGGCCGGCTTCCACCAGCTGCGCGATGGCATCGAAGCCGCGCACCTGCAGCCGCGCCTTCAGCGGCCGGCCCTGCCCTTCGGCCTCGGCGCGCATCAGCTCGTGCACCGCGGCGCCGTGGTGCAGGCCGACGATGTCGTGGTCCAACAGGTCGTCGAAACACACGCTGGCGCGGCCGGCCAGCACGTGGCCCGCCGGCACCATCGCGGCCAGCGCGCCGTGGCGGTAGGTGCGCGTGGCCAGGCGGTTGTCCAGCAGCGGCGGCACGAAGATGCCGACATCGGCGCGGCCTTCGGCCACCGCGGCCTGCACCTCGGCGCTCGTCTGGTCCTCGAGACTGATGCGGATCTGCGGGTGCGCCTGCGAAAACGCCGCCAGGTCGGGCGGCAGGCATTCGCTGATGGCGCCGGCATTGGCCACGATGCGCAGGTGGCCCTGGATGCCGCGCGAGAACTCCACGACCTCGCTCTCCAGCGCATGGAGGCTGTTGCGCAGCCCGCGCACGTGGCGCACCAGCGCGCGACCGGCCTCGGTGGGCTCGACGCCGCGTGCGCGGCGCTCGAACAGCGGCACGCCGAAGCGCGCTTCCAGGTCCGAGAGGCGCTTGCTGGCGGCGGCCAGCGCGAGGTGTTCGCGTTCGGCGCCGCGCGTGATGCTGCGGGTGTCGGCGATGGCGAGCACGAGGTTCAGCGTGATGAGGTCGAAGCGCATGGCGGCGGCCGGCGGCGCGCCCAGGCGTGAACCATAGCCTTCGCGCCAGTTGTCATGTTGCTTCGATTATCAATCAAGCCTTCGCCCAAAGTGAAGGCTCGGCCCGCGGCGCGGGTCAGCGCGGTCTCAGCGCCCGAAGATGCCTTTCAGCAGGTCCTTCACGCCGGGCGTGCTGGGCTCCTTCTTCTCGGGTTCGGCCTCGCGCTCGGCGCCCTGTCCGGGCATGCCGGGCATCTCCATGCCGAGCATGGCCATGGTCTGCGACTTGACGCGCAACTTGACCGCCCACTGCGGTTCCCAGGGCACCTTGGGGTCGGTGGGCCGCGGCGGGTGGGCCAGGTTGAGCTCGTTGCCGTAGGCGATCATGCGCAGCATTGCACCCTGGCCGGTGAAAACCCCCTTGGGCACGGTGCAGGCGGTGGTCTTCGGTGCCAGCAGCACCTGCTCCTTCAGCCAGCGGTCTACGGCGTTGTTGGTCTGGTAGTCCAGCAGGCCGAAGCCGGTGTCGGGCTGTTCACTGCTCGTCCAGATGACCATCTCGGCCTCGCCGCCGGCGCCCGCACCCGCGCCCATGCCAGCGATGAAGTAGGCCCGTGCAGCGGGCAGTGCTTCCCAATCGAGCCTGGTGGCGCCGCCCTGGTCCTGCTGCTTCAGGCCGATGGGCGGCATCAGGTCTTGCGCGGCCGGGATGCGGAAGCGGAAGCCTTCGGGCACACCGGCGCCGCTGATCGTGTGTTCACCCGCCAGCGAGGCGCCTTCGGGCACCATGCGGGCGTCGTCGGGGCTGGGCCATACCGGCCGGCCGACGGCCGCGTGGGTGCCCCGCTGCGTGGCGCGGCGCGACTGGAAGAAGCGCCCCAGGTCGGCTGGCGTGGCGGTGGCGAAGTCGATCACGCGCGGCTGGCCGGCGCGCACGGTCTCGCCACAACCCCAGTACAGCAGCAGCTTGCCCTTGGGACGCTCGTATTCGCGTTCGACGACCTTGTCGTCGTCGGGCTCGGGCGCGCTGCCCTTGGTCTCCTTGGGCGACTGCAGCCTCAGCGCCGGCGACAGGAAACCGGAGGGCACCAGCTGTTCGGCTTCGGCCAGTTGCGGGTTGTTGCGGGTGTAGAGCGTGACGTCGACCCAGCGCCCGCCGGGCGCGGTCTGTGTCTGGCCGAAACGGTTGCCGCCGCCACCCCCCATGGCACGGCCGAACATGCCGCCGATCATGTCCATCGGGCTGGCCCCGCCACCGCCCATGCCCGGCATGCCGAAACCGGCACCGGTGGCCACGTCGATCCAGGCCTGCGCCACCGGCGGTTTCACGACCTGTTTCGGCGCCTGGGCAGCGACGCCGCCTGGCCAGGCCAGGGCGGCAGCCAATGCCACGGGCACCAGCGTGGGGGCAGCCATGGCGCGAGGCAGGTGGCGGGCGGGGCTGGGCATCGTGTTCTCCGACAGTGACGATGGCGCACAGCTTAGGCCTGCACGCAGACGCCGCCAACAGGCAAGCAGGGGAGGACGCTGCGCCAGCGCAAGCCCGCGTTCAGTCGATCTGCAGCACCACGTTGCCGACCACGTTGCCCTGCTCGATGAGTTCATGCGCCTGGGCGATCTGCGCCAGCGGCAGCCGCGCCGCGACCTGGTGCTGCAGCGCACCGCGCGCCAGGAAGCGCGCCAGCAGCGTCTGCGCCTTCGTGCGGTCGTCGTCGGCCAGGTTGTAGACGATGAAGAAGCGCAGGCCCAGGTTCTTCGAGATCAGCGGGAAGAAGGGCAGCTGGAACTGGCCCGCACCGCTACCGTAGACCACGCACTCGCCGCCCGGGCGCAGCAGTTCGAGGTCGAGCGTGGCGTTGGCGTTGATGTCGACCTCGACGATGCGGTCGACACCCCTGCCCTGCGTGGCCGCGCGCACACGCGCCGCCACGTCCTCGGTCTTGTAGTCGATCACCGTGTCGGCGCCCGCGGCGCTTGCCCGCTCGGTCTTGGCCGCGCTGCTGACCGTGGTGATGACCTGCGCCGCGCCGAGCAGGCGCGCAAACTGCACCGCGTAGTGGCCCACGGCGCCGGCACCGCCGGCCACCAGCACCTGCTTGCCGGCCACGCCGCCGTCCACCAGCATCGCGTGCAGCGCCGTCAACGCCGGGATGCCGAAACAGGCCGCCACGTCGTCGGGCACCTCGTCGCCCAGCGGCACCGCCTGGTGCTGTGGCAGCACGACGAACTGCGCCGCGGTGCCGAAGGCGCGGCACCAGGCGGCGTTCCACACCCACACGCGCTGGCCGATGCGCTGTGCGTCGACACCGGCGCCCACGGCGTCGACCACGCCCATGCCGTCGCTGTGCGGCACCACGCGCGCGAAAGGCAGCACGCTGCTGCGCAGGCCGGCGCGAGACTTGACGTCCGAGGGGTTCACCCCCGACCAGTGCAGCCGTACACGCAGTTCGCCTGCCTCGGGCTCGGGAAGTTGCAGCTCGCCGACCTGCAGCACATCGCGCGCCGGGCCGGTGCGTTCGTAGAAGGCGGCATGCATCGTGGTGGTCATGGTCATGGCTCCGGGTCGGGGTACAGGGAGGCTGCCCAGTGCATGGGCAGCGGCACCGTGCGCCCGATCGTATGCACTCAGGCGGCCACGCGGCCGAAGCGCAGCAGCAGGTTGTTGGCGGGCAGCGCCAGGCGTTCATGCAGCACGAAGCCGGATTGCGCCGCGGCCAGTTCCACGTCGGCCAGCCGGCGCAGGCCCCAGGCCGGGTGGCGTGCACGCAAGTCGGCGTCGAAGTGGGCATTGCTCGGTGCCAGCGGCTCGCCGTCGACGATGAATGGGCCGTAGACGGCGAGCACGCCGCCGGGTGCCAGGGCCAGCGCAGCGCCGGCGAAGAAGGCGGGCGTCACCGGCCAGGGCGCGATGTGCAGCAGGTTGGCGCAGTAGACGGCGTCGAAGCCGGCCACGGCCACCGGCCAGGCCGGTGCCAGCACGTCCAGTTGCAGCGGGGGCAGCACCTGCGGCAGGCCGTCGCAACGCGCGGCCAGCGCCGGCAGGGACCGCGCGTCCGCCTCGGTGGGCTGCCAGGTCCAGCCCGGCTGCACCTGCACGAAGTGCGCGGCATGCTGGCCGGTGCCGCTGGCCACTTCCAGCACACAGGCCCGTGGCGGCAGCCAGGCGGCCAGCGCGGCCGCGATGTGCGGTGCATTGCGCTCGGCCGCAGCGCTGAAGGGCAGCACCGGAGGCGGGGCGTCAGGGCGCGCAGGCGGGTTCGACATGGCCGCGATTGTCGGCCAGCGCCCGCAGACGGGCATGCCGCGCCCGGCGGCACGACGGGAACACGCCAGCGTTCTGGACCACGGGCCGGCAGGCGACAATCGCCAGCTGACCTGCAGCAACGGCCCGGTGCGGGCCCCGAACATGGAACTCTCCACCTGGCTGGCCTTTTTCGCCGCGTCCTGGGCCATCAGCATCTCGCCCGGCCCCGGCGCGCTGGCGGCCATGAGCGCGGGCCTGAACCACGGCTTCCGGCGCGGCTATGCCACCACGCTGGGCCTGGTGCTGGGCATCTGGACGCAGCTGCTCGTCGTCGGCGTCGGCCTGGGCGCGCTGCTGGCCACTTCGTCCACCGCCTTCGTGATGCTGAAGTGGCTGGGCGTGGCCTACCTGGTGTGGCTGGGCATACAGCAGTGGCGCGCGCCGGCGCGGCCGCTGGCGGAACTGCAGGCCGACGCCGGCGCCGTGACGCCGCGAACGCTGGTGCTGCGCGGCTGGCTGATCAACGCCGTGAACCCCAAGGGCACGGTCTTCCTGCTGGCCGTGGTGCCGCAGTTCATGGACCTGCAGCAACCACTGCTTCGACAGTACCTGGCCATCGGCCTCACGCTGGGTTTCACCGACATGGTGGTCATGGCCGGCTACACCGCGCTGGCCGCACGCGTGCTGGCCGAACTGAAGTCGGCCGCGCACATGCGTGCGCTGAACCGTTGCTTCGGCGCCCTGTTCGTCGCCGCGGGGGCCTTGCTGGCGCTGTTCAAGCGCGCGTAGCCGCCGGCGCGGCCGACGCCGCGGCTGCACTGGCTTGCAGCATCTGCGCCACCACGGCCAGGGCAATCAGCTCGGGCTCCTTGCCTTCGATGCCGGGCAGGCCGATGGGGCAGGCCATGCGGTCGACGAGGGTCGCGTCGAAGCCGCGTTCACGCAGACGGTGCTCGAAGCTCGCCCGCTTGCTGCGGCTGCCGATGAGCCCGAACCAGCCGAAATCGCCGCGCCCGAGGATGGCCTGCGCCAGCGCCAGGTCGAGCGCGTGGCTGTGCGTCAGCACGAGGTAGAAGGCGCCGGGCGGGGCGGCCGCGACCTCGGCCTGCACCGGCTCGACGCAGCGCTTCTCGATGTGTGGCGACAGCGGACCGGACGGGAACTCGCTCTCGCGTTCGTCGATCCACTGCACCCGGCATGGCAAGGTGGCCAGCAGGTGCACGACGGCGCGGCCGACATGGCCGGCGCCATGGAGCTGCAGCGTGAAGCGTGGCGCGGGCGCGGGCCAGGCCGCAGGGTCGCAGGCCGTCAGCGGCACGAAGCGCAGGCCGAGCACGCCGCCGCAGCACTGGCCAAGGCCGGGGCCGAGCGCGATGCGCTGCTCGGGCGAGGCTGCAGCCAGCGCGCCGCGCGCCAGCAGCGCACGGGCATCGGCGATGGCCTGCAGCTCGAGATGCCCGCCGCCGACCGTGCCGATGACTTCGTGCGCCGACACCAGCATGCGCGTGCCCGCCTCGCGCGGCACCGAGCCCTGGCTGCGTGTCACCTCCACCACCACCGCGGGCCGGCGCTCGGCCTGCCAGCGCAGCGCCGCCACGCGCAGGTCGGTCATGGCGCCTTCGTCATGGCGACGCCGCCTGCACGGCCGTGATCGCGCGCAGCAGCGCCTCGGGCGTGGCCGGCGCCGAGAGTGGCGGGTCGACGCGGTGCCCGCCGGCGGCAGAGACGGCGTCGCGCAGTGCGAAGAAGACACTGAAGGCCAGCAGCAGCGGCGGTTCGCCGACGGCCTTGCTGCGGTGGATGCTTTCGTGCACGTTGGCGCGGTCGAACAGGCGCACGCGGAAGTCGGCCGGGCAGTCGTTGGCGGTCGGGATCTTGTAGGTGCTGGGCGCATGCGTCAGCAGCAGGCCGGCCTTGGGCGAGCCGTCGGCCGGGTGCCAGACGATCTCTTCCATGGTCAGCCAGCCCATGCCCTGGATGAAGGCTCCTTCGATCTGGCCGATGTCGATGGCCGGGTTCAGCGACTTGCCGGCGTCGTGCAGCACGTCGGCGCGCAGCAGCCGCCACTCGCCGGTCAGCGTGTCCAGCAGCACTTCGCTCACCGCAGCACCGTAGGCGAAATAGTGGAAGGGCCGGCCCTGCAAGGTGGCCTTGTCCCAGTGCAGACCCGGGGTGGCGTAGAAACCGTCGCTCCACAGCTGCACCCGCGCCAGGTAGGCCCGTTGCACGACTTCGGCAAAGGGCAGCGCCTGCCCGGCAAAGTGCACGCAGCCACCGCCGAAGGCGACGTCGGCCGCGCTGCCGCCCCACTTCGCTGCGCAGAACGCGGCCAGGCGTTCACGCACCTGCCGTGCGGCGTGCTGCGCTGCCTTGCCGTTGAGGTCGCTGCCCGTGCTGGCCGCAGTGGCCGAGGTGTTGGCGACCTTGGCCGTGTCGGTGGCGCTGCAGCGCACCGCCTGCAGCGGCAATCCCAGCTCATGCGCCACCACCTGCGCCACCTTGGTGTTCAGGCCCTGGCCCATCTCGGTGCCGCCGTGGTTCACGAGCACGCTGCCGTCGGTGTAGACATGCACCAGCGCGCCGGCCTGGTTGAGGTGGGTGACGTTGAAGCTGATGCCGAACTTCGCCGGCGTCAGCGCCAGGCCCTTCTTCAGCACCACGCTTCCGGCGTTGAAGGCGTCGATCGCGGCGCGGCGCACACGGTAGTCGCTGCTGGCTTCGAGTTCGTCGAGCAGGTCGTGCAGGCAGTTGTCGTCGACGACCTGGCCGTAAGGCGTGACGTTGTTCGACGCCAGGCCGTAGAGGTTGGCGCGGCGCACGTCCAGCGCGTCGCGGCCCAGGCTGCGGGCCACGCTGTCGATCAGGTACTCGATGGCGATGGCGCCCTGAGGGCCGCCGAAGCCGCGGAAGGCGGTGTTGCTCTGCGTGTTCGTCTTCGTGCTGACGCCATGCACGGCCACGTGCGGCAGCCAGTAGGCGTTGTCGAAGTGGCACAACGCACGGGTCATCACCGGGCCGGACAGGTCCGCCGAGTGACCGGCGTTGCTGAGCATCGTGGCCTGGGCACCGAGCAGCCGGCCGTGGTCGTCGAATCCGACCTCGGCCTCGAAGTGGAAGGGGTGGCGGCGGCCGGTGATCAGGAAGTCGTCGTCGCGGTCGATGCGCAGCTTCACCGGCGCGCGCGTGCGCACGGCCGCCACCGCAGCCACGCAGGCGAACAAGGCGCTTTGCGATTCCTTGCCGCCGAAACCGCCGCCCATGCGCCGGCACTCCACCTGCACGGCGTGCGCCGGTCGCCGCAGCACCTGGGCGACGTGGTGCTGCATCTCGCTGGGGTGCTGGGTGCTGCAGTACAGCGTCAGGCCACCGTCCTCGACCGGGACGGCATAGCTGATCTGCCCTTCCAGGTAGAACTGTTCCTGGCCACCGACGTCGAAGTTCACGCGCAGGCGATGCGGCGCGGCGGCGATGACGGCGGCGGGCTCGCCGCGCTGCAGGTGCATCGGCGGCAGCACGTACTGCTGCAGGGCGTGCGCGGCTTCGGCAGTGAGGATGGGAGGCAGCGCACGCGCCTTCACCACCTGCCTGGCCAAGGCCGCCGCGCGGCGCGCCGCGTCGCGGGTGTGCGCCACCACGGCAAAAACCGGCTGGCCCAGGTAGCGCAGCGTGTCGCCCGGTTCGCCGGCGAGGATGGGATCGTCGTGCAGCAGCGGGCCGCAGTCGTTGGCGCCGGGCAGGTCGCGTGCCGTGAACACGTCCACCACGCCGGGCATGGCGCGCACGGCGGCGAGGTCCAGCGCTTCGATGACGCCGTGTCCAATGGGCGACAGGCCCAGGGCAGCGTGCAGCGTGCCGGCGAGTTCGGGCAGGTCGTCGGTGTAAGGCGCGGCGCCGGCCACGTGCAGGTGCGCCGACTCGTGCGGCAGCGCCTGGCCGACGACGGGCGCAGCGGGTGTGTCGACGCGCAGCACCGCCGCCACGTCGGACTTGTTCACGCCCCCACCTCGCGTGCCCACACGCTCACCGCGCTGGGCGGCAGCGGCGCCTCGGGCCGCGTTTCGAGCCAGCAGCGGCGCAGCAGGTTCTGCGCCACCTGCAAACGGTAGCCGGCACTGGCGCGCATGTCCGACAGCGGGGTGTAGTCCAGCGCCAGCGCGGCCATCGCGGCCTGCAGGCTGGCTTCGTTCCAGGGCTGGCCGCGCATCGCGGCTTCGGCCTGCGGTGCGCGCTTCACGATGGCGGCCATGCCGCCGAAGGCGATGCACACGTCGTCGACCACACCGCCGTCCAGCTGCAGCGCAAACGCCGCACATACGGCCGAGATGTCGCAGTCGAAGCGTTTGCCGATCTTGTAGGCACGTACCGCCTGGCCAGGCCGTGCGCGCGGCACCTCCAGGGCCAGCACGAACTCGCCGGGTGCGAGCCGGTTCTGCATGTAGCCGACGTAGAAGTCCTCCAGCGCCATGCGTCTCTCCACTGCGCCGCTGCGCAGCACGACTGTGGCGCCCAGCGCGATGAGCACCGGCGCCGAGTCGCCGATGGGCGAGCCGTTGGCGACGTTGCCCCCCATCGTGCCGGCCAGGCGCACGGGCAGGCCGGCAAAGCGCAGCCACAGATCACCCAGCGTGGGCCACTCTCCGGCCAGGGCCTGCCAGGCGGCTTCCAGCGAGGCGCCGGCGCCGATGCGGATGACTTCGGGCGTGATTTCGATGGTCTTCAATGCGGCGACGCCGCCGACGAAGATCAATTCACCGAGATCGCGGAACTGCTTGGTGACCCACAGGCCCATGTCGGTGCTGCCGGCCAGCAGCCTGGCTTCGGGGCGGTGCTCGCGCAGGGCAGCCAGTTCATGCAAAGTGCGCGGCGCGTGGAACGGGGCGTGGCCCGGCGCCTGGTAGTGCAGCGGTGGCGCGGCCTGCAGCGCCTGCAGCGCGGCCACCACCGGCGCGCGGGCCAACCTTACCGGCGCGGCTTGGTAGGCGCGCTGCGCGGCGTCGAGGATGGGCCGGTAGCCGGTGCAGCGGCACAGGTTGCCGCTCAGTTCGTCGGCCAGCTGCTGGCGCCCGGGCACGCAGCCGGCCTGACCATGGCTTTCGTAGCCGGCCCACAGGCTCATCACGAAACCGGGCGTGCAGAAGCCGCACTGCGAGCCATGGCCCTCGACCATGGCTCGCTGCACCGGGTGCAGGCTGCCGTCGGCCGCGGCCACGTCTTCCACCGTGAACAGCGCCTTGCCGTCGAGCGTGGGCAGGAACTGGATGCAGGCGTTGACGGGCCGCAGCTGCAGCGCGCCGGCGGCGTCGAGTTCACCCAGCACCACCGTGCAGGCGCCGCAATCGCCCTCGGCACAGCCTTCCTTGGTGCCGGTGCGGCGGGCGTCCTCGCGCAGCCATTCCAGCACCGTGCGCGTGGGTGCGGCATCGCCCACCTCGACCACCGCACCGTGGTGCAGGAAGCGGATGGGGCGGGTGTTCATCGTCTCGAGTTCAGGGGGCATGGTGGCCCGAAGGGTAAGCCAGCGCGGGGGTGTCTGCCACGCCCATGCCATTGCCGCGCCGCTGCGGCGTACGGCCGACTGGGCGATGATGCAAGCCGCCATGAAGCTTGCCCTGCGCGCCGACCTGCTCGACTTCACCACCACGCCGTCCTGGGGCAACCCGACGATGGACGGCGTGCGTTTCCGCCCCGACCACTGGCTGCTGGTCGATGCGGGCCGCATCGTCGGCGCCGAAGCGGCAGCGGCCTTCGCCCCTGGCCCTGACTGGCAGCGGCACGACCACCGCGGCCGCCTGCTGCTGCCCGGCTTCATCGACACCCACGTGCACTGCCCGCAGCTCGACGTCATCGCCAGCTGGGGCGCCGGGCTGCTGGACTGGCTGGAGACCTACACCTTCCCGGCCGAGCAGCGTTTTGCCGACCCCGACGTGGCCGCCGACGGCGCGGCACGCTTCCTCGACGCGCTGCTGGCCCACGGCACGACGGCGGCGGTGGTCTTCTCCACCGTGCACCGCACCGCCACCGAGGCGCTCTTCGCCGCCGCTGGGCAGCGTGGCATGCGCCTGGTCACCGGCAAGGTACTGATGGACCGCCACGCCCCCGACGGCCTGCGCGACGACGTGGTCGGCGCCGAGAGGGACTGCGAGGCGCTCATCGCACGCTGGCACGGCCAGGGGCGAAATGCCTATGCGGTGACGATCCGCTTCGCCGTCACCAGCACGCCCGAACAGATGGCCATGGCGGGAGAACTGGGGCGCCGCCACGAAGGCCTCTTCATGCAGACGCACGTCGCCGAGAACCTCGACGAGATGAAGTGGGTGGCCGCGCTCTACCCCGAGGCGCGCAGCTACCTCGACGTCTACCACCGCGCCGGCTTGCTGCACCCGCGCGCCGTGCTGGCGCATGGCATCTGGCTCGATGCCCACGACAGGGCGCTGCTGCGCGACACCGGTGCACACATCGCGCACAGCCCGAGCAGCAACCTCTTCCTGGGCAGCGGCCTGTTCGACTGGCAGGCGGCCATCGATGCCGGCCATGGCGTCAGCATCGCCAGTGACGTGGGCGGCGGCACCAGCCTGTGCCAGCTGCGCACGCTGGCCGAGGCCTACAAGGTGCAGGCGCTGCGCGGCACGCGGCTCAACGCCTGGACGGCGCTGCATGCCGCCACGCGCGGTGCGGCCGAGCTGCTGGGCCTGGCGCACGAGATCGGCCACCTGGACACGGGTGCGCTGGCCGACCTGGTGGTCTGGGAATGGGCACATGGCCCGGTGGCCAGCCACCGCGACGCCGTGGCGCGTGGCGCCCTGCCCGGCGTGCAGGCGCAGGACCTGCACGCGCGCGTCTTCGCCTGGATCACACTGGGCGACGAACGCAACCTCGCGGCCACCTATGTCGCGGGGCGTTTGGTGGCGGGTGTCCGCCAGACCTTCTAGCCGACCCCTAGCGGCAGCCGCAGAGATTTCCCGACAATCTCCCTCCATGTCCCGACTGGAACTCCGCGGCATCAGCAAACAGTACCCCACGGTTCGCGCCAACGACGGCGTGAACCTGCGGGTGCTTGCCGGCGAGATCCACGCCGTGCTGGGCGAAAACGGCGCCGGCAAGAGCACGCTGATGAAGATCATCTACGGTGCCGTGCAGCCGGACGCAGGGCAGATGCTGTGGAACGGCGAGCCGGTCGCCGTGACGAGCCCGGCGCAGGCGCGCGCCCTGGGCATCAGCATGGTCTACCAGCACTTCAGCCTGTTCGACACGCTGACGGCGGCACAGAACGTCTGGCTGGGCCTGGACAAGGCGCTGAAGCTGCCCGAGGTCGAGGCCCGCATCACCGAAGTGGCCCACGGCTACGGCCTCGACGTGGACCCGCAGCGCCCGGTGCACACGCTGAGCGTGGGTGAACGCCAGCGCGTCGAGATCGTGCGTGCGCTGCTGACAAAGCCGCAGCTGCTGATCCTGGACGAGCCCACCTCGGTGCTGACGCCACAGGCCGTGGACAAGCTCTTCGCCACGCTGCGCACGCTCAGCCGTCAGGGCTGCAGCATCCTCTACATCAGCCACAAGCTCGACGAGATACGCGCGCTGTGCACGCAGTGCACCGTGCTGCGCGGCGGCAAGGTCACGGGCCAGGTGAACCCGCGCGAAGAGAGCAATGCCAGCCTGTCGCGGCTGATGATCGGCGCCGAGCCGCCGCCCTTGAAGACACGCGCGGCCACGGCCGGCGCGCCGGTGCTGACCGTGCGAAGCATGAGCCTGGACGCAACCGACGAGTTCGGCACCGCCTTGCAGGACATCGGCTTCGAGGTGCGCGCTGGCGAAATCGTGGGCATCGCCGGTGTGTCGGGCAACGGCCAGCAGGAGCTGATGGCCGCACTCTCGGGTGAAGACCCGCGCGCCGCGCCAGGCAGCGTCACGCTGGCGGGGCTGGACATCGCGCAGGCCAGCCCGCGCAGACGCCGCCGGCTGGGCCTGCACTTCGTGCCCGAGGAACGCCTGGGCCGCGGCGCCGTGCCGTCGCTGAGCCTGGCGCAGAACACGCTGCTGACGCGCACCGAGGCTGTGTCGCCGTTCGGCTGGATCGCCACGGGCCGTGTGCAGCGTCTGGCCGAGGACCTGATCGCCCGTTTCCACGTGCGTGCCGGCGGCGCGGGTGCGGCAGCGAAGAGCCTGTCGGGCGGCAACCTGCAGAAGTTCATCGTCGGGCGCGAGATCGCCGCCAACCCGAAGCTGCTCATCGTCAGCCAGCCGACCTGGGGCGTGGACGTGGGCGCGGCGGCGCAGATCCGCGGCGAGCTGCTGGCGCTGCGCGACGCCGGCTGCGCACTGCTGGTGGTGAGCGAGGAACTCGACGAGCTGTTCGAGATCGCCGACCGGCTGCACGTCATCGCACAGGGCCGGCTGTCGCCCGGCGTGCCGGTGGCCGAGACCTCGGTGGAGCAGATCGGCGCCTGGATGAGCGGGCTGTGGGACGTGCAGCCCGACATGGCGAACATCGCCTGAGCCCGGCCCGGACATGTTCAGGCTCGAGGCGCGCCCACAACCCAGCAAGCTGATGTCGCTGGCCAGCCCGGTGCTGGCGCTGGCCATCACGGTGCTCATCGGTGTCGGGCTCTTCGTGCTGCTGGGCAAGGACCCGTTGCGCGGGCTGCAGATGTTCTTCGTCGAACCGCTGAAGAGCTTGTACGCACTGTCGGAACTGAGCGTGAAGGCGACACCGCTGATCCTCATCGCCCTGGGCCTGGCGGTGTGCTTCCGCAGCCACGTATGGAACATCGGCGCCGAGGGGCAGTTCGTGGTCGGCGCGCTGTGCGCGGGCTGGGTGGCGATGCAGGCCGGGCCCGACACGGTGTGGATGGGCCGGGGCATCGTCGTGCCGATACTGCTGGCCGGCGTGCTGGGTGGCATGCTGTGGGCGGCCATCGTGGCGCTGCTGCGCGACCGCTTCAACGCCAACGAGATCCTGGTCAGCCTGATGCTGGTCTATGTCGCCGAGATGCTGCTGGGCTGGCTGGTCTACGGGCCCTGGAAGGACCCGGCGGGCTACAACTTCCCGCAGACCATCACCTTCCTGCCCGAGACGAAGATTCCGCGCCTGGTGCCCTACCTGCGCGCCCACATCGGCCTGCTGCTGGCGCTGGTGGCGGTGGCGGTGCTGTGGGTCTTCCTCTTCCGCACCTACCGGGGTTTTGCGCTGCAGGTGGGCGGGCTGGCGCCGGCGGCGGCGCGCTACGCCGGCTTCTCGTCGCGCAGCGCGCTGTGGACGGCACTGCTGCTCAGCGGCGGCATGGCCGGCCTGGCCGGTGGGCTGGAAGCCGCCGGGCCGCTGGGCCAGCTGACGCCCTACGTGCCCGCCGGCTACGGCTTCGCGGCCATCATCGTGGCCTACGTGGGGCGGCTGCACCCGGTGGGCATCGTCTTCGCGGGTGTGCTGATGAGCATGTTCTACATCGGCGGTGAACTGGCGCAGTCGCGGATGGGGCTGCCGAAGTCTCTGACGGGGGTGTTCCAGGGGCTGCTGCTGTTCACGCTGCTGGCCTGCGATACCTTGATTGCGTACCGGCTGCGGTGGGCGCGGGCGGCAGCGCCTGCGCCGGCGCGTTCATGACCTCGCGCGAGCCCTGAACCATGGACGCCATCGCCCTGCTCCTGGCCGCCACCTTCAACGCCGGCACCATCCTGGCGCTGGCCGGCCTGGGCCTGCTGATCAACGAACGTGCCGGCATCGTCAACCTGGGTGCCGAAGGCATGATGCTGGTGGCCGCCATCGCCGGCTTTGCCACTGCCGTCACCACCGGCAGCGCGGCGCTGGGACTGCTGGCCGGCGCGGCGGCCGGCGGTGTGATGGCGGCGCTGTTCGGGTGGATGGTGATCTGGCTGAATACCAACCAGGTGGCCACCGGCCTGGCACTCAGCCTCTTCGGCGGCGGCTTTTCGGCCTTCGTCGGCGTCAACTTCGTACAAGCGCGGATGGGCCAGCGGCCCGACTTCCACATCCCCTTGCTCGCCGACCTGCCCTTCGCAGGCCCGGCGTTCTTCCGCCAGCACCCGATGGTCTACGTGGCCGTGGCGCTGGCCTTCGGCCTGGCCTGGTTCCTCTACCGCAGCCGCGCCGGGCTGGTGCTGCGCGCGGTGGGTGAATCGCCCGAATCGGCGCACGCCCTGGGCTACCCGGTGCGGCGCATCCGGCTGGCTGCCGTGGTCGCCGGCGGTGTGCTGTGCGGCGTGGCCGGGGCCTACATCTCGACGGTCTACACGCCGCTGTGGGTGGAAGGCATGGTCGCGGGCAAGGGCTGGATCGCACTGGCGCTCACCACCTTCGCCACCTGGCGACCGGGCCGGCTGTTGCTGGGGGCTTACCTCTTCGGCGGCGTGACCATGCTGCAATTCCACCTGCAGGGCCAGGGCGTCGAAGTGCCCAGCCAGTTCCTCAGCATGCTGCCCTACGTGGCCACCATCGTGGTGCTGGTGCTGATCAGCCGCAATGCGGCCTGGATACGCGTCAACATGCCGGCCTCGCTGGGCAAACCGTTTTTCCCAGGTTCTTGAGCACGACGCCCGCTAGCCCGTTTTCAAACCATCAACCAGGAGAGAGTGAACCCATGAACACGAAAACCAAGCGCCGGCTGCTGCAACTGGCCGGCTGGTCGACACTGGCCGCCACCGCGGCGCTGGTGGGCTGCGGCAAGAAGGACGAGCCTGCACCCACCGCCGCCGCACCTGCCGCTTCGGCAGCCGCGCCCAAGCCCGCGCCGCTGAAGATCGCCTTCGCCTACATCGGCCCCGTCGGCGACGGCGGCTGGACCTTCGCGCACGACAACGGCCGCAAGGCCATCGAAGCCGATTTCGGCGACAGGGTGGTCACCAGCTTCGTCGAGAAAGTGCCCGAAAGCGCCGACGCCGAGCGGGTCTTCCGCGACCTTGCTGGCCAAGGCAACCAGCTCATCTTCGGCACCACCTTCGGCTACATGGAACCCATGCTGAAGGTGGCCGCCGACAACACGCAGGTGAAGTTCGAACACGCCACCGGCTACAAGACCGCGCCCAACATGCGCACCTACGACAGCCGCACCTACGAAGGCGCCTACATGGCGGGCATCATCGCCGGCAAGATGAGCAAGGCCGGCGTGCTGGGCGTGGTGGGCAGCATCCCGATCCCCGAGGTCATCCGCAACATCAACAGCTTCACGCTGGGGGCGCAGAGCGTGAACCCGAAGGTGAAGACCAAGGTGGTGTGGGTCAACGAGTGGTTCAACCCGCCCAAGGAGACCGAGGCCGCGCAGAGCCTCATCAACCAGGGCGCCGACGTGCTGTTCCAGAACACCGACAGCTCGGCCGTGCTGCAGACCGCGGCCAAGAACAAGAAGTACGCCTTCGGCTGGGACAGCGACATGACGGCCTACGCACCCGAAGCCCACCTGGCCAGTGCCATCATCAACTGGGGCCCGTATTACGTGAAGGCCACCAAGGACGCGCTGGAAGGCACCTGGGCCAGCGGCAGCGTGTGGTGGGGCGTGAAGGAAGGCGCGATCGACGTCGTCAGCATCAACGCCGCCGTGCCCGCCGAGACCCAGGAAGCCGTGGCCAAGGTCAAGGCCGGGCTGAAGGACGGCAGCTTCGTGATCTGGAAGGGCCCGCTCTTCGGCAGCGACGGCAAGGAGCGGCTGGCCAAGGACGCGGTGGCCGACGACAAGTTCCTGGGCGGCGTGAACTTCTACGTCAAGGGCGTGGAAGGCAAGGTGCCGGCCGGGAAGTAGGTCGGTGCTTCGGCGCTGGTCGGTGCCTGCGCCGCTGCGGCGGCGATCAGACCGGCCGCACGCCGAACAGCCACGCCAGAGCCGAGAAGCTGACGAAGGCCAGCACCGTGCTGCTCATGATGATGCGGGCCACACGCCCGTTGTCGGCGGCGTAGCGTTCGGCCAGCAGGCTGACGTTGCTGGCGCTGGGCAGCGCGGCGGCCAGCGTCAGCACGACGAGTTGGAACTTCGACAGCGGCGCGCCCAGCACCAGCGCGCCGGCCCCGAGCCCGAAGACCAGCAGCGGGTGCACGAAGAGCTTGATCAGCGCCACCGGCAGGTAGTCGGCCACCGGGGTGCGGGTGTGCGCGTGCTGTCCGGCGCGCCACAGCACCGCGCCGATGGTGAACAGCGCCACCGGCGAAGCCGAATCGGCCAGCATGCGCACCACCGTATCGGCCGGCCCGGGCAGCGTGAGCTTCGTCACCGAGAACACCGCGCCGAGCGCGATCGACCAGGGCAACGGGTTCGAGAGCGCGCCGCGCAGCGCACGCACCGCGGCCGCACGCGGGCCCTGTCCCGCCGCAGCGTGCGCCTGTGCCAGCGCGATGCACAGCGAACTGGTAATGAAGAGATCGGCCAGGATGGTGCAGATCACCGGCCCGGCCGCCGCATTGCCCAGCAGCGCCACCAGCAGCGGCACGCCCATGAAGCCGGTGTTCGGGAAGGCCGCCACCAGCGCGCCGAAGGCGGCGTCCTTCAGGTGAACACGATCGCTGAGCGTGACGGCGATGGTGAAGAAGACGATGAGCAGCGCAGCGGCCAGGTAGACCGCCAGCACGACGGGGTTGAGCAGGTCGAAGATGGGGGTGCCGGCGCCGAAGCGGAACAGCATGCACGGCAGCGCGAAGTACAGCACGTAGGCGTTCAGCCCCGGTATCGCGCTCTCGGGCAGCACGTGCTGGCGCGCGGCCAGGTAGCCGCAGAGCACGAGGGCGAAAAACGGGACGGTGACGGAAAGGATGGACTGCATCGCGGCCCGGAGTATCTCAACCCCGCAGCGCGGCCCCGCCGCGGCGACCGCCATGGCACGGGTGCGCGGGTGTCAGTACGACTTCAGTGCGCCGTCGTGCGCAGCAGTTCGACGACCTGCGCGCGCACCGCCGCGTCGTGGCCGACGAGCAGGTGGCCGCCAGCGTCGAAGCCGAGGAAACGGGCACCGGGGATGCGGCTGGCGGTGTACTGCGCCGCGGCATAGGTGCCGAAACCGTCGTCGCGCGCACTCACCACCAGCGTCGGCACACGGATGGCTTCCAGCGCCGCCGGCCCCAGGCGCTTGCCCAGCCCGGTGTCGTCGCGCAGCCCGGCCGCGCGGGCCGACACGGGCAGGATGCGGTCCGCCAAGTCGTCCACCCGCGCGCGCTCGTCGGCGCTGGCCGCAGCCACTTGTTCGGGCGGCGTGGCCAGCAGGTGGCGCACCAGGGGCGCCCGGGCCACGTGCAGCGCGCTCCAGAACAGGAAGTCCGAACCCAGCAGGCGCAGCAGCCACTTGTCCTTGTCGTCGGAGACCGGCGGCGCCGACTCGGCCACCGTGCCCGGCTTGTAGGCGGTGGGCACCACGAGCACCAGCGCGCTGACCCGCTGCGGATGGCGCAGCGCCAGCTGCAGCGCCGAAGGCGCGCCGGCAGAGACCCCCATCACCGCGGTCCGCGTGATGCCCAGCGCGTCGAGCAGGCAGGCATGCGCTTCGGCCTGCGCCTCGGGCGAGGCGTCGGCAGGCCGCGGCGTGCGCAGGTAGCCGAAGCGTGACATGGCGATGACGCGCACGCCCTGCTGCACCAGCGGGCGCGCCCAGGCCATGCCCTGGTCGTGGCCGCCGCCGCTGCCGTGCACCAACAGCAGCGGCAGGCCCGCGCCCGCCTGCTGCACCTCGATGGGGCCGCAGCGTGTGTCGATCAGCTCGCTGCCCTGCGCCGCGCGCGCGCTCGCCCATGCCAGGTCACGCTCGAAACGCGAACGCACCGTGAAACCGGCCGCGACCAGGGCCGCGGCGATCAAGCCGACAACGGCCAGGCCGGTGCGGCGTTTCACGACGCGAAGTCGAAGTGGATGCCTTCGAGCACGAAGCGGCCGTAGGCGGAGTCGCCTTCCGGGTAGGCGTAGACGGCTTCGCCTCGGGTCGCCACGCGGCGGCCATCGAACTCGCGGTAGTCGCGCATCGGCGTCGACCAGCGCAGCCGCCGCAGCGAGCCGTCCTTCTGCAATGCGCCGCGGTCGTCGGCGTGGAAGTTGACGAGCTCACCCGCGTCGTTGAACACGAGTTCGGCCGTCACCCGGTGCGGGCCCTGCGTGAAGGCCACGGTGCAGCGGTGGTCGTCGAAGGGTGCCCAGGCCATGCGCGCATCCGCCAGCCACGCCGGCGCGAAGAAACACAGGTCGTTGAGCAGGGTCACGGTCTCGGCGCGCGCCAGCGCGTCGCCTTGCACCCTCACGACGTCGAAGAGTGAAAGCACCCGCACCCGCATCGAGGCCTGCATGCCGGTGTAGTCGTGCAGCACCGCCACCGGCAGCCCGGACATGCGTGTCTGCATGAAGAAGAGGCGCCGCGGCAGGTCGAAACGGTCGAGCTGCACCGCCGGGCCGCGCATGCCGGCGGCGCCCGGCCGGCTGAACATCGTGGCGTCGAAGTGAACCTGCACGCTGCGCGGCAGCGGCTTGCCAAGCCATCCGCAGACCCGCAGGTAGCGCTGCACGGGCGGCGGCAGCGGCAAGATCATCGCCTCGGTCAGCAGCGGCGGCGAATCGGCCGCAGCGGACAGCATTGCCGTGCGGCGGCGCCGGTACTCGGCGCCCAGATCGCGCCCGCGCCGCAGATGCACGACGACGATTCCGCCGACGACAATCAGCGCCAGCGCGGTCCGCATCCAGCCCGACATCAAGGACGCCCTGTCGGCCAGCGGCCGCGGCTCATTGCAGCTTCGCCCCCAGGCCGTCGGCCCAGGAACGGATGCGCGGCCAGTCGCGCTTGTCGCCCAGCGGCGACCTGACCATCTTCACCGCCAGCCGTTCGAAGAAGGTCAAGGTGGCCGGGTCGACCTTGCCGGCGAAGAAGGCCTCGTCGCGCGGTGCGACGAGCGCGCGCACAGCCTGCCCGTAGCCGCTGCGCGTGTGCCGGCTTGCCATGCTGTCGTCCAGCGCCTGCATGTGCACGGTGAAGGTGGCCACCGGCAGCGCCGCCAGCGCGGCGCGCTGCGCCTGCGCGAACTTCATCATCTCGGGCAGCCAGGCGCCGTAGCGGATGGCACTGCCCAGCACCACGGCCTGGAAGCTGTCGAGGCTGGCCACGTTTGCCACCGGCCGCACTTCGGCATCGAAGCCCTGCGCGCAGAGCCGCTCGGCGATGGCCTGCGCCACCTCGCCGGTCGACCCGGCGCGGCTGGCGTAGGCGACGAGCACCTTCCTGTTCATCGGGGAACCTCCTGCACAACGGGTGGACACCAGCGTCGGCGCCGGGCGCTGCACGGCCCAGCCGATGAAGCCGGCGCCGATCGCCGCCACACCGGCCAGGCCGATGCCGATGCGGCGCAAGACCGCGCGGCGCGGGACAGTGCTGGCGGTGTTCATGGCCGGGCTTCCGAGGCGCTCAGACCAGCACCGCCTGCAGCGGCCGCCGCAGCGAAGGCGGCAGCTTCGGCCCGCGGCCGAAGCGCAGCACGAGGTCGGGGCGGCGCGCGCCCAGGCCGATGGCGCTGGCGAAGGGTGCACGCAGCGCCGCCACCTCGACGGGCTGGTTCAGCATGGCGCTGCGCACACCCAGCGCCGTGGCCTGCAGCGCGAAGCGCTCGACGCAGCGGCCCACCTCGACCCAGTGCGCTGCGTCGGCCGCGCCACCGGCAAAGACCGCGATGCCGGCCGAGCTGCGCAGCTGTCTGGCGTACTTGTCGTTCTCGGCTGCGGTGGTGAAGAAGAGGCCGAACATCGGCCGGCCCAGCCAGGCCGGCAACGACGGGTTGCCCGAAGACGCCGCGTACAGGCCGTCGCCGGTGCGTACCGCGTCGCTGCCGCTGAAGCGTATCCAGGCCTTGAGTTCGTCGACGAAGGCGGGATCGTTCATCTGCGCCGTGTTGCCCTGCAGGACGAAGTCGAGCGTGCGCTCCATCAGGGCCCGCTCGGTCAGCAGCAGCAGTTGCACGCCCGGGCCGCTGCCCGCCTGCTGCAGCAGCGCGAGGTCGCCGGGCGACAGCGGCTGGCCGTCGTAATCGCCGCGCGTGCACTGGCGATCCGGGATGACCTGGAACAGCGGCGTGGCCACGGCCGGTGTCGGCTCGAGACGCACACGCAAGGCCTGGAGGGTGGTGTCGAAATCGACCTCGCCCCGCAGCCCGTGCGCCAGCGCGGCCTGCACCAGGTTCTCGGCGGCGCAGCCGAGCGAGACGAAGAGGTGGTGGTCGTCCGGGTCCACCGCCGGACAGCGCCGCGACAGGTCGGGCAGGATGTCGATGCCACCTTCGGCCAGGCGGAACTTCCAGCACTGCGTGTTGTGGCTGGAAGGCGCCAGCGTCGCGTAGCGCACCAGTTCGTGCTGCAGGCCGGCGGCCTCGCTGGCGCCGGGTCGGCCATGCCGCCAGGTGTCGGCCACCGCCTGTTCGTAGCTGGCGGCGCCTGTCGCGGGCGTGCAGCCCGCCAAGCCTCCCATGGCGGCGGTGGCGGCCAGGTTGAAGTCTCTGCGCTGGACCATCTCGCCCCTCCTTTTCGGCCTGGACCGGGTTCTTGGAGTACGGGTCCAGCAGGCGACGGGCAAATGGTGCCTGCGCCGCGATCGCCCAGGTCACCATCCCCTTTGCGGGCATTTTTCGCCTTCGGGCCGCCCGCCTGTCTTGCGCAGAGTCAAATTTCGCCGCGCCCTCGCCGCGCCGGCATCTCCGCGCACGATCTGCGGCAATCCTGGCCGCCGCGCCGGCGCCTGCAGCAGCCCATCGGCCGCAATCGGGCCTTTGTCGCAAGGCACGGCTGGCGCGGCCCGCCCTGCGTAAGCTCACGGCTTTCCGTAGCCTGTGCGCCCAGCGCACACCCCGCCGCCATGTCCTCGCTGTCTTCGACCCTCGCCCGCGCCGGCCGCACCTTGTGGTGGTTCATCGACGCCAGCCGCCGCACCCTGCTGAACCTGCTGTTCATCGCGCTGCTGGCCGCGCTGGCCTGGGCGTTGCTGCGCGGCGGCCCGCCGGCGCTGCAGCCCAAGACCGCGCTGGTGCTGGACATCGCGGGCCGCGTCAGCGAACAGCGCCCGGCCACTGGCCGCGGCACGCTGCTGCGCCAGCTGCAGGACGACGAAGAACGCAACGGCGCCCGGCTGCGCGACGTGCTGGCGGTGATCGACGCCGCGGCGAAGGACCCGGCCATCACCCACGCGCTGCTCATGACCGACGACCTCGGCGCCGCCGGCCTGCCGACGCTGCGCGAGCTGGCCGTGGCGCTGCAGCGCTTCAAGGCCGCGGGCAAACCCGTCGTCGCCTGGGGCGCGAATTTCGACCAGCGCGGCTACTACCTGGCGGCGCAGGCCAGCGAGGTCTGGCTGCACCCCATGGGCAGCATCAACGTGCAGGGCTACGGCCGCCTGCGCAACTACTACAAGGACCTGCTCGACAAGGTGGGCGTCACCGCCCACGTCGTGCGCGCCGGCAAGTTCAAGAACGCGGGCGAGACCTACACCGCCAGCGCCCCTTCGGCCGAGACGCTGGAGAGCGACGCCGCGCTCTACGGCGCGCTGTGGGCCAGCTGGACCACCGGCGTCGAGCAGGCGCGCCGGCAGCCCGCCGGCAGCGTCATGCAGGCCATCGACTCGCTGCCCGCCAGCCTGGAAGCCGCAGGCGGCGACCTCGCGGCCTGGGCGCTGCAGCGCCAGTGGGTGGATGCGCTGAAGACGCGCGACGAGATGCGCGCGGCACTCGTCGCACGCGGCGCGCCGGACGACGACGGCGAAGCCGACGACGGCAAGGTGGCCACGGCCACCACCTTCCGCCAGGTGCACTGGCGCGACTACCTGGCGCGCATCAAGCCGAAGACCGGCGGCGACGCCGTGGGCGTGGTCGTCGCCGAAGGTGGCATCAGCGACGGCCGCGCGGGCCCGGGCCGCATCGGCGGCCTGAGCACTGCCGAACTCATCCGCCGGGCCCGCGATGACAAACATATCAAGGCCTTGGTGCTGCGCGTGAACTCACCCGGCGGCAGTGCCTTCGGCAGTGAACTCGTGCGGCGTGAACTGGAACTGACGCGCGCCGCCGGCAAGCCGGTGGTGGTGTCGATGGGCGACGTGGCGGCGTCGGGCGGTTACTGGATCAGCCTGGCCGCCGACGAGATCCTGGCCGACGAAGCCACCATCACCGGCAGCATCGGCGTCGTGGCCATGCTGCCCACCGCGAGCGAAGCCTTTGCGAAGGTGGGCGTGAACGCCGCCGGCAGCAGCACCACCTGGCTGGGCACGGCCTTCGATCCGCGCCGCGACCTCGATCCGCGCTTCGAACGGCTGCTGCAGGCCAGCGTGAACCACGTCTACCGCGACTTCACCAGCCGCGCCGCCGGCGCACGCAAGACCACGCCCGAGCAGATCGACGCCGTGGCCCAGGGCCGTGTCTGGGCGGGCAAGGACGCACTGGCGCATGGCCTGGTCGACCGCCTGGGCGGTCTGGGCGACGCACTGAAGAGCGCCGCGGCGCGCGGCAAGCTGGGTGAAGACCCGCGTGTGGTCTACGTCGAGGCCGCACCGGGCCGGCTCGACCGCTGGTTGCAGCGTTTTGGCCTGGCCGAACTGGGTTCGGCCGTGGCCGCCTGGACCGCGGACGCCGACAGCGCATCCGGAACTGCGCCACTGGCCGCCGCCGCAGCCGCGCTGGGCTTGCCGGCAGCTGCCGCGCTGCCCCTGCTGGACGACTTGGCCTGGCTGACCAGCCCCGCACCTCGAGACCGGCCGTTCACGGCGGCGGCGCACTGCCTGTGCGTGGCGCCGTGAAACCGCAGGAGGCCGGCCACGCGGGCACTCAGCCCAGCTTCAGCTTGCTCACCTGCCGGATGTAGGCACCGGCCTGGGTGGCCGCGATGCGACCGAAGGTGACGGTCTCGGAAATCGAGTTGCCGCCCAGCCGGTTGGCTCCGTGCACCCCGCCGGTGACTTCACCACCCGCGAACAGGCCCGGCACCGGTTTGCGGTCGGCCTTCAGCACCTGCGTCTTGACGTCGATGCGCAGGCCGCCCATCGTGTAGTGGATGCCAGGTCGGACCTCCAACGCCACGAAGGGCCCGGTCTTGATCGGCCGCGGCATGTCGACACGCTTGAACTCGGCATCGCCCTTGGCGGCCTGGTAGCCGTTGTAGGTGTCCAGGGTCTGCTCGAGCACCTGCGGGTTGGCGCCGATGGCCGCCGCCAGCGCCGCCGGCGTGGCGCCTTCGCGCACCAGTTCGAGGTGGTAGTAGCCCTCGATCTGCTTCAGGCTCTTGCGGATGGCGGTGTCGAAGACCAGGAAGGCGCTGCCACCGGGCTGCTTGAGCACCGCGGCGCTGGCGGCGTCGCGTGTGGTCAGCTCGTTGACGAAACGTTTGCCTTCGCGGTTGACCATGATGGCGCCGTTGCCGCGCACCGCCTCGGTGATGAGGATCTTCGATCCCGCGGCCTGCGTCGGGTGGATCTGGATGTGCTCCATGTCGATCAGCTCGCCGCCGGCGGCCGCGCCCAGGTCCAGGCCGTCGCCGGTGGCACCGGGCTGGTTGGTCGAACTGAAGCCCGCGTACTCGGGCCGGTAGCTCGCCACGCGCGCCAGGTTGGCCGAGAAGCCGCCCGAGGCCAGCACCACCGCAGCAGCCTGCACCGAGAACAGCTCGCCGTACTTGTTGCGCACCAGCACGCCGGTGACCCGGCCGTTGGGCGCCTGCAGGATCTTCAGCACCTGGCAGTTGGTGCGGATGTCCAGCTTCTTCTTGATCGCCGCCTGGCGCAGTGCGTGCACGATGTTGTGGCCCACCGCATCGCCGGCCAGCGGGCGGTGGGTGCGGTCGACGCTGGCACCCGCCATGCGGCCGACGCCGTTCATGTCGGCACCCAGGGCCAGCAGCCAGTCGATCGAGCCCGCGGACTGGCGCGCCAGGATCTCCACCAGCTCGGGGTTGTTGCGGTTCTGGCCGCCCTTCATCGTGTCGTCATACATCGATTTCCACGAGTCGGCGATCTTCTTGGCCGCCTGCGGGCGCGTCTCGGCGGCGTTCATGCCACCGGCGGCGAGCTGGGTGTTGCCACCGGTGATCGGCATCTTCTCGAGCACCATCACGCGGTGGCCGGCCTCCAGCGCCGACAGCGCGGCCGTCAGGCCCGTGCCGCCGGAACCGATGACCACGAGATCGGTGCTTTCCTGGCGGCTGGTGGCCAGCGCCGGGCTGCCCAGCAGGGCCAGTGAGCCGCAGATCAGAAGTTCGCGTCGTTCCATGTCGGGTTCCTCGCTCAGCGCGCTGCCGGGCCGTTACCGGGCATGGGCATCACAAAGTTGGTGTGGCAGTTCACGCAATAGGCCTTGGACTCCTGGTGCCCCTGGTGGCAGCTGGTGCAGGCGATCTCGGGGCCCAGGTGCGAGGCGTGCGGGTTGATGGCCTTGTTGCTCAGCTTCTTGGCCGTCTCGGTGGCCAGCACCGCGTAGTCCTCGTGGCAGGCGATGCACTCGCGGTTCTCGACTGTCTGGTTGTCGTCGGGCGCCACGGCCACCTTCTCGGCATGGCACTTCTCGCACTGCATGCCGCGTTGGCCGCGGTGCAGCCCGGCCACGCCTTGCTTGGCCTGATCGATACGGTCGTGCACGGCACGTTGTTCGGCGGTCATCACGGCCACCTTGGCCGCTTTGGCCTTGGTGGCCACTGGTGCCACCGGAGAGGCAGGCGCGGCGGGCGCGGCTGCCAGGGCCGCAACACCCAGGGAAAGGCAGCACAGCAGCAACGCGCCGGCATGACGTGCACTGTGCCGGAGAGTGTTCAGTGTGAGGGGCATGGGAACCTCATGCAGATCAGACGGGCCCGCCGACGGCTGGGCCGATGATCCAGGGTAAACCCCTGACCGCCGCATGGCGGCCGCGTTCGTCCGGGCCGTTGCGCTGGATCAATTTGACGGCACGCGGCAGAGACGGCCCCAGCGGGCGCTAGCTAGACGCCGCCGAACGGATCGTCGATGGGCGAGAAGCGGGCTGGCACCGCAGGCCAGTTCATGGTCGTCGTGCGTGTGCGCTCGCCCAGCAGCGTGACCGGCTCGACCACATTGACGTAGCTGCCGGCCAGCAGGTTCCAGCGTTCGTCGAATACAAATTCGAGCGGCGGGACGGGCAGCGCCGGCGCAACGAACGACGCCGGAATCTGCGCGGTGACGTCGCTGACGACGACGGTGCCGAGTTCGGGGTCGAAGCGCGTCACCCGCCGGCGCTGGTCGTGCGCACCGCCATCGACTACCGACACCGCCGGGTTCCAGCGCCGCGCCGTCCAGTCCAGCATGCCGCCGCCCGACACCCGCATGTTGCCGGGCGTGCTGGCCGCGCTGCCGCTGCCCGACCAGGTGATGGTCGTGGTCTCGCGCCCCTCGGTCTGTGCGATCTCGCCGCTGGCGGTGAAACGCGCATGGCTGTCGGCGCTGCTGCCCAGGATGCGCAGCGCGCCGCCGGCCCAGCGGTCGCCGTCGGGCTGCAGGCGGTAGCCGCGCACGTCGGCACGCACCGTCAGCGTGACCGTCATCTGCAGCGTCAGGCCACCGGTGATGGTGGCGGTGACCTCGATCGGGATCTCCCAAAAGGTGACCTGCAGCAGGTTAGACCAGCGGTCGCCGTTGAGCACCTGCACGTAGCCGCCGCGCGCCAGGTGCTCGGGGCGCAGCCGCGCCTGGATGAGGTCGCCGCGCCAGACCAGCGTGCTGGCCTTGTCGCCGCCGCCCATCGATCCGTCGGCGCGTGCCAGCAGCGTTTCGGTGGGTCGCTCGGGCGTGCCGCCGACACGTACCTCGGGTGCCTTGAGCAGCCCCTGCTCTCGCCCGAACTGGCCCACGAGCTCGATGTAGGGCTCGTTCTCGTTGATGCTGGCGTAGTCGATGGTCGGCTCCAACACACTGACATAGGCCGCGGCCGAGTTCTCGGGCAGGTACTCGGCCTGGGCGCTGCCGCCGGCGTCGTTGGCCAGGCCACGGCCGCGCAGGTAACCCGTGGTGGCGCCCACGCCGTAGGCGCGCAGCCGCGGCGGCGTGTCCTGGCGCACCTGCCGGCCATCGAAGTTGTTGCTGCCCAACTCGATCTGGATCAGGTCGTCGGCGAAGGCCAGCATGCGCTGCCACGACACCGGCTTGTCCCAGGTGAAGACGTTGCGCAGCCCGGCGCCGCGCAGGGCGTTGCTCCACTCTGCCAGCACCGAGCCACCGCTGAGGTTGAGGATGCCGATGCACTCGGTGGGGAAGCTCCAGTTCGACAGCGTCGGGAACTGCGGCGTCATGGCCAGGCAGGCGACGGGCTGCCAGGCGGTTTCGGCACCGCGCCAGCTGACGGCGTAGGCCAGTGCGCCGTTGCTCAGCTCGGCGGCGTAGGCCAGCTCGTTGGCCGCGGTGTGCGGGGTGGCGGTGCAGATGACGGTGGTGGGCGCCTCGCTGCTGCCGACCTCGGCCGCGCAGGCGGTGATGAAGAACACGCCGTCGCCCGCGATGTTGCGCAGGCCGTCGATGCCGTTGTCGTGCCCGATGTCGGGCGGCAGCGTGCGCTGGATGTCCGGCAGCGTCAGGCCGCGGCCGATGGCCATCTGGCGCAGCGCGGGCAAGGTGTTGGCGTCCACCCCGTCCTGGCACAGGTGGGCGGCGTCGACGGCGCTGCTCGGTGGCACGCGCCCCAGCATGTCGAGCTGACGGTACGGGTTCTGCACCAGCAGCGCCGGTAGGTCGATGCCGCCGTCGAGCCGACCGCTGCGCGCCTCCAGGGCGCGGGCACGCGCGGGTGCAGGCGGCGCGGGTGTCACCACGGCCGCCGGCACCGGCGCCGCGGCACCGGTTGGCGCCGGCGGCTGCAGGTTGTTGACGACCACCAGGCTGCGCCCGTCGGTGAAACGTGCCCAGACGTTGCCCATGCGGGTGGAGATGCCAACACGGTGGAAGGCAGGCATCTGCTGCAGCTGGCGCGCCAGCGCGACGGCGTCGAGCCTCGGCCCCCCCGTGGCCGTGGACACCAGCGACGACATCGCAACCGTCACCGCATCCAGCGCCGCCACCCGCTGTGCCGCGCTGACGGGCGTGCCCGCGCTGCCGCTGGCGGCGGTGCCGTTGCCGTCGAAGTCGCCTGCGCCCGTGGCGGGTGGGGGCGGCGGAGGCGGTGGGGGTGGTGGCGGAGGTGGCGGTGGCGGCGTCGTGCCCGGGCCGGCTGACGCGGGCGGAGCAGCGGGGTCGTCGCCGCCTCCACAACCCGACAGTGACACGAGCACCATGCTGCTGCCCGTCAGGGCCAACAGGCGGCGGCGGTTGAGGTGCAGGGCATCCATGGCCAGCCTTCGGGCTGTTGACGACGCAGGCAGTCTAGGAAGGCGTGCGTTATCGCCGCGTTAGCGGGTGCGCAGCGCGACGCGGCCGACGGTCAGAGCACGGTCATCAGGGCCAGCCAGAGCGCCGCAACCGTTGCGGCTGCGGCCGGGCGGCCGGGCAGGCGCCACAGCGCCATGAAGAGAAAGACGTTGTAGGGGATCGGCGCAAAGTGCAGCGCCACCGCCACGGCCATCGGCGCGCCGGTGGCCGCGGCCATCAACGCTGCGAAGGTGGCCAGCAGGTTGACGAGCGTGCCCACCATCAGCATGTCGCGCCAGAACAGCCGGCGCAGAGGCACCTCGCCGCGCCAGCGACGGGCAAGGAAGTTGTTGCGCAACGCCTGCATCAGGCGTGCCGGCACGGCAGAGACCTGCGCACGCTGCGGCGCGCCGACGGCAGGGATGTCAAGGGCGTCAACTGCGCGGCAACGCCGCCGGCCGTGCCAGGTCGTCGACGCTGGCGCCCTGCTGGCGCAGCAGCGCCTCCAGCGCCGGCAGCAGCGGGCCCAGGCGCTCGTCGATGGCGGCACGCACGGTGTCGACGAAGACCTGCGTCTGGCGTTCGATCTCGATGTTCAGCGCCGCGCCTTCGGCCTTCTCGGCGAAGGTGGTCTGCCGCAGCGTCTCGGGGATGAGCCAGACCTCGAAGCTGCCGCTGCCGTCGGGCCCGCGCTGCGCCTCGGCCACCGTCAGGCTGGCGCCATTGACGGCGATGTAACCCTTGGCGAAGACGTAGCGCATCCACGGCGCCGGCACGGCGATCTTCAGCACGTGGTTGTTCTCGGGGCGCCTGACCTCGGCCACGGTGGCCAGGAAGTCGATATGGCCCGACAGCGGATGGCCACCGATCTCGGCGCCGTCCTTGGCCGCGCGCTCGACGTTGACGAGGCTGCCCTCGCGCAACGCGCCCAGCGAGGTCAGCGCCAGGCTCTGCTGCATGACGTCGAAGTCGGCAGCGCTGTCGCCGCGCAGCGTGGTCACGGTGAGGCAGACACCGTCGACGGCAACACTGGCGCCGATGGCCAGGCCGTCGCCGAAGCCGGGCGGAAAAGCGAGCGTGAAGCTGCGCAGGCCGGGGCGGTCGGCGATGGCGCGGACGGTGGCTATGCCCTGAACGATGCCGGTGAACATGGGCGGCAGCTTAGCAGCGCTTGCTGAGCGCGCGGCCTGAGCGCGCTGCCTAAACTCTACCGCCATGGAACCGTTCAAGAACCTGCTGAACCCGGCGCTGGTGCGCGATGCCGCGGCGCTGTTGCAGCGCCAAGCCGACGCCGCCGGCCTGGCCTTCGACGGCAACCGGTTCGCTGCGATGGCTGTGCAGGGGCTCGAGTCGCTGGAGCTCAAGGCCCGCGCGATGCAGGTCTGCGACGCGCTGCAGGCCACGCTGCCGAACGACTTCGAGACGACGGCGGGCATGCTGGAGGCTGCGCTGGCGCCGGTCGTGTCCGACGACGCCCTCTCGCCCCCCACCGGCCTGAACGAAGGCCTGCGCGGCTGGGTGCTGTGGCCGGTGGGCGAATTCGTCGCGCGCCAGGGCCAGGCGCAACCGGCACGCGCGCTGGCCACATTGCACGCGCTGACGCAGCGCTTCACGGCCGAGTTCGCCATCCGCCCCTTCATCGTGTTGCACCCGGCGCTGTGTTTCGACACCTTCGCACGCTGGCAGCACGACCCCAGCGCGCACGTGCGCCGCCTGGTCAGCGAAGGCAGCCGCCCGCGCCTGCCCTGGGGCCTGCGCCTGCAGGCGCTGGTGTCGGACCCGGCACCCACGCTGCCGCTGCTGCGCACGCTGCAGGACGACCCCAGCCCCTACGTACGCCGGAGCGTCGCCAACCATCTCAATGACATCGCCAAGGACCATCCCGACCTGGTGGTGGCCTGGCTGCAAGAACACCTGCCCGGCGCCGGCACCGAACGCCGAGCGCTGCTGCGCCACGCCAGCCGCACGCTGCTCAAGCAGGGGCATGTGAGCACCCTGCAGGCCTGGGGCGTGGGCCGGACGCTGCAGGGCAAGGCCAGGCTGCAACTGGCGCCGCGGCGCGTGGAGCTGGGTGGCGCCGTGCAGCTCACGCTGACGCTGCGCTCGACCGCCACGCAGGCCCAGCGCCTGGTGGTGGACTACGCGGTGCACCACGTCAAGGCCGACGGCAGCCTGAGCCCGAAGGTCTTCAAGGGCTGGACGCTCGAACTGCCGGCCGGCGCGACGGTGGCGCTGGCACGCCGCCACGCGCTGCGCCCCATCACCACGCGGCGTTACCACGCCGGGCGGCACGAGATCGCGGTGCAGGTCAA